>JAEWHT010000288.1 GCA_023387695.1 Pseudomonadota bacterium | reverse complement strand
AGATAGGGCATGTCGTATCCGTTGACGTGGAGGCTTTGCATTTAGGGCTCGCGGAAAGGTGAGGCGGAACTTCTGTGCACGATTCCCGGAAACCGGGTGGATCGCAACTATTTCCAAGCCTAGATTTAGGCTGAGATCACATTGGGGGCATGCGAGAGGACGCAAGCTCAGGAACCCAGCCATGACCGACCAGCATTTTGCCCTGTTCGACACCAGGATCGGCCTCTGCGCCGTCGCCTGGGGTCCGCGCGGCATCAACGGCACGCAGCTCCCGATGGGCGGCGAGCAGAAGATCCGCACCCGCATCAGCCAGCGCCACGCTGAGGCCACCGAATCCGAGCCGACCGCTGAGGTGCAGGTGGCGATCGATCGCATCGTCAAACTGCTTGCGGGCGAGCCGGATGACCTCACCGACATCCCGCTCGATCTCGACGGGGTGCCCGAGTTCAACCGCGGCGTCTATGAGATCGCCCGCGCGATCCCGCCCGGCAAGACCATCACCTATGGCGACATCGCCAAGCAGCTCGGCGGCGTGCAGCTGTCGCGCGATGTCGGCCAGGCGCTTGGTCGCAATCCGTGCCCGATCGTCGTGCCCTGTCATCGCGTGCTCGCCGCGGGCAACAAGCCGGGCGGCTTCTCCGCGAATGACGGCGTGGTGACCAAGCTGAAGATGCTCGAGATCGAGGGCGCGCTGGTGAACCACACGCCCAGCCTGTTCGATTGAGGCGTTAGATCTTCGCCGCCGTCTTCGGCCAATAACGATCGCGCAAGTGTCGCTTCACCAGCTTGCCGGTCGGCGTGCGCGGCAGCTCGGCTTCGAAATCGATCGAACGCGGGCATTTGATCGCCGAAAGGCGGGTCTTGCAGTAGGCGATCAGATCGGCCTCGAGCGCCTTGCCGGCACGTGTCATGTCGTGCGGCTGCACCACGGCCTTCACCTCTTCGCCCATCTCCTCGTTCGGCACGCCGAACACGGCGACGTCGGCGATCTCGGGATGCGTGATGAGGACATCCTCGGTCTCTTGCGGGTAGATGTTCACGCCGCCGGAGATGATCATGTAGGACTTGCGGTCAGTGAGGAACAGAAAGCCGTCCGTGTCGAGATAGCCGACATCGCCGAGCGTCGACCAGCCCTTGGCGTTGTAGGCCTTCTTCGTCTTTTCGGGATCGTTGTGGTAGGTGAAGACCGGCGCGTCGGCGAAGTACACGGTGCCGATCTCGCCGACAGGTTGCTCCTCGTCGTTCTCATCCAGAATCTTGATCTTGCCGACCACGGCGCGGCCGACGCTGCCGCGGTGCTCCAGCCATTGCTGCGAGTTGCAGACGGTGACACCGTTGCCTTCTGAGCCCGCGTAATACTCGATCAGGATCGGCCCCCACCATTCGATCATCTTGGCTTTCACGTCGACCGGGCAGGGCGCCGCGGCGTGGATCGCGCCTTTCAGTGTGGAGACGTTGTACTTGGTGCGGACCTCGTTCGGCAGCTTCAGCATGCGCACGAACATGGTCGGCACGAGCTGCGATTGCGTGACCTTGTACTTCTCGACGAGCTTCAGAAAATCTTCGGCGTCGAAATGCTCCATGATGACCGAGGTACCACCGAGCACGACTGCCATCATGTTGAAGCGCAGCGGAGCCGCATGATAGAGCGGTGCCGGTGAAAGGTAGGTACTCTCGGCGTTCATGCCGCACATGTCGGCGCAGAGCACCCGCAGGAAAGCGTTGGGCGCATCGATGGCGTTGCCCTCGAATGCTTTCTTGATGCCCTTCGGCCGACCTGTCGTGCCCGACGAATACAACATGTCGTAGCCCGCGACCTCGTCTGCGATCGGCGTCTTAGGCTGCGCGGCAGCTTCCTTGTCGTAGGAGCGGAAGCCGGGCAGGGGGTCATCGACCATGTAGTAGATAGGCTCGTCGGCAGCGCCCTTGATCAGGTCCTTGATCTGGTCAGCGCATTTCGACGTGGTGATCACGACCTTGGCGCCGCAATCGCCGATGATGTAGTCGATCTCGTCCTGCTTCAGATAGCGGCTGATCGCGGTGTAATAGAGGCCGCTGCGTTGCGCCGCCCAACAGATCTCCATGAAGGCGAGGCGGTTTTCCATCAGCAGCGCGATGTGGTCGCCGGCCTTCAGGCCGAGCGAGCAGAACAGGTGTGCGCCCTGGTTCGAGAGCTCATCGAGCTCGCGATAGGTGATTGCCTTGCCGGTCCCGGCCATCTGGTAGGCGATCTTGTCGGGCGTGCTCTTCGCGTAGATGGACGGATGGGTCATGGCGTTTCCTCAAAAAAGGAGGCGAGCGGTGAATGGCGACAGGGGCGGAAGCCGCTCCCCATCACCATTCACCACTCGCCATGTGTTCTTCGCTTTTCTTCTTACAGTCGTTCGACGATCGTCACGTTGGCCATGCCGCCGCCTTCGCACATGGTCTGCAGGCCATAGCGCTTGCCGCGCTGATGCAGGGCGTGAACCAGCGTCGTCATCAGCTTGGTGCCGGAACCGCCGAGGGGGTGGCCGAGCGCGATCGCGCCACCATTGACGTTGAGCCGAGCCGGATCGGCGCCGGTGGTCTTCAGCCAGCCGGTCGGCACCGAGGCGAAGGCCTCGTTGACTTCGAACAAGTCGATGTCGTCGACTTTCATGCCGGCCTTTTCCAGCGCCTTCTTGGTGGCGTGCAGGGGCGCGTCGAGCATGATGACGGGATCGCCGCCGGTCATGGTCATGTGATGGATGCGCGCGAGCGGGGTGAGGCCGAGCTGCTTGAGACCGCGCTCGTTGACCACCATCACACCTGAAGCGCCGTCGCAGATCTGGCTGGCACTGGCGGCCGTCAGCTTGCCGTTCTCGGCGATCAGCTTGACGCCCTTGATGCCGTCGAGCGTGGCATCGAAGCGGATGCCCTCGTCGATGTGATGAGTGTCCTTGGAGCCATCGGCGCGGGTGATCTCCAGCGGCACGATCTCCTTCTTGAAGTGACCGGCTTGCGTGGCCGCGATCGCGCGCTGATGGCTGTTAAAGGAATACTCGTCGAGATCATCCTTCGACAGGCCGTACTTCTCGGCCATCATCTCGGCGCCGGTGAATTGGCTGAACACGATGTTCGGATATCGGGCTTCGATGCCCGGGCTCTTGTAATTGCCGAAGCCGTTCTTGGCGGGAAGCTGCGATGACAGGCCCATCGGCACGCGCGTCATCGATTCCACGCCGGCGGCGATCACCACGTCCATCGTGCCCGACATCACGGCTTGCGCCGCGAAGTGCAGCGCTTGCTGCGAGGAGCCGCACTGACGGTCGATCGAGGTGCCCGGAACGCTCTCCGGCAGCTTCGAGGCCATGATCGCGTTGCGCGCGACGTTGTTGGACTGCTCACCAACCTGCATCACGCAGCCCATGATCACGTCCTCGACGAGAGCAGGATCGATCTTGGTGCGATCGACCAGCTCGTTCAGCACTTTTGCGGAGAGATCAGCCGGATGCCAGCCGGCGAGGCGGCCCCCCTTGCGCCCGCCCGCGGTACGCGCAGCGGCGACGATATAAGCCTCGGCCATTTCGGTCTCTCCCATGATTGTTCTGAATTGGGTTGGTTGTCGGGGGCGGATTTAATGGGCGAGATATCGTTTAGTCAATCGATCAATTAACTCTTGTGGGGAGGCGCTGCTTGGGTTTATCTGCGGCCCGCTTCAAGCGGCGAGAACAAGGGATCTCCGTGACTACCAGCGTACCGAACAGGCTCCCCAGCGGAAAGAATTCCACGGCAGAGAAATTGCTCGTGGCCGCAAGCGAGCTGATGATCGAACGCTCCTCGATCGAGATCTCGCTCTCCGATATCGCACAGAAGTCTGGCGCCAATGCCGCGCTGGTCAAATATCATTTCGGCAACAAGGACGGCCTCTTGCTGGCGCTGCTCGCGCGCGATGCTGCGACCGAAATGTCCAATCTCGAATATCTGCTGGCGCAGCAGATCACGTCGACGGCGAAGCTGAAGCTGCATATCGCCGGCATCATCCGCGCCTATTACCGGTTCCCTTACATGAACCGGCTGATCCACTATCTCCTGCACGAGAGCGTCGCCGGCTCTGCGGATGAAGTCTCGAAATTTTTTGTCGCGCCGCTGCTCGACTTTCATCGCCGGCTCCTTGCAGAAGGCGTCAGCCGCGGCGAGTTCCGCCAAACCGATCCGGTGCTGTTCTACACCAGCCTGATCGGCGCCTGCGATCACCTATTCTTCGGCCGGCACGCGATGTCTCGCGCGACCGGCGTCGGTCCGGTCACCGATGACGTCTGCCGGCAATATATCAAGCACATGGAAACGCTGATCTGCGGCGGCATCCTCACGCAAGTCGAGGAAGCCGCTGCGGCCGGATAATCCGGCCATCACTTGTCAATCCAAAAACTTGCAAGTCTAGAGAAGAAACGCCCAAGGAAAGGTAGCCTGTCATGGAATTGAAAGACGTAGCCGTTCTCATCACCGGTGGTGGCTCGGGTCTCGGCGAAGCGACTGCCCGCGCAATGGCCGCCAAAGGCGCCAAGATCGGTGTGATCGATCAAAACAAGGCGAATGCCGAAAAGGTCGCCGCCGAAGTGAAGGGCGTGGCGCTTCATGCCGACGTTACCAGCGAAGAGCAGATCAAGGCCGCGATCGCCAAGGCTGAAGCCGCGCATGGCGTCGCCCGCGTGCTGATGAACTGCGCCGGCATCGGCGGCTCTCAGCGCATCGTCGGCCGCGATGGCGTCTACCCCCTCGAAAAGTTCGCGCGCATCATCAACGTCAATTTGATCGGCACATTCAATTGCCTTCGCTTGTTCGCCGAGCGCCTCGTCACCATCGAGCCGGTCGGCGAAGAGCGTGGCGTCATCATCAACACCGCGTCGGTTGCCGCTTATGAAGGCCAGATCGGCCAGATCGCTTATTCGGCCTCGAAGGGCGGCGTCGTCGGCCTGACGCTGCCTGCTGCGCGCGACCTCGCCAGTCAGAAGATCCGAGTCAACACCATCGCGCCCGGCCTGTTCTTCACGCCGCTGCTGATGGGTCTGAACGAAGAAGCCCGCAAGAGCCTGGGCGCCCAGGTGCCGCATCCCTCGCGTCTCGGCGATGCCAAGGAATACGGCGCGCTCGCCGTGCACATCGTCGAGAACGCGATGCTCAACGGCGAGACGATCCGTCTCGACGGTGCCATCCGTATGGCTCCGCGGTAGTTCCGTATTTTTGACCCTCCCCTGGAGGGGGAGGGTCGGCGCGAAGCGCCGGGGTGGGGAGATCTCTCCATTCGGGCAGTGTTCGTTGGGGAGAGACCGTCACCCCACCCGCTCGCGCTATGCGCGATCGACCCTCCCCCTCCAGGGGAGGGTGGCAGTCCGGCTCATGACGATGTGCGAGGCCCCATGTCCCAACCGCTGCTGATCGAGCATGACGACGGCGTCGACCGGGTGACGCTCAATCGTCCTGACAGCCTCAATGCGCTCGATCCCGCGCTGATCGATGCGCTCAATGTCTATTTCCAGGGTCTGCAGCGCGACCGTGACACGCGCGTGGTCGTCCTGAAGGGCGCGGGCAAGAATTTCTGTGCGGGGCTCGATCTGAAGGCTGCGATGGCACGCCGCGCAGGGCAGCAGGAGCCGCCCGGCGTCACGGAGTCACTCGATTCACAGCGGCGCATCGCTGATATCGTCATGCTGATGCGGCGCTGTCCGCAGCCGATCCTGTCGCTGGTGCAGGGTGCTGCGGCCGGCGGTGGCTTTGCGCTGGCGCTTGCTTCCGACATTCGTATCGCAACGAAATCGGCGCGGATGAACTGCGCTTTCATCAAGCTTGGGCTTGGCGGCTGCGACATTGGTACCAGCTACTTTCTGCCGCGGCTCGTCGGCGTCTCCGTTGCATCTGAACTCATCCTCACCGGGCGCTTCATCGGCGCCGAGCGCGCGCTCGCGGTTGGGCTCGTGTCCGAAGTCGTTGACGAAGACAAGCTCGACGAAGCGGCCGAGCCTTATGTCGACGCAATGATGACGGCATCGCCCGTGGGGCTGCGCCTGTCAAAGGAATGTCTCAACATGAGCGTCGATGCTGGATCGCTAGAGGCGGTGATCGCGATGGAGGACCGCAACCAGGTCCTCTGCAGTCGTTCCGAGGAATTTTCAGAAGGCATCAGGGCCTTCCTTGAGAAGCGAAAGCCTGTCTATATCAAGCGCTGAGCAACAAAGATCCGCAAAGGACAATAATTCCGGGAGACGCAAAATGAGTGGAAGCGCGGCGGCGGTGATGGCGAAGCCCGCCTTTCGCAAGGTCGAGTGGTTGGCGCGTGACATCGACGTCGAGCGCCGCGCTGACGGCACGGTGGTGCTGAAATCGCGCATTCCGCTGCAGGCCTACGAGACACATCTTCCGGCCTCGCTGGCGAAGTGGGCGAGGGAAGCACCGGAACGCATCTGGCTCGCGCAGCGCGGTGGTCCCAACCGCGAATGGCGCAAGGTGTCCTATGGCGAAGCCAAACGCACCGTGGATGCGCTGACGCAGGCGCTGCTCAACCTCAAGCTCGACGGGCGCCCTGTCACGATCCTCTCCGGCAACTCGATCGAGCACGCGCTGATGACGCAGGCTGCGATGCAGGCGCGCGTCCCGGCCGCGCCGGTGTCGCCAGCCTACTCCCTGATGAGCCACGACCACGTCAAACTGAAGTACCTGTTCGACCTGATCAAGCCGGCCGTGGTCATGGTGCAGGACGGCCCGACCTTCGAGAAGGCGCTCAGGGCGATCGACCTCACCGGCGTTACCGTCGTTCACGTCGTGCGGCCGTGCGAGGGGATCAAGAGCGTCAGCTTTGCCGAGCTTGCCGCGACGCCCGTAACTGCCGATGTCGAGGCGTCGATCGCAAAGATTACGCCCGACACCGTCGGCAAGCTGCTGTTTACGTCGGGCTCGACCGGCATGCCCAAGGCTGTCATCAACACGCAAGAGATGATGTGCGCCAATGCGGCGATGATGATGCAGGTGCGGCCGCGCACCGCGGGTGGTCCGCTCGCCACGGTGCTGGACTGGATGCCCTGGAATCACACCATGGGCGGCAACGCCGCGTTCCACCCGGTGCTGGTCGATGGCGGCACGCTCTATATCGACGATGGCCGGCCGATGCCGGGCCAGCTCGAGGAGACGATCAAGAATCTTCGCGAGATTTCTCCGACCTATTACGCCAACGTGCCGGCCGGCTACGCCGCGCTCGCGGCCGCGATGGAGAAGGACGACGCGCTGTGCCATTCGTTCTTCAAGAACCTCTCGATCATGGCTTATGGCGGCGCGCGATTGCCGGATGATCTCTACGACCGCATGCAAGCGCTGGCCGTGAAGACCACCGGCGAGCGGATCGTGTTCTACACCGGCTGGGGCTCGACCGAGACCGCGCCGACCTCGACCGGCACCTATTGGGATACCGAGCGCGTTGGCCTGATCGGCCTGCCGTTCCCCGGCGTTGAATTGAAGATGGTACCGTGCGGCTCGAAATACGAGCTGCGCCTGCGCGGCGTCAACGTCACGCCCGGCTATTTCGGCCAGCCGGATTTGACGAAGAAAATGTTCGACGAGGAAGGTTTCTACTGCATCGGTGACGCCGGCATCTTCGTCGACGATGCCGATCCGGTGAAGGGCATCATCTTCGCCGGCCGCGTAGTGGAAGACTTCAAGCTCACCACCGGCACCTTCGTGCATGTCGGTTCGCTTCGGACCGATGCGATCGCCGCCGCGACGCCCGTCGTGCATGACGCGCTGGTTGCCGGACAGGACCGCGCCTTCATTGGGCTCCTCGCTTGGCCGAACCTGCACGCCTGCCGCCAGCTCGTCGGCAATCCCGATCTCAGCTTCGAGGATGCGGTGAAGCATCCCGATGTGATCGCCTGCTTCAAGCAAGGGCTCCAGGCCCACAACAAGGAATGCGAAGGCGCCAGCAGCCGGATCATCGCCCGCGCGATGCTGATGGCGGAGCCGCCCTCGATCGACGGCAACGAGCTCACCGACAAGGGCTACATCAACCAGCGCGCTGGCCTCGAACGCCGCGTGGCCTTGGTTGACCGGCTTTATGCCGACAAGCCCGATCAAGACGTCATCATCCTCAAGTAATCGACATCATCAAAACGGGTACGCGCCATGAATTTTGATTTCTCCGACGACCAGAAGCAGCTTCGCGACCAGGCGCGCAAATTCCTCGCCGAGAAGTGCTCGCCTAAAGCGGTGCGTGTCGTGCTCGACGGCAAGGCGCCTTACGACAAGGAGCTTTGGAAGGGCCTCGCCGAGATGGGCTTCCTTGGCGTTGCGATCCCCGAGGAGTTCGGTGGTGCGGGTGCCGGCCATCTCGAGCTCTGTGTGATCGCCGAAGAGATGGGCCGGGCGAATGCGCCGGTGCCGTTCTCCTCGACCGTCTATCTCGCAGCGGAAGCGCTGTTGATCGCCGGCAGTGACGCGCAAAAGAAGAAGTGGTTGCCCGCGATCGCCTCGGGTGAGGCGATCGGTACGCTGGCGCTGTTCGAGGGCAAGGGCAATCCGGCGCCGAAGAACATCAAGCTGACTGCTGCGAATGGTGTGCTCAACGGCGTCAAGAAGCCGGTGGCGGACGGAGCGATCGCCGACTTCGCAGTGGTTGCTGCGCGAACCGGATCGAGCGGGCGTGATGGCGACATCTCGCTGTTCCTGGTCGACCTCAAGGCCGGGGGTGTCGAGGTGAAGAGCCTCACCAATCTCGATCCGACCCGCGGACAGGCTGAGATCACCTTCAAGGATTGCAAAGCCGAGCCGCTCGGCGCTTCCGGCGAAGGCTGGAGCATCCTCTCGCAAGTGCTCGACCGCGCCGCGGTGTTGTGTGCCTTCGAGCAGGTCGGCGGCTCCGACCGCGCGCTGGAGATGGGCCGCGACTACGCGCTCGACCGTATCGCCTTCGGCCGACAGATCGGCTCGTTCCAGGCGGTCAAACACATGCTTGCCGACATGTACGTCTCGGCGACGTTGGCGCGCTCCAACAGCTATTACGGCGCCTGGGCGCTTTCGACCAACGCAGCCGAGCTGCCGGAAGCTGCTGCTGCCGCACGCATCAGCGCGACGCAGGCGTTCCAGCATTGCGCCAAGAACAACATCCAGGTTCACGGCGGCATGGGCTTCACCTGGGAGTTCGATTGCCACATGTACTACCGCCGCGCCAACGCGATGGCGCTTGGGCTCGGCAGCCTGTCCTATTGGGAAGACCAGCTGATCGACCGCATGCGCAAGGAGAACGCGGCTTGATGTTGTCGTCATTCCGGGGCGCCGCAAAGCGGCGAACCCGGAATCCAGAGATGAGTGAATAACGTCGAGATTCCGGGTTCGCGCTGCGCGCGCCCCGGAATGACGGAGAAAAAGAAATATGAACTTCGACGACACCCCGCAGGAAGCCGAATTCCGCGCCACCGCGCGCGCCTGGATCGGCGCCAACGCGCCGAAGCAGTACGAGGACGAGCTGCGCAAATCCTCGCTCGGCCGCACCGTGCTCAAGAACGCCAATATTCTCGAGGTCGCCAAGACCTGGCAGAAGAAGAAGGCCGATGCCGGCTGGGCGTGCTTGCACTGGCCGAAGGAATATGGCGGCCGCGGCTCCTCGCCGATCGAGCGCGTGATCTGGTCGCAGGAAGAAGGGCCGTTCGGCCAACTGTCCCGCATGTTCATCATTGGCCATGGCATGTGCGGACCGACCATGATGGCGTTCGCGCGCGAGGAGCATAAGCGCACCTATCTGCCGCCGCTCGCATCGGGCGAAAAAATCTGGTGCCAGCTGTTCTCCGAACCCGCTGGCGGTTCAGATGTCGCGGGCCTGCGCACGCGTGCGGAGAAGGACGGCGACGACTGGGTCATCAACGGCCAGAAGATCTGGACCTCGGGCGCGCATTATTCCGACTACGGCATTCTGCTCACCCGTACCGACCCGACCGTGCCCAAGCACAAGGGCCTCACCATGTTCTTCCTGGACATGAAGAGCCCGGGCGTCGAGGTGCGGCCGATCAAGCAGGCGAGCGGTGCCTCCGACTTCAATGAAGTCTATTTCACCAATGTCCGTATTCCTGATCATCAGCGCCTCGGCGACGTCGGTGACGGCTGGAACGTGTCGCTGACCACGCTGATGAACGAACGCAGCGCGATTGGCGCGGCCGTCTCGACCGGTTTCCCGGAGCTGTTCGAATATTGCTCGAGCCTGATGCTCGATGACGGACCGGCGATCGAGGATCGCGCGGTGCGTTCGAAGCTCGCCAACTGGGCGGTGAAGGCGAGTGGGTTGCAATACACAAGCATGCGCGCGATCTCGGCGTTGTCGAAGGGCGAACGGCCGGGACCGGAGAATTCCATCGGCAAGCTGGTGGCGGGTTCGATGATCCAGGACGTCGCGACCTACGCGCTGGACTTGCAGGGTGCAAGCGGCGTGATCAGCGGCGAAGATGCCGAGCTGGCGGGCCGTTTCCAGGCGATGCTGCTGCGCGCGCCCGGCACACGCGTCGAAGGCGGCACCGACGAGATCATGCGCAACATCATCGCCGAGCGCGTGCTGGGTCTGCCCGGCGATATCCGTGTCGACAAGGACGTGCCGTTCAACAAGATCCCGACCAAGGGAAGATGAGTTCGTGTCCCGGACGCGATGCGGCATGCAATGCCGCTTCGCAGAGCCGGGACCCAGAAAGCCAGAATGGGCCCCGGCTCTGCAGCGCACCGCTTCGCGCTGCGCAGCGTCCGGGGCAAGAGAGAGGAGAGTTCGGAGATGAATTTCGACGACACCCCGCAGGAAGCCGCATTCCGCGAGACCGCACGCAAATGGGTCGCCACCAACGCGCCGAAGGAGTTCGAGGAGGAACTGTCAAAATCCTCGCTCGGCCGCATCAGGCTCGCGAAGCATGACATGGTCGATGTTGGCAAGGCCTGGCAGAAGAAGAAGTTCGAAGGCAACTGGGCCTGCCTGCACTGGCCGAAGGAATATGGCGGTCGCGGCGCCACGCCGATCGAGAAGGTGATCTGGCAGCAGGAAGAAGGTGTCTACGGCAAGCTGACGCAGCCGTTTCAGATCGGCGAGGGCATGTGCGGCCCGACCGTGATGGCTTGGGGCAGCGAGGATGCCAAGCGTCGCTATCTCCCGAAGCTCGCATCGGGCGAGGAGATCTGGTGCCAGTTGTTTTCGGAGCCCGCTGGCGGCTCCGACGTCGCTGGACTCCGCACCCGCGCGGAAAAACAGGGCGACAACTGGATCATCAATGGCCAGAAGATCTGGACTTCCGGCGCGCATTACTCCGATTACGGCCTGCTGATCACCCGCACCGATCCGACCGTGCCCAAGCACAAGGGCCTCACCATGTTCTTCCTGGACATGAAGAGCAAAGGCGTGGAAGTGCGGCCGATCAAGCAAGCGAACGGCATGCAGGAGTTCAACGAAGTCTATTTTACGGACGTCGTGATTCCCGACAGCCAGCGGCTCGGCGCGGTCGGTGATGGTTGGAATGTTTCGCTGACCACGCTGATGAACGAGCGCATGTCGATCGGCGCGCGGCTCGCGACGGGCGTGCCCGAGTTGTTCGAATTCTGCTCGAACCTCATGCTGGAGGACGGGGTCGCAATCGATGATCCCGCCGTGCGCTCAAAGCTTGCCAGCTGGGCTGTGAAGTCGAGTGGGCTGAAATACACCAGCTATCGCGCGATCTCGGCGCTGTCGAAGGGCGAGCGTCCCGGTCCTGAAAACTCTATTGGCAAGCTGGTGTCGGGCGTGATGCTGCAGGACATTGCGGCTTATGCGATGGATCTTCAGGGTGCTGCCGGCTCGCTCACCGGGGATGCAGAGGAAATCGTCCAGGGCCAGTTCCAGCAGATGCTGTTGTCCTCTCCCGGGATGCGTATAGCCGGCGGCACGGACGAGATCCTGCGCAACATCATCGCCGAGCGCGTGCTGGGCTTGCCCGGTGACATCCGTGTCGACAAGGATGTGCCGTATAACAAGATCCCGACCAAGGGTAGATAAGAGATCTTGTGTCCCGGACGCGGTGCGGCGCGAAGTGCCGCTCCGCAGAGCCGGGACCCAAAAGCCATAATGGGCCCCGGCTCTGCGCCGCATCACTTCGTGCTGCGTCGCGTCCGGGGCACGAAAGCGAGCTAGGCAATGGACGCTAAAGCAAATCAGACCCAAGACCGCATCGGCGTGCTCGAAGAGCTCCTCAACGAGCGCTACTCCGTGCGCGCCTTCCTCCCCAAGGAGGTCGATCGCGCCACCATCGAGCATGTGCTGACCACGGCGCAGCGCACCGCGTCCTGGTGCAACAGCCAGCCCTGGCAGGTCATCATCGCCAGCGGCGAGGCCAAGGAGCGCTTTCGCCAGCTGATCTACAAGGAGGCCTCAGGCGGCCTCGGCGACGATTATGACTTCACGCCGCCGCGCGAATATCTCGGCGTCTATCTCGATCGCCGCCGCGAGAGCGGCTTTCAGCTCTACAATACTCTTGGCATCGCCCGCGGCGACAAGATGGCTTACGCTAAGCAGGCGCTGGAAAATTACAATTTCTTCGGCGCGCCGCACGTCGCGATCATCCACACCAACGAACCACTCGGCATCTACGGTGCGATCGATTGCGGGGCGTATGTCTCGAACTTCATGCTGGCCGCGCAAGCGCTCGGGCTCGGTACGATTCCGCAAGCTGCACTCGCGCGCCATTCCGGACTGATCCGTCGCCACTTCAACCTGCCCGACGATCGCCGCGTCGTCTGCGGCATCTCGTTCGGCTATGCGGACAATGCGCACAAGGTCAACAGCTACCGGACCTCGCGCGCGACCGTTGCCGACACGGTAACGTTCGTCGAGAAGTAACCGAGCCAAAATCGGTGACCTTCACGCATGCAAAGGCGACCGCGCAAGCGGCCGCCTTCACAGCTACAGCCTTTCAGTCGATTGTTGCGCTATCCGCCGCTGCCGCCGATCACGGCGCGAACGGTCTCGTCGGGCCCGAAGTCCTCGGCACCGTCGACATAGAGCAGCGCGGCGAGCTTCGAACGCGCGCGATTGACGCGGCTCTTGATGGTGCCGACCGCACAGCCGCAGATCGAGGCTGCGTCCTCATATGAGAAGCCGGAGGCGCCGACCAGGATCAACGCTTCACGCTGGTCCTGCGGAAGCTTCTCGAGCGCGCCGCGAAACTCCTCGAATTCGAGATGCGCGTTCTGCGAGGGCTGCGTCTTCAGCGTCTTGGCATAGTTGCCCTCGGCATCCTCGACCTCGCGCCGCCGCTTGCGATAGTCGGAGCGGAATAAATTGCGCAGGATCGTGAACAGCCATGCCGGCAGGTTTGAACCGGGCTGGAACGAGTCGATGTTGGCGAGTGCGCGCAACAGCGTCTCCTGCACCAAATCGTCGGCGCGGTCCGCATTGCCGCTGAGCGAGATCGCGAATGCGCGAAGGCTCGGCACGGCCGCGAGGATGTCGTCACGCAGGGAGTTCGTGAGAGGCATTAGTCCCTCCCATTGTTGTCGTTGGAGCCCCCAGCCCCATTCTCGTTCTGGGATCCTCCCGGCGCATCAAGCTTTTTGATGAGCTCCGCGAACCGGTCCGGAACCCCCTGCCGCACGACGTCGTCATACATGGCGCGCAGTTGATGCCCGATCCGGGATTGGATCTCCGGAGTTAGGCCTCCCTTACCGGGGGTCGTGCTTTTGCTGACTTGAGACTTGAGATCTTTCATGACCTGTTCCACGTTTCCCCGAGTTAAGTGACTGCAAAATAGAGAAGTTTTCTCAACCGGGAGCCGTTCCCTGGATGAGTTCAATTCCAGGTTCGACAAAAAGTTCCCGGCTCAGGGGAACTTTTCTTATCCTGAGGCGTAATCAGCCCAGCAGGGGAACCCGGGCCTCCCCTCGTGTTGCCTGTCCTCCAAGGTTGGCCCGATGATGAATGGAGTGGGGATGTCCCGTTCACAGCTCGTTGCTGAACACTTGCCGTTGTTGCGCCGGTATGCGCGCGCCCTCACGGGCAGCCAGGCTTCCGGTGATGCCTATGTCGCAGCCATGTTGGAAGCCATGCTGGGAGACCCGTCGGTGCTCGACGAGAGCCATGGGCCGCGCGCCGGCCTGTTCCGGCTGTTCACCCAGATATGGAATTCGGTCTCGGTCAATGACGATTCCGAGGTGGCGACGCTGCCGATGCCGCCGGAGCGCCGTCTGTCCAACATCACGCCGCTACCTCGCCAGGCCTTCCTGCTGCTTTCGCTCGAGGGATTTTCGGAAGAGGAAGTCGCCTACGTGCTCGGCACCGATGTCGGCGAGACGCGTCGGCTGGCCGACGCGGCAGGCCGCGAGATGGCGGCCGAGATCGCCACCGACGTGCTGATCATCGAGGACGAGACCTTCATCGCCATGGACCTCGAGAGCCTGGTGAAGTATCTCGGCCTCAATGTCGTCGGCGTCGCACGCACCCACGCCGATGCGGTCGCACTGGCCAAGAACAAGCGGCCGGGCCTCATCCTCGCCGATATCCAGCTCGCCGACGGCTCGTCGGGCCTGGATGCCGTCAACGAGCTGCTCCGCACCTTCGAGGTTCCGGTGGTATTCATCACCGCCTATCCGGAACGCTTCCTCACCGGCGAGCGTCCCGAGCCGGCCTTCCTGATCTCGAAGCCGTTCCAGCCCGCCATGGTGTCGGCGGTGGCGAGTCAGGCGCTGTTCTTCCAGCGCAACTCGCGCAACCGCACGCCCAAAGCGCCGGCGGCCTAACAAGGCGCCGGCGGCGTAAAGGGCCGCGGCCACAATCGAAAGACGACAGTTTGATCCGGCGTGCTGCAAGGCACGCCGGATTTTTAGTGCCTGCTTGACGAGAATTGAATTCGCCGCTCATACCTCGCGCATCGCCCAATTGGAGACGTGCTCATGGACCAGCAATTGCTCGACCGCCTCGCCATCCGCGACCTCGTCGAGAACTGGGCGGTGTGGCGCGATGCCGGCGACTGGGAGCGCTTTGCAACCGTCTGGCATGAAGAAGGCTGGATGTCCGCCACCTGGTTTCAGGGGCCGGCGCGGGATTTCATGCGCGTCAGCCAGGAAGGCTTTGCCAAGGGCGTGCGCATCCTGCATTTCCTCGGCGCCACCAGCATCGATCTCCAGGGCGAGCGGGCCATCGCGCAAACCAAGATGACGATCTCGCAGCGAGCCCTGGTGCACGACGTGCTCTGCGACGTCGTCTGCACCGGACGCTTCTACGATTTCCTGGAGAAGCGAAAGGGGCAATGGGGCATCGTTCGCCGCCAGCCGATCTACGAGAAGGACCGGATCGACCCGGTTGACCCGGCTGCGACACTCCGCCTCGATCAGACCGCGCTTGCCGCGCTGCCCGAGGGCTACCGCCATCTCGCCTACATGCAGGAATTGATCGGCTACAAGGTCAAGCGCGACATGCCGGGCTTGATCGGCCCCGAGGTCGAGAAGCTCTATGGCGAGGGGCGGGACTGGCTGGCTGGGAAGGCAAAATAGCCTCCGAAAAAAAGTAAGGCGCGACTGGCATCACCACAGTCGCGCCCTACGTCGCCGGCTTATGGGGCAGGGGGGAATAGCCGGCTGTTGAGACGACTCCCGGCCCAGCGAGTCGTTCCAGGTGGTTTCAAAATTTTTTAGCTGCGCTTTTGCCGCACACGGTTAAGTGATCTTAACGTCTGGGAAACTCCGGCAGTCTCTTCGCGTTGTTCCCGCGATCGCCATGGGGCGAGGGACCGACAGCCATGCCGCAGATTCAAAAGGTATTCCTTGGTGCCGTCGCCATTGCTGCGACGTTGGGCGCCGTCCAGGTTGGCGCCGTGCAACTGGCTTCTGGCCATGATCTTGCCGACCGCTGGGAAGCGGTCGCTGATCAGCCGGGCCAGACCTCGGGTCGCAACCTCGCAAGTCGCAACGTCAATCGGTCGGGCAAGTCCGACCGGCTTGCCGGCATCAAGCCGGCAACGGTTCCGACCCGCACCGTCTCGATGCGGTTGAACGACCTGCCCGATACGTCGGTACTGCTCCGCGTGCCCGCTGCCATCGAGATTGGCAACGCCAAGCCGGCCCCGACGCTGCTGAAGTCTGGCCGCAAGCCGACGATCGCCTGCGAGCCGATGGTCAGCTCCTTGACTGAAGTCGCAAAACTGCTGCAGCCGGGCCGCTGCGTGACCTGATTTTCGCCCGCCCTTCCGCAAAGCCGCCCTCCCGCCCGGAGGGCGGTTTTCGCTGTCCACTTGATCCCTTTCCCCATCGCGCTATATCCCGGCTTTCCCCATTTTGGATTGACCGGGTAAACGCATGACGACGTCCGATACGGCCACGCATACGCAGCCTTTCCAGGCAGAGGTTTCCGAGCTGCTGCACTTGATGGTGCATTCCGTCTATTCGGAGACCGACATCTTCCTGCGTGAGCTCGTCTCCAACGCCTCGGATGCCTGCGACAAGTTGCGCTATGAGGCGATCGCCAATCCGGCGCTGCTGGGCGAGGGCGACGCGCTCAAGATCCGCATTATCCCGAACAAGACCGCGGGAACGCTTGTCATCGCCGACAACGGCATCGGCATGGAGCGGCAGGAACTGATCGACCATCTCGGCACCATCGCCCGCTCCGGCACCAAGGCGTTCGTGTCGAAGCTGAAGGAGGCCAAGGACGGTCTCGGCCTGATCGGCCAGTTCGGCGTCGGCTTCTATTCCGCCTTCATGGTCGCCGACAAGATCGTCGTGCTCAGCCGCCGCGCCGGCGAGAGCGATGCCTGGACCTGGACGTCTTCCGGCGGCTCCGGCTTCGAGATCGCACGGGCGAGCGAGGAGGAGGCGGCGCGCCTGGGGCGTGGCACCGAGATCGTCTTGCATTTGAAGGACGACGCGAAAAAATATCTCGAAACCTACGAGATCGAGCGCATCATCAGCGCCTATTCTGACAACATCCTGTTCCCGATCGAGCTGGTGCCGGAAGAGGGCGAGCCGCGGCAGATCAATTCGGCGAGCGCACTGTGGCAGCGCTCGAAATCCGAACTTTCGGCGGAAGACTACAAGAAGGCCTATCAGCAGATTGCGTCCGCCTTCGACGATCCCGCGATGACGCTGCACTACCGCGCGGAGGGCCGTTACTCCTACGCCGTGCTGTTGTTTGCGCCGTCGACCAAGCCGTTCGACCTGTTCGAGCCGAACCGCAAGGGCCGGGTCAAGCTCTATGTCCGCCGCGTCTTCATCACCGATGATGCCGACTTGCTGCCGGGCTATCTGCGCTTCATCCGCGGCGTTGTCGACAGCGAGGATCTTCCGCTCAACATCTCGCGCGAGATGCTCCAGAACAACCCGCAACTGGCCCAGATCCGCAAAGCCGTTGCGACCCGCGTCGTCAACGAGCTCGAAAGTCTCGCCGAGAAGGACGCGGAGAATTTCGCAAAGATCTGGGACGCCTTCGGCGCCGTGCTGAAAGAGGGCATCTACGAGGATTTCGAGCGCCGCGAGAAGCTGCTGGCGTTGTCGCGCTTCACCACAACGACCGGTGAGAAGCGCGCGCTGAAGGACATCGTCGCCGATTTCAAGCCGAACCAGACCGAGATCTATTATCTCGTCGGCGACAGCATCGAGCGGTTGAAATCCAGCCCGCGGCTGGAAGCTGCCACCGCGCGCGGCATCGAGGTGCTGCTGTTGTCCGACCCCGTCGATGCCTTTTGGACCTCGATGCCGACGGAGTTCGAGGGCAAGCCGCTGAAGTCGCTCAGCCAGGGCGATCTCAACCTCGACCTGATCCCGTGCGTCGACGACAAGGACGAGGCAAAGAAGGACGAGCCGGTGGCGGACGAAGCCGCCACCATCGCGGTGATCAAGGCCGCGCTCGGCGAACGCGTCAGCGACGTCAAGGCCTCGACGCGCCTCACCAGTTCGGCGTCCTGCCTCGTTGCCGACAGCGAGGGCCCGAGCCGCGAGCTCGAGCGCATCCTGGCGCAGCAGAACCGCGGCATGCGCACCAAGCCGATCCTGGAGATCAATTTGCGCCACCCGATGGTCACGGCGATCACCAGGGCTCAGGCCGGCTCCAAGACTGTCGATGACGTCAGCCTGCTCCTGCTCGAACAGGCGCAGATTCTGGACGGTGAATTGCCGGAGGATCCGGCGGCCTTTGCCGCGAGGTTGAACCGTCTGGTGCTGCAGGGGCTGGGCTAACGCAAGCCCGGCCTACTCAGCTGCGTCCTTCTGCTCCTCGCTCTCGATCTCTGCTTTCGGCTTCTTCTCCATCCAGCGCGACAGCGCATTGGAGAGGCGGTCGAGGTAGAGATAGACGACGGGCGTCGTGAACAAGGTCAGGGCCTGGCTGACGATGAGGCCGCCGACCATGGCGTAGCCGAGCGGTTGGCGGATCTCGGCGCCGGTGCCGGTGCCGAGCATCAGGGGGACGCCGCCGAGCAGCGCCGCCATCGTCGTCATCATGATCGGCCGGAAGCGCAACAGGGCCGCTTGGCGGATCGACTGCTCCGGCGTCAGGTGCTGCTCCCGCTCGGCCGCGATGGCGAAGTCCACCATCATGATGCCGTTCTTCTTGACGATGCCGATCAGGAGAATGACGCCGATCAGGGCGATCAGGCTGAAATCGAAGCCAAAAATCATCAGGATTGCGATCGCGCCAACGCCAGCCGACGGCAACGTGGACAGGATGGTTAGCGGGTGGATATAGCTCTCATAGAGCACGCCCAGCACCAGATAGACCACGACGAGCGCGGCAAGTATCAGCATTGGCACAGTGCCGAGCGATTGCTGGAACGCTTGCGCGGTGCCCTGGAAACTCATGGACAGGGTCGGCGGTGCACCCATGTCATTGACCGCGCGCATCACGGCGCCGGTCGCCAGTCCCAGCGCGACGCCCTCGGCAAGATTGAAGCTGATCGTCACGGCGGGAAACTGGCTCTGATGTGCGATCGCGAGCGGGCGCACCGGGTCGCTGTTCCAGCGGCAGATGACTGAAAGCGGGACCTCGTCTCCGGTCAGTGGCGATTTGATGTAGAGCTTGTCGAGCGTGTCGATCTTGCCCTGCAGCGCCGGCGTGATCTCGAGCACGACATGATAGCTGTTGGTCTGCGTGAAATATTGCGTCACCTGACGCTGGCCGAAGGCGTCATAAAGCGTGTCGTCGATCAGCTGCGGCTGGATGCCATAGCGCGCGGCCGTGTCGCGATTGATCGCGAGCTGCACCGTCGTACCTTCGGTCTGTTGGTCCGTGGCGACGTCGCGAAGCTCCGGCAGGCCTCTCATCTCCGTTAGGATCTTCGGCGCCCATTTGTTCAGCTCCGTGAGGTTGGCGTCCTGGAGCGTGAATTCGAATTGAGTCCGGGTAGCGCGGCCGCCGAGGCGCACGTCTTGCGAGGCCTGCATATAGAGGCGGGCGCCCTCGACCTTGGCGAGCTTCGGCCGCAGCCGCGCGATGATCTGTTGCGCATTGGCGTCACGCTCCCCGATCGGCTTGAGCGTGACATACATGCGTCCCGAATTCAGCGCCGTGCCACCTCCGCCGATGAACATCGCGATGGAATCGACAGCGGGATCGGCCTGCACGATGGCATTGAGCTCCTCCTGCCGCCGCTTCATCTCGGCGAACGAGATGTCCTGGGGCATTTCCGATACCGCTGTGAGGAAGCCATTGTCCTGCTGCGGGAAGAAGCCCTTGGGGATCAAGATGAACAGCAGCGCCGACAGTGCGACGGTCGCGAAGAAGACGCACAGCGTAATCAGGCTGTGTCGTAGCGCGAGGTCGAGCCCGCGCTCATAGGTGCCGAGCAGGCGCTCGAACAGCCGCTCGCTCCATTGGTAGGCGCGGCCATGGCGGGCTTCGTGATCGGAGCGCAGGAAGCGAGAAGCCATCATCGGCGTCAAGCTCAGCGAAACCACGAGCGAGACGAAGATCGCCATCGACAGCGTCACGGCAAATTCGCGGAACAGCCGGCCGATGATGCCGCCCATCAGTAGCAGCGGGATCAGCACCGCGACCAGCGAGATGCTGATGGAGACGATGGTGAAGCCGATCTCGGCTGCACCCTTATAGGCGGCGGTGACCGGGTTCTCGCCTTGCTCGACATAGCGCGTGATGTTCTCCAGCATCACGATTGCGTCGTCGACCACGAAGCCGACCGCGATCGTCAGTGCCATCAGCGAGAGATTGTCCAGCGAATAGCCGAACACCCACATCAGCGAGCAAGCTCCTAACAGCGCCAGCGGCACGGTGATGCTTGGGATGATGGTGGCCCAGAAGCTACGCAAAAAGACGAAGATCACCATCACCACCAGCACGATTGTGATCATGAGCGTGATTTGCACGTCGTCGACTGCGGCGCGAATGGTGATGGTGCGGTCGCTGATGATCTTGATGCCGATTGCGGGCGGAATGGCTGCGATCAGCCGTGGCAATTTCTCCTTGATGCGTTTGACCGTCTCGATGACGTTGGCGCCGGGTTGCTTGAAGATCACGAGGAACACGCCTCGCTTGCCGTCGGCCCAGGCGGCGGTCTTCATATCCTCCGGGCCCGACACGGCTTCGCCGATGTCACGGACCCGCAAGGGAGCGCCGTTACGATAGGCGATGATGACGTCTTGCCACTGGGAAGCTTCGAGCAGTTGGTCGTTGGCGTAGACGGTGTAGGCGCGCTGCGGGCCGTCGATGTTGCCCTTCGGGCTGTCCGTGGTCGCGATCGCGATCTGGCTACGTACGTCCTCTAGCGACAATCCCTTGGCGACCAGCTTGGCCGGATCGACCTGGATGCGCACCGAAGGCTTCTGTTGCCCGCCGACAAAGACCTGCGCGACACCCGGGATTTGGCTGATCTGCTGCGCGAGCTGGGCGTCGGTGCGGTCGCTGACCGTGGTCAGCGGCAGTGTTTCGGAGGTCGCCGACAGGATCATGATCGGAGAGTCCGCCGGGTTGACCTTCCGATAGGTTGGTGGCGAGGGCAGGTTTTTCGGCAATTGGCCGCCCGCCGCGTTGATCGCAGCCTGCACGTCGTTGGCAGCGGCATCGATCAGGCGATTGAGATCGAACTGGATGGTGATCGAGGCCGAGCCAAGCGAGCTCGTCGAGGTCATCTGTGTGATGCCGGGGATCTGCGCGAGTTGACGCTCAAGCGGCTGTGCCACCGAGGAAGCCATCGTTTCCGGGCTGCCGCCTGGAAGCGACGCGGAGACCTGGATGGTTGGAAAGTCGACCTGCGGCAGCGGCGCAACCGGCAGCAGCGGATAGGCCACAAGGCCCACGAACAGGATGCCCGCCATCAGCAGCGACGTGCCGATCGGATAGCGGATGAACGGAGACGAGAAACTCTCTTGCATGCCCTGGGACCAAAGGCGGGCCAGCGCATCTTCCTCCGCGCATAGCGGAGCCGCGCTCGAGAGTTCGAGCGTGGATGTGCGTTTCCTTCAGCCCATGTGTTTGTTGATTGCCCGGGAACGTCATCGGTCCGAGGCCGGCGTTGTCTTCGAAAGACTAGTCTGTTCGCCGGTGCCTGCGAATGGTTTCCCGCACTGTCGACGTGCGACCTTTGTCGAAGGAAACTTGTGGCGAGATATGCGTTCAATGCAGGCCGGTCGTGACGCACTTTCTCGATTTCAAACCATTACGGCACTGCGTCGGATCGTTTTTTGGTGCGTGTCACAAGCGGGAGAGGTATGAATGCGAGCGATCGCTTCTTTCGCGCTGCTGTGCCATATCGAAATGGCATAGCGCCTGCCGCTGTTACCGATTCGAGGACATGTACGATGCGTCTCCCTCTCCTGACCCTCACCGCCATTGCCACGCTGTTCGTCGCGGCAGATGCGAGCGCCCAGCGCTACGACCCCCGCTATCCCGTGTGCATGCACATCTGGTCGGGAGGCCCTCGCGGTGGCGGCAGCGACCGGTTCGACTGCTCGTTCACCTCGCTGGAGCAGTGCCGCGCGACGGCGTCGGGCCTGCCAGCCAGCTGCGACATTAATCCCTACTACGTCTCCAATGAGCCGCCGCCGCGCAAGCGTCACAAGAAGGTGTACTGAGGGAGGGGCACGATCGTCCAGGACGGCGATCCACCTGTTTGGCGCGCAGATGCTGCAGGCTATTCCTTCTTGATTCCCGACAGCTCGACCACCTTGCGCCAGCGCTCGGTCTCAGCTGTGAGCATGGTGCCGAACTCGCCGGCGTTGCCATGCAACGGGATCGCGCCGAGCTCGGCGATGCGAACCTTGATCTCGGCATCGGACAAGGCCGCGTCGACCTCGCGATTGAGGAGGTCGACGATCTCGCGCGGCGTGTCGCAGGGGGCGCCGACGCCGTAGAACGAAGACGTCTCGTAGCCGGGCAAATTGTCCGCGATCGGCGGCACCTCAGGCAAAATCTCCGAGCGCTCGCGCGTGGTGACGCCGAGCGCGCGCAGCTTGCCGGCACGCACCAGCTCGAAGGACGAGGTGACGTTGTCGAACATGCCCTGGATCTGGCCGCTCATCACGTCGGTCAGTCCCGGCGCGGAGCCGCGATAGGGCACATGGGTAAACTGCACGCCGGCCATCGACTTGAACAGCTCGCCGGAGAGATGCAGCGAGGTGCCGATGCCTGAGGATGCGATCGACATCTTGCCGGGGTTGGCCTTGGCGTAAGCGATGAAGTCGGCGACGCTCTTCACTGGTAGATCATTGTTGACGACCAGGACCAGCGGAATGCGGGCGACGCCGGCGACGGGCGTGATGCCCTTGGCGAAATCGTAAGGCAGTGCCGGATCGAACGAAGCGTTGATCGCATTCGCGGTCGAGGTCAGCAGCAGCGTGTATCCGTCCGGCGCGGACGTGATCACCGCCTGCGTGCCGATATTGCTGCCCGCGCCGGGCTTGTTCTCGACGATGAAGGTTTGTCCGAGCCGATCAGACAAACGCTGGCAGATCAGCCGCGACAGTACGTCGGTGGCGCCGCCGGGTGCATAAGGCACCACCCATTTCACGCTGCGCGAAGGATAGGATGGATTGCCGAGCGCAAAGGCACGTGGCGCCGCAAGCGCGGCCGCGGCGCAGGCCGCGGTCTGAAGGAAATGTCGCCTGGTGATCATCGTGGCCTCCAGTTCATCTCGCGCGAGGCGAGGAGGCGCGCAAGCGCGCCAGAATGACTGGATTTGCTATCGCAAGAATCGCACCGAGCCGCACGCTCATCCCGCCAGTTTGGTAAAGGATGATCGCAGTTAATCGAGAGCTAACCGAGTTTTACCTTGTCTCTTAACACCTGGGCAGGGCACGCAGGCTAATCTGCCGGGAATAAGCGGATACCGCCCCGAAAGAATGAACGACATGACCACCGGCGTCATCGAGCAAGCGAAGGCGGCGCGCGCGCCGTCGGCTTCAAAGATCTGGCTAAAGGCGATCGAGCTGACCGCGCGGATCGAGACGTTGCCGGGACGCCTGTTCGCCGACGTCATCGACGATTGGGCACGGCGCCAGCCGGACCGCGTCGCGCTGGTCACGGATGATGCAACACTCGATTATGACGGCCTGTCAAAGCGCATCAATCGCTATGCGCGCTGGGCGCGCTCGGTCGGCGTGGCCAAGGGCGACACCGTCGGCCTGATCATGCCGAACGGCATCGATTATATCGCGGCCTGGCTCGGTATCAGCCGCGTCGGCGGCGTGGTGGCGCTGCTCAATATCAAGCTGGTCGGACAGTCGCTCGCGCATTGCATCGATGTCGCCAAGCCCTCGCAGATCATCGTCGCGCATCAGCTTGCGGAAACGCTGGAAGTTGCGAGGCCGCATCTGAAGACCGAGGCAAAGATCTGGACTCATGGTGATGCCCGTAACGAGCGCGCGATCGATGTCGCGCTTGCCGCGCTCGACGATGGCCCGCTCTCGCCGGAGGAACACGGCGAGGTCACTATCGATGACCGCGCGTTGCTGATCTACACGTCCGGGACGACGGGTCTGCCCAAGGCCGCCAGCATCAGCCATCGCCGCATTCTCAACTGGGGCTTCTGGTTCGCCGGCCTCGCCGGTGCGACGCCGCAGGACCGGCTCTATGATTGCCTGCCGCTGTTTCACTCGGTCGGCGGCATCGTCGCGCCATGCAGCATGCTCGCCGCCGGCGGCTCGGTGGTGATCGCCGAGAAGTTTTCGGCCTCGAACTTCTGGCCCGATATCGTGCGGCACGACTGCACGCTGTTCCAGTATATCGGTGAGCTCTGCCGCTATCTGCTCAAGGCGCCGCCGTCGGAATATGAAAACCGTCACCGCTTGCGGCTCGTCTGCGGCAACGGCCTGCGCGGCGACATCTGGGAAGATTTCCAGAGCCGCTTCGCCATTCCCCGTATTCTCGAATTCTATGCAGCGACGGAAGGCAATTTCTCGCTGTTCAACGTCGAGGGCCAGCCAGGCGCAATCGGCCGCATCCCGCCGCTTTTGGCGCATCGCTTCCCGGCGAGCCTCGTCAAGCTCGATCCCGACAGTGGCGCGCCACTCCGCAATGACGAGGGCTTTTGCATCGCCTGCGCCCGCGGTGAAGCCGGAGAAGCGATCGGCCGCATCGGCAAGGCCGACGAGGGCGGTGGTCGCTTCGAGGGCTATACCGATGCCGGCGAGACCGAGAAGAAGATTTTGCGCGATGTTTTCGCCAAGGGCGATGCCTGGTTTCGTACCGGCGACCTGATGCGGCTCGATGACAAGGGCTTCTTCCACTTCGTCGATCGGATCGGCGACACCTTCCGCTGGAAAGGTGAGAACGTCGCGACCTCGGAGGTCAACGACGCCGTGCGCGATTTCACCGGCGTCGTCGATGCCACCACCTATGGCGTCAGCATTCCCGGAACGGATGGCCGCGCCGGCATGAGCGCGATCGTCGTGAACGAGGGCTTTTATATCGAAGCATTGCCTGCACACCTCGCGCAACGCCTGCCGGTCTACGCCCGCCCTGTCTTCATCCGCATCTCGCGCGAGCTCGATGCGACCGAGACGTTCAAGCAGAAGAAGGGCGAACTCGCGCGCGAGGGCTTTGACCTCAGCGCGGTGGCGGATCCGATCTTCATGCTGGAGCCGAAATTCGGCGCCTATGTCGCGCTGGATTCCGGGACCTTTGCACAGATCGTGGACGGCACGATCCGGCTGTAGCCGAACCTAAATCCGCAGATAGGTCCAATTTTATCTGAATTGTCCAAGAGCCCATTTACTTCTCTCCCGTAGAACAGCGGGCAAGGGAGGCGGTCATTGAGAGCCGCCGCAAGAAACACGATTGATTAACTAAGAGGCGAGCCAGCCATGTCGGTAAGGTCCAAAGTCATCGAAGCGATCCAGCAGATCGCCAAGGAACAGCACGTCACGCTTCCCGCGCTCTCGGACGATCTGTCCCTGCACGAGACGGGTTTTGACTCGCTCGCTTTCGCGATCCTGGTCGCGCGTCTCGAGGACGAGACCGGCGTCGACCCCTTCACCATTTCCGAGGACGCTGCGTTCCCCGCCACCGTGGGCGATTTCGTGCGGGCCTACGAAAATGTCCCCGCGTGAGATCTTTGCGCTCCGCGACCACCTCGGCGCGGAGCTGACGGGCCGCACCCTGTCGGATGCGCATGATTGCGTATCACTGACCGATATCCTGTCGCAGACCGTGCTGGGCGGCCGCTTGCGCGAGCTGTCCGGTCGTGCGGTGCTGCTGAAATTGTCCGACCAACTGCGGTCGGGCCTCGCCATGATCGAGCTCGACGGCATTGCCCGTCGCATGCTGCTTTGTCCGCCCGATCTGAACCCGGCGCATCTGGATGCGCTGATCGCAGATGCCGGCATCGATGCCGTCGTCACTGATGAGCCTGACCGCTGGGCCGAGACCGGCGTGTCGCTGGTCGTCACCGCACAATTGCCGCTTCAGGCCGCAGCGCCTGCCAAGACCGAGCGCGCCACCGAATGGCTGATGCTCACCTCGGGCACGTCAGGTGTGCCGAAAATCGTCGGCCATACGCTTGAAGCGCTCACCGGCGCCATCGTCGCTGAAGGTCCCGCGAAGGGACCCGCGCCGATCTGGGCGACGTTCTACGACATCCGTCGCTATGGCGGCCTGCAGATCTTCCTCCGCGCGATCCTCTCAGGCGGCTCGATGGTGCTGTCCGATCCCCATGAGGTGCTCGCCGATCATGTCGCGCGGCTGAACGCGCGCGGTGTCTCTCATATCTCCGGCACACCCTCGCATTGGCGCAAGCTTTTGATGAGCGGCTCGGCCGCGCAGTTCGCCCCGGGATATGTCCGCCTCTCCGGCGAGATCGCCGACCAGGCGGTGCTCGACGGCCTGAAGGCTGCCTTCCCGAATTCCTCCGTCGGTCATGCCTACGCCTCGACCGAGGCTGGTGTCGGCTTCGCGGTCAATGACGGGCTCGAAGGCTTTCCGGCCAACTATCTCGGCAACCGCAATGGCGTCGAGATGAAGGTCGTCGACGGCTCGCTGCGCATTCGCTCGACGCGCACCGCGCATGCCTATATCGGCCGCAATGCCGCGGCGCTCACCGATGGTGACGGCTTCGTCGACAGTGGCGACATCGTCGAATTGCGCGGCGACCGCTATTATTTCGTCGGCCGCCGCGGTGGCATCATCAACATTGGTGGACTCAAGGTTCATCCCGAAGAGATCGAAGCTGCGATCAACCGTCATCCGGATGTGCGGATGTCGCGTGCGAAGTCGCGGCGCAGCCCGATTACCGGTGGCATCGTCGTCGCCGACGTGATCCTCGCCGACGGCACCGATCAGGCGCGCGTAAAGGAAATCCGCGACCAGATCCTGGATCAATGCCGCGCGCAGCTTGCGTCCCACAAGGTGCCGGCGGTGATCCGCTTCGTCGAGGCACTCGACGTTACCCCGGCCGGCAAACTGGCGCGCACCGATGCATAATGTCCTCGTCACCGGCGGCAGCCGCGGCATCGGCCTCGCGATCGGCAAGCGCCTGACCGCGGCGGGTTACAACGTCATCGCGGCCGCGCGGCGCGAGAGCGACGAGCTCAAGGCCGCGATCGCCGAATCGAATGGTCGCCTGCATTTCCGCGCCTGTGACCTCGCCGTGATCGACGCGATCCCGGCTTTCGCAAAACTCGTGCGCGACGAATTCGGTCAGATCTACGGCCTCATCAACAATGCCGGCCTCGGGACCGAGGGCCTGCTCGCGACCATGCACAATTCGGAGATCGAGGCGCTGGTGCAGCTCAACGTGCTATCGCCGATCATCCTCACCAAATATGTCGCGCGCCAGATGATGGCTGACGGTGCCGGCCGCATCATCAACATTTCCTCGATCATCGCGACCACCGGCTATAACGGCCTCTCGGTGTATGGCGCGACCAAGGCCGCCGCCACCGGCTTCACCCGTTCGCTTGCGCGCGAGGTCGGCAAGCTCGGTATTACCGTGAATGCGATCGCGCCCGGCTTCATTGACACCGAGCTCACGCATAATCTCTCGGACGAGAGCCGCAAGCGCATCGCTGGCCGCAGCGCCCTGCGTCGCCTGCCGGAGACCGACGACGTCGCGCGCATGGTCGAGTATCTGCTCGGCGAGGGCGGTCGCAACGTGACCGGTACCGTTTTCACGATCGATGCCGGCAATACGGCGTAAGCGGAACCCTGCCGTCAAAATCGAGTTGATCCGGCACAATGACAGCAAGCCGGATTTGGTCGTAAGATGCCTCGTAAGCGATTGAGTTACGTCAATCGAACTGCCCTAAACGACAGGGAGCAGTCCATGGCCTCTCACAATATGGCAACGCCAAACGTCATAGGCGCAAGTCACGGCCAATCGCCCTTGGAGCCGTCGCCCGCGAAGCTGGACGAGGCCCGCTGTCCGCCGATGTCGCATCAAAACTCCGGCAGTCACGGCTACGAAATGTATCCGCAGCAATTCGTGCGGCTGGTCGGCTGTCATGACGTACCGGCAACCGCGCTACGTAAGCGGCAGGACGAGAAGCTGCACTAGCGTGCCTGCGCTCACGTCTGATGCTTCGGCAGATCAATCCGCTCGTGAGAAAATTCCGGCGGTCCTTCGGTCAGGCGGCGAATGCGGCGCTCGCGCTCGCCTGCGGGCAATGCGGGATCGAGCAGAGCCTCGATCTCATGCACCGCGATTTCCTCGATCTTGGTCGCGTCTGACGTAATCGTGCGCGGCGATGCTGGCGCCGCGGGCGCGATCTTGAGACCGAGCGAGACCAGCTTGCAGATCGCATCCGAGCGTGACAGATGATAGGCCCTGGCCCAGACGTCCACGGCGGCGGTTAGTCGTTCGGGCATCCTGACTGCGCTGACGATTTCGAGCCCAGTGCGCGCAGGCACGGATGTGGAATCCTTGTCGCCGAAATCAGACACCCCGATCGTCCCGTTTAGCCCTTGAGGTGATCCAACCGTAAGCACGGTTCTGGGCCGGCTATTTGATGTCGATCAATGACGACGTGCGGCATTGCAGCGCGCTGCGACCTTGTTGTCAGGCGCCATTTCGGCCAATGATCGGGGCCCCAAAAGGGACGGCCGTGGGCGAACCCCGATTGACCCAGCCACGTATCTCGTTCGGACGCGCTTCCCAACCATCCGGCATCACGCGATGATCTCAGGCGAATCCTTTTACGGCAGCATCCCTGTCTTCCGCGGCTTCACCAGCCTGATGGACCCCGCGCTGTATTCGCCGCTTCCGGAAGACTGGAGCATCGGCGTCGCCGACATTGTCGATTCGACCAAGGCGATCGCGGCGCAGCGCTACAAGGCGGTCAACATGGCCGGGGCCGCGGTGATCGCGGCGGTGACCAATGCGCTGGAGGGCCGCGAATTTCCCTTCGTGTTCGGCGGCGACGGCGCCAGTTTTGCGGTGGCGCCGGCCGATCTCGAAGCTGCGCGCGAAGCTCTGGCCGCGACCGCAATCTGGGTGCGGGAAGATCTCGACCTGAAGATGCGCGTCGCACTGGTGCCTGTGAGTGCCATCCGCGCGAAAGGTCTCGACGTGCGCGTTGCGCGCTTCGGTCCGTCGGCCAATCTGTCCTATGCCATGTTCTCCGGCGGCGGGCTCGCCTGGGCTGACGCGGCGATGAAGCGCGGCGAGTTTGCGGTGACGGAGGCGGCCGCGGGCACACAGCCCGATCTTTCGGGTCTGTCCTGCCGCTTCGAGGTGATACCCGCCTCGCGCGGTTTGATCCTGTCGGTGCTGGTGATGCCGGCCAGTGGCGTCGATCCGCTGGCCTTCCGCAAGGTGATCGAAGACATCATCCATCTCGTCGAGCGCAGCCCGGAGTCCGGTCGTCCCGTGCCGCCGCAGGGGCCGCCGCTGAAGTGGCCGCCGCAGGGGCTGGACTACGAGGCACGGGCGATGCGCGGCGGGTCATTGCTCAAGCGCAAGGCGAGCCTGCTGGCCTTCACATTCTTTGCCTATGTCCTCATGCGCTTCGACATCAAGGCCGGTGGCTTCCTGCCGAAGGTCTATAAGCGCCAGGTGGTCGAGAATTCCGACTTCCGCAAATATGACGACGGCCTGCGCATGATCCTCGACTGCACGCCGGAGCTCGAGCGCGCCTTGAACGATCGTCTCACAGCCGCTGCGCGCGACGGTGTCGTGCGCTATGGCCTCTATCAGCAGGACGCGGCGATGATGACCTGCTTCACCCCCTCGGCGCTGCGCAGCGATCATGTGCACTTCATCGACGGCGCACGCGGCGGATACGCCTCGGCGGCAACAGCACTGAAAGCGATGGTGGGGTGAGGGATCCTGGTGTCCCGGACGCGCTGCGGCACGTAGTGACGCTGCGCAGAGCCGGGACCCACACAACCATGGGCCCCGGCTCTGCAGCGCATCACTATGTGCTGCGCTGCGTCCGGGGCACGAGATTTCGTTAGCGCCCCGCCCGCGTCCAGGTTTCGCCGCCGCAGAGCGCGCCGACGCAACCTTCGACGCGCAACGTCTCTGCGCCCGTCACCGTGATGTTGCTCGCATAGGTGCTGCCGTCATCGGCATTGTAGATCTGGCCCGACCATTTGCCTGGCCCTGCGGACTGCATGCCTGAGAACAGCGGCAGTCCGATCATCGATCGCTTCGCGAGTGCGGGATTGGGATTCTTGCTGTCTGTCGCGGGCTTGCCGGTCGCGGTGTCGTAAGGCTCCTTCAGCCAGACGATGACGCCGCAAATGCCGCCGCCGCACTTGCTGATCTTCACGCGGGCGTCGCCCGCCTGGGTCAGCCAGGTCCCGCTCGCCTCGGCGCTCTGCGCCTGGGCGGACGTCGCGCCGAAAAGCGCAGCCAGAAGGATCGTGAGATGGGCAAATCTGCGAAACATGGGGGGCCTCGGAAATGGAGGCGTCTCAATAGCAGCAAATGAGAATCGTGCAACGCCTGATGGAATCACATTCCTGCGCTCGTCTGCCCTGGCGAGGCTTTCACCATGGCAGGCCGCAGAGGTCGATGGTGCCGAGCGTCGGCGCGCGCACGATGTTGAAAACATAGGGCGCCATGTAGTCGAAGCGGATTCGTCCCTCCGGCTGCTCGCAATAGACCTCGCCATTGAACGGAAGCCAGCTGCGGGCCTGGTAGAATGCGAAATTGTGCGGCTCGCAGAACAGCAGTGCGAAACGAACGGCCTCGTTGGCGCGCATCGTATGCACCGCCGCGTCGATCGCCATGGTCGCATAGCCGCGGCCGCGCCGGTCCTCGCGCGTGCAGACGCCGCCGATGCCGCCGATATGCACTTTCTGGCCATTCCAGGTGACGGTGCGGAAATAGATGCCGACATGGCAGACAAGGCCGTCCTCCGGCGTCTCGATCAGCACGCGCAGATCGGCATGGGCCCATTTGACGTGTCCCCAGGGCAGCTTCTCGACGATATCAGGTCCCCAGACCGCCTGATGCAGCGGCTCGGCAATCGGCCATGAGGCGTCGCCGTTCAAAATGTCGATCTCGATACTCATGGCTGTGCCCTGTCCCGCATGCGTGGCGCATTCGTTCTGTCATAACCGCTTCAAAGGCAATGATATTTTGCAGCACATATGGGTGAACTCCCAATTGCCTGCGGCGAGATTGTGCAATCAGCCCACGCGATCGCATCGCGCCTTTTCGCAAATTGGCGGTATTTAACGGCGCAGGAACCTTCTATAAGGGGTCACCGTTAAACGTTCCCCATCCAGTTGCGGACAAGAACCCATGACCTTTACGCTGCCCCCACTCCCTTACGC
>JAEWHT010000172.1 GCA_023387695.1 Pseudomonadota bacterium | reverse complement strand
AAGGCGAACACGCACGCACATTTCCGCAGGTTCACCGCGGCGAGCTCGAAGCTGACGCTGCGGGTGCTGCATGGACAGATCGCGCAGGCCGGTCATCGGCTCACGGTGTCCGGCGAGCGGCTTGGGTTGTCGGCGCGCGCGCTGCTGCGGCAGCGGCGCGATCGCTTCGCTGGACTAGAAGTGCGTCTGCGCGCCTCCAAGCTTTCGAATGCACAGGCGCAGCGTAACGCCATTGCCCGTCAGCGCGAGCGCACGCAGCGGCTTTCCGAGCGCGCCAATCGCGCGCTGCTGACGTTGCTGCAGCGGCTCGACGCCCGCGTCGAGAACAGCGGCAAATTGCTTTCGGCCCTGTCCTATCGCGGCGTGCTCGCCCGCGGCTTTGCGCTGGTGCGCGATGAGGCCGGGCATCCCCTGCATTCGGCGGATAGCGTCGGACCGAATGCGCGGATTGCAATCGAGTTCGCGGACGGACGTGTCGGGGCGACTGCGGATGCCGATCGGCCGGCGCCGACGAAGCGTGCGCCGGCGCAGGCGAAGCCGGCGGTGCAGGAGGCAAAGGCTGCGCCGAAGCGCGTGGGGAAGCCGGTGGATCAGGGCAGTTTGTTTTGAGGGGTGACGGCGGTGCGGCGCACTCACTGTCATTCCCCGCGCAGGCGGGGAATCCAGTACGCCGCGGCTCCTCGGTGAATCTCAGACGCCTCGGAGTACTGGATCGCCCGGTCCTAGTGCGCAATTGCGCACTGGCCGGGCGATGACACCGATGATGTGGATTCGCTCCCTCCGCCGTCATTGCGAGCGCAGCGAAGCAATCCAGAATCTTTCCGCGGAGGGATTCTGGATTGCTTCGTCGCAAGGGCTCCTCGCAATGACGATGTGGAGGCAGTCGCGCCCCACACACCCGCCCCGCACCTCAGCGGCAGGACAATCCCGCGTCGATGGTGGTCCAGAAGCCGCAATGGTCCGGCGCGCTCGGGGGCGAGCCGGCGTGGGCTTCGAACAGGAACACGGCGACCGTGAAGACGACCAGTGCGGATGAGAAGATGGCGATGCGGTTGCGCATGAGAGATGCGTTTAGCCGACATCATGGTCGAACTAAGGCACCGTCATCCGCTGAAACCGCCTTCAGGCGCGATCCGTAGATTCACGGTCGGCCATCTCAGTCCGTGCAGGGCGGTGGTCGATGCGGGGCTGTCCGCCTCACGCTGTTCCTCGGGCGGCCCCGCCTCCGCTCTGCCGAGCTACGGCGCGGCAGGCCCGCTCAATCGCGCTAACGCGCCAGCCACTCCGCCACTTCCTTCTGCGACTCCGCGCGCGCCTGGGAATCGGTTCCGAGATGGCCGTGCTCGGGAACTGCGGCATCGGTGCTGGCGGAGGCCGCATGCAGCGGCGTGTTGGCGCGGTCGAAATCATGATAGGCGCCGGGATAGACCACGATGCGCGCGAGCGCGCTGCGGCCATGCGCGCCGTCTACCATCTGGCGGCAGGCCGGTGGCGAGGAGACGTCGTCATTGGCGCCGATCAGCACCAGCGTCGGCACGCGCGCGCTCCAGCCGAGACCGGCGGAGATCCGGCAATCCGGATAGAACGCGATGGCGGCGCGAAAATCCGGCGCCGGATCACGCGAAGCACTCTGCGGACGCACCGCCCAGAGCAGCGCGCTGGCGCCATTGGCCCAGCCCATCAGGCTGACGCGATCATGCGTCACCCATTTCTGCTTCATCAGCCAGGCACGCGAAGCCGCGATATCGGTGACGCGTTCGCGCCGCGCCTTCACATGCATCTCCTTGACGCGGCATTGCGGCCCAAGCTCGCGCGAACCATAACTATCCGGCAGCAGCACGGCATTGCCCGCCTTGAGCAGGCGCTCGGCCCAGTCGCGATAACGCGGCAGCACGGAATCGGAATGACCGCCGAGGCCGCCACAGCCGTGCAGCGCAATCACAGTCGGAAACGGACCGTCGCCCTCGGGCTTGAACAGCTGCGCATGCAGGACACCTGACGACAGCGGAATCTCGACCGTCTGCGGTGCAGGCGCCGGCGCTGCATGCGCTGATGACATCAGCAATGCGAGGGACAGGGCGGTCAATCGAAGGCGCATCGGACTCAGTCGCAGGAGGTGCCGCACGGGCTCAAGACCTATCATGCGCAAACGGCGGCAAAACATCACAAACCGGTGGGTTTAACGGGCGGACAAGCCACCCTATCTATGCTACATCCGGTCCAACACATCGTGCCTTGCTGGGTTTCCCGGCGGGGCCTCCCACGGAGACTTTCGACCGTGCTGAACAAGTTCGGCCCCTCGGGCCATGGCGAAGCCCAGGTGCAATATCTCGACGGCGATTTCCGCGTGATCTCGCCGGGGACCTTCGTGCGCTGCGCCATTACCGACACGCGCATTCCGCTCGACGAATTGAAGTACTGGAGCGTGGATTTGCAGGAAGCCTACGCCACGCCCGCCGCCGTGTTGCAGCGGCATTTCCCCAACGCACCGAAGCCGCAATCGTGATCTCGATTTCGCAGGTCTCGCAATCGGTCTCGTAGGGTGGGCAAAGGCGCAAAACGCCGTGCCCACGATCTCTCTACGATCATGACGAAAAACGTGGGCACGCGTTGCTTTGCCCACCCTACGGCACCGAGTTCGTGGCATCGTCCGGCTAATTCTGCTGCGGCTTGCCATCCGTGCCCACGCACGTCTTGATCGCACTCTTGCGCGCTTCGCCGACCAGCTTCTGATCGATCGCCTGCTTCAGGCAATCGGTCCGCGCCTGCGCCATGCAGAGCTGCATCTGGTCCTTCTTGTCCTGCCCCTTCAGACCTTGCGTGGTTGCGAGGCAAGCCACGCGCTTGGTCGCGGGAACTGGTTCCGTGGCAGCCGGCGCCGGAGCCGGCGGCGGCGTCTGTGCGAACACGGGCGCAACAATCAGACACATCAGGCCAGCGGCAAGGGCGGCAGAGGACAGTTTCATGGCAGTCTCCGGAATCGTCTGGAAACGATAGAGGCTGGCGATGAATGCCGGCTGAATGGCGACATCATCGCATGCTGAAGCGGCGCTCGCGAGCCTTGTAGAGATAATCGCTGATCACTTGCTTGAGCTTCGCCGGATCGTCGAATTCGAGCGTGATGGCGAAGTGCAGGATTTCCCGGGGAACGTCCATGCCGCGCATGCGCGCGCGATCCTTCTCGGTCATGACGAGCGTCAATTGTTCGCGCCGCGCATCTTCGATCAAGGCGGCGATCTCGGCCTGCGAAAACATGTGGTGGTCGGCGAAGGGACGCGTGCGTGCGACTTCGATGCCGCTCGCGCGCAGCGTGCGGAAGAAGCGCTCGGGGTCGCCGATACCGGCGAAAGCCAGCACGGGCTTGCCCAGCAATCGCGCCACCGACTCCGCATCAGGCTTCAGCCGCGCGCGCAGCACCGGCTTATTGCGCGCGGAAATCTCGGCTGCGACACCATCGGCAGCATGGCCGTCGCCGATCAGCACCAGCGCATCGGTGCGCGACAGCTGCGCTCTCAGCGGCGCGCGCAGGGGACCAGCGGGAAAGACCTTGCCGTTGCCGAGGCCGCGCTCGCTGTCGATCACGATCAGCGAGGCGTCCTTCAACAACTTCGGATTCTGGAAGCCGTCATCCATCAGGATCACGGTGGCGCCTTGCGACTTCGCCAGCGCGACACCTTCGATACGATCGCGCGCGACGGCGACGGGCACGTCACGCACCATCATCAATGGCTCGTCGCCGATGTCAGCGGCGGTGTGACGTTCGCGGTCGACCATCACCGGGCCGTGCAGGCGTCCGCCATAGCCGCGGCTGAGCACCACCGGCGTCTCGCCGAGATCGCGCAGCAGTTTCGTCAGCGCCAGCACCGTCGGCGTCTTGCCGGCGCCGCCGACATGGTAGTTGCCGACGCAGAGCACGGGGATGCCGGCATCGAAGCCGCGGCGCGCCATGCGGCGTGCGGTGATGGCGCCATAGAGCGCGCCCAACGGGCTGAGCAGATGCGACTTCGGGGAACGCGGCCGGTACCAGAAGGCCGGCTCACGCATTGGCGGCTCCCATCTCGATCCGCAACTGCATCAGATACGGCTCGAGTGCCGTCATGGTGCGATCAAGCGCGCCGCCGAGATCCTCGACGACGCCGGCGCCCGCGCGCTGCATCTTGTCGCGCACGGTCGGCTCGGCCAGCAGCAGGCCGAGCTGCTTGACCAGCGCCTCCTGCGTATCGGCCTGGCGCGCGGCGTTGCTCTCGTCGAGCGCCCGATAGACATCGGTGAAATTGAAGACGTGCGGGCCGTGGACGATCGCAGCGCCGAGCTTGATCGCCTCGATCGGATTCTGTCCGCCATGGCTGATCAACGATCCGCCCATGAACACAATCGGCGACAGGCGGTAGAACAGGCCGAGCTCGCCCATGGTGTCGGCGACATAGACGTCGGTGGTCGCCGCCAGCGGCTCATCGCGCGAGCGCAAGGCCGGCTTCAGGCCCGAGGCCGTGATCATGCCGGAGATCGCGGAGCCGCGGTTCGGATGCCGCGGCACGATCACGGTCAGAAGCTGCGGGAAGTGGCCGACAAGGCTGCGATGCGCCGCGACCAGCATCTCGTCCTCGCCCGGATGGGTCGAGGCCGCGACGATGATCGGCCGACCGCGCGTCATCGTCATCAGACGTTCGAGCTTGACGGGATCGGCTGGCGGCGCCGGCACGTCGAGCTTGAGATTGCCTGTCGTGACGACGTCGCGGCTGCCGAGCGCAGAGAAGCGTTCGGCATCGGTCTTCGACTGCGCGAGGCAAATATCGAAGCGCGACAGCAGCGCCGAGATGGTGCCGTGCATCCGCCGCCAGCGCGGGAAGGAGCGCGGCGACATCCGCCCGTTGATCAAGACCATCGGCACGCGACGCGACGAGCCCGCCAGGATCAGGTTCGGCCACAGGTCGGATTCGATGAACAGCGCCAGCGACGGCTTCCAATGGTCGAGGAAGCGCGCGACATAGCGCGGGGAATCATACGGCACATATTGATGGATAACGTCGGGCGGAAAACGCTTCGCCGCGATCGATGCCGAGGTGACCGTGCCCGATGTCAGCAGGATGCGCAGATTGAGATCGCGCAGCCGCTCGATCAGCGCGGCCGCTGCCAGCACCTCGCCGACGCTGGCGCCGTGGATCCAGACCAGCGGGCCATGCGGCCGCACGTCCCGGCTAAGTCCCCGCCGTTCGCCGACGCGCGCGGGATCTTCCTTGCCCTGCTTCAGCCGCCGCTTGATCAGCGCAGGCGCGAGCGGCACGAGGCCAGTCGCCAGGCGCCGATACATCCGCAGCGTCATTGGCAGGGACTTCGGGACCGCATTGGGCAGCGACCTAGCCATCTGCAGGCCCCGGTCGGCCGAGTTGCGCATAGGCGCGGCGGGTCGCCTCGTTGAGCGTCTCTTCCAGCTCCAGCCGCAGCGTTTCCATCATGGCCGCATCGGCATCCGGCGGCACGTGAATTTCCTTGATGCCAACCAATGCACCCCGCCCGAATGGCAGGTTGATGGTGGTGCGGTCCCAGTTCTTGAGCCGGATGAAGCGGCTGGTCGCCATCGCAAAAGGCATGATCGGCCGCCCCGATTCCCGTGCCAGCATGATGATGCCGAGCCCGGCCACGCGCGCGCGCTTGGGGACATCAGCGGTGAGCGCGACATTACAACCGTCCTGCAGCGTCCGCACCATCTCCTTGAAGGCGCCGACGCCACCTTTGCGGTGGAAAGCGCTGCCATGGTCGCCGGAACCCCTGATGAGGCCGATGCCGAGCCGCTCCACCGCGATGGCGTTGAACTCGCCGTCGCGATGCCGGGAGATCAGCACCTTGGCCCGGTAGGACTCTTTGTTCTTGATGAACGGGGTGAGGAAATGCTGGCCGTGCCAGAACGCGAAGATCGCCGGGATCTGTGGCTCGACGAGGTCATAGACGTCGGGCGGATCGAACGTGAATGTGTTGGTCCGCCAGACCAGACGCAGATATTCGGCCGCCAGGACCCCGACGGCACGCTGAAACCAGCTGCTTCGCAGCGTATTGCGAAGCAGTTTTTTCAACGCGCCGGTTCTTGATTCGGGTCGAGCAGCCGATGGAGATGGACGATGAAATAGCGCATCTGCGCATTGTCGACCGTGCTCTGCGCCTTGGCGCGCCAGGCGACGTGAGCGGAGGCATAGTTCGGATAGAGGCCGACGACCTCGACATCGTCGAGGTTCTTGAAGGTGTTGTGCTCGAGATCGAGCAGTTCACCGCCAATCACGAGATGAAGCAGTTGCTGCGGGGCACTATCAGACATGGGTTCGGTTCCTAACGGGCTGCCCGGCAAAGCAGTGTTCGACAAGCACGACGACAGGCGCTTCAGGCCAGGGGACGATTGCGAAAATGCGCGACAATGCTCGCATGACGATCGCGTCCCGCTGCCACCAGCACCCCGTGCGTCACTTCCCGACGATTATAGAGGATGGGATCTCCAGAGAGGTCGCTCATCCTACCATCCGCTTCCTGCACGATCAAATCGGCCGCCGCAAGGTCCCAATCGTGACTATTGCCACCCGCAAAAGCCGCATCCAGCCCGCCATTGGCGACCCGGCACAGCCGGAGCGCCAGCGAGCCGATTCGCGGATGCAGCTTGATGTCGCCGCCCGCATTGTTCAGCCGCTCGACCATCGGCTTGGGGCCGGCCATGCGGGCGAAGTCGAGCGCGGTGCCTGACGTGGACCTGACCGGCTTGCCGTTCAGCGTGGTGCCCTGCCCGCGGACCGCGAAAAAATATTCATTGGTGGTTGGTGCGAACACGGCGGCGAGCACCGGCGCGGCATCCTCGACCAGCGCGACGCTGACGCACCATTCGTCATGGCCGTTGAGATAATTGCGGGTGCCGTCGATGGGATCGACCACCCAGGTCAGCCGCCGCGACAGCCGTGAGGCATCGTCGGCGCTCTCCTCCGACAGCCAGCCATAGTCCGGCGTGGCGCCGCGCAGGCGTGCTTCGAGCATGTCGTTGACGGCGATGTCGGCTTCGGAGACCGGCGAGGATGCGCCCTTGATCCACTTCTTCAGCTCGGTGCGGAACATCGACTGCGCGAGCGCCCCCGCCTCTCGCACCGTGTCCTGCAGCAGCGCCGCGTCGCGCGTCAGAAGGTTGGCGTCGGAAAGATCAGCGTCCGCCAAGCGTCAAACCCTCGATGCGCACCGTCGGCGCATTGATGCCGTAGCGGAATTCGAGATTGTTGGCCGGCTGCATCGACTTGAAGATCTCGAACAGATGGCCGGCGATGGTGACTTCGCTGACGGGATAGGTGAGCTCGCCATTCTCGATCCAGAAGCCGGAGGCGCCGCGGCTGTAATCGCCGGTGACGCCGTTCACGCCCGAGCCGATCAAATCGGTGACGTAAAAGCCCTGCTTGATGTCTGAGATCAGCTCAGCCGGCGTCGGCGTGCCGGGCTCGAGATGCAGATTGTACGGTCCGGGCGACGGCGACGACGAGACGCCGCGATGGGCGTGGCCCGTCGTGGTGAGGCCGAGCTCGCGCGCGGTCGCGCAGTCCAAAAGCCAGGTCGTCAGCACGCCCTCGTCGATCAGCGCGGTCTTCTTCACCGCGACGCCTTCGGCGTCGAACGTCTGCGAGCGCAAGCCGCGCTTGCGCAGGGGATCGTCGATGATGCGGATGTTCTTGGCGAAAAGCTGCTGCCCGAGCTTGTCCTTCAGGAAGCTGGTCTTGCGCGCGATCGATGCGCCGTTGATGGCGCCGACGACGTGGCCGACCAGAGAGCCTGCAACGCGCGGATCGAACACCACGGGCACCTTGCAGGTCTCGACCTTGCGCGGATTGAAGCGCGCCACGGTGCGCTCGCCGGCGGAACGGCCGACGACCTCAGGCGACAACAAATCAGCACCGTGCGGCGCCGAGGTGAAGTCGTAGTCGCGCTCCATGCCGGTTCCTTCACCGACGATCGCGGTCGCCGAGATGCCCTGGCTGGAACGCAGATATGATCCATGGAAACCGGTTGAGGTGACGAGCACCATTCCGCCCATGCCGGCGGAGGCCGAAGCGCCACCGGATTTCGACACGCCCTTCACGGCGAGCGCGGCGGCCTCAGCCTCCAGCGCGCGGCGCTCGAGCTCGGCCGTGGCGGGCACATCGGGATCGAGCAGATCGAGATCAGGAAAATTGCGCGCGAGCAACGCGGGATCGGCAAGGCCGACATATTTGTCGTCGGGCGCGACGCGCGCCATCGCCACCGCACGCTCGGCCAACTTGACGACGGCATCGCCGCTCGCGTCGTTGGTCGAGACCACAGCCTGGCGCTGGCCGACCAGCACGCGCAGGCCGACATCATCGCCCTCGGACCGCTCGGATTCCTCGACGCGGCCGTCGCGGACCTCGACGCCCTGCGAGATGCCGCGCACCGCGACCGCATCGGCCGCATCTGCGCCGGCGCGCTTCGCCGCCTCGACAAGACGCTGCGCGAGATCCGAGAGCGCGGACTGATCGAACAGGTCGCGGTTGGCTTTGGATGAAAGCGTCGAGCTTGCGGATGGTGAAGAGTTCACGAACGAAATCCTGTTGGGGCGCGGGAGGTTTCGGGGCGATCAGGGGCCCTGAACACCAGATGTGCCCAAATGGTGCGGACTTCAAGCATTATCAGCCTGCAGAAGGCTCAGATTCGCGGCATTCGCGCAACGTCTCGTCAATCATGCGCGCCAAGCTCTTGTCAATCATGGCGGGCGGTGACGCTGGATTAACCAGCCTTTTTAAGCGGTTTCGGAGCGGCCCGCGCTAAGGTCTTCGCATCGACCGGGAACATAATCCTGGCGGGGAGAACTAAGCCGTGAGTCGTCAAACAGCAACATGCGGGGTCGCTCCCGCCGGGTCGAGCCGCTCACTGCGGCTCGACCCTCTTTCCCTTCCGGTCCGCTTCGATGCGCATGATCCGCGCGCCGACGGCTACACCAGGCAAATCGAGCTTCATCGCGAGCGTGTCGTGTTGCGCCGTGCCGTTCGCGGCATGCAGATGGCGATCAACGTCCGCGTCAGCGACTTCACCGGCGTCGCTCTGCGCGGCAATGACGAGGCACAGACCCTCGTCCTCGTCCATCGCGATCCTTCATTGTCCGTTCCGTTGCTTGTCAGCGCCGATGGCGACGATCTCGCCGAAGCCTGGGCAATCTGGAGCGAACTCTTTGCGCTGCCGCAGCTCGACGAAGGTGCCCGCAAGCCGGCCCCGCGCCGTCGCCGCGCCAATGCAATCCGCGCCCGCCGTCCGAAATTCCTGATGCGTCGCCGCACCGCCATGACGCGCGAGTTGCCGATTCATCGCCAGGAACGCGAGATTATCGCTCGGCATTGAAGGTGCCGTAGGGTGGGTTAGCCGCAGGCGTAACCCACCTATTCTATTCTATTTCCGACAGAAGCGGTGGATTACGCTTCGCTAATCCACCCTACGCATTTGCGTCACGCTGCCCGCATCACCGCGTCGGTCAGCAATCCTGCGAACAGCAACAGCCCCGCGTCCCTGTTCGAGTAGAACAGGCGCTTGCACAGTTCGGGATCCTCGATCTTGAGCCGCATGATCTGCGAGCCCAAATGCACGGCGAAGGCCGCGAGCCCGAGCCACGCCGACCAGCGCGCCTCGCCCGAAGCCAGCGCGACACCGATCAGCATCACCGATAATCCGTAGAACAGGATCAGCGCCTGATGCGTATGTGCGCCGAACAGGCGCGCGGTGGATTTGATACCGATCAGCGCATCGTCCTCAGCATCCTGATGCGCATAGATGGTGTCGTAGCCGATCACCCAGGAAATCGCGCCGGCATAGAGCACCAGCGCAGTGACGTCGATGCGTCCGAAGGTGACGGCAAATCCCATTAGCGCACCCCAGGAGAAGGCAAGCCCGAGCACGACCTGCGGCCACCAGGTGATGCGCTTCATGAAGGGATAGATCGCAACGATCAGCAGCGAGGCGATGCCGGTCGCAATCGCAAAGCGGTTGAACTGCAAAAGCACCACGAGGCCGATCAGCGCCTGCGCGACCATGAAGGCCAACGCCTGCTTCGTTGTCACCTGCCCCGACGGCAGCGGCCGCGAGCGCGTGCGCTCGACCTTGTCGTCGAGATCGCGGTCGGTGATGTCGTTCCAGGTGCAGCCGGCGCCACGCATCACGAAGGCGCCGATGAAGAACAGGATGATGGTGAGCGGCAGGCGCCGAACGTCGTGCGCCATGCCGGCGGCGAGCGCGGCCGACCACCAGCACGGCATCAGCAGAAGCCAGGAACCGATCGGACGGTCGAAGCGGGACAGACGCAGATACGGCCGCGCCCATTGCGGCGCGAGCGTATCAACCCAGTTGCCGGTGGAGTCAGCAACGCGGGCGGACGTGTCGCTCATCGGGTGAGGACGTTGCCGTTCAGCGTGTCGAAGGTGCTGCCGCCCTTCTTGCTGGCATTGGCCTCTGGTGCCGAGCCCGAACCGAGCACTTCGCTCAGCGACGGGCCGGCCGGGCCGCGCGGCTGGCTCGCCATCTGCTGTGCGACGGCGCAGACCTTCGTCTGCATGGACTCGGTGTTCTTGTGGCTGACCTTCATCTGCTCGCCGACATTCGGCGGGATCCCGCACTTGGCAGCGTGAGACTCGATGTACTGAATCATCTTGGATTCGGACTGGCTGAAGTTCCTGATCAGCTTGCAGGCTTCATCAGGTGCGGCGTGGCGATCGCTCGCGGCCTTGATCAGCTTGCCGCGCTTCTCGGCTTCTTCGCGCAGCGGCGTGAACGCCCTCATGCAGTCCTCACCGGGACCAGCCTGCGTCGGCGGAGCCGCACTAAACGCGCCGGCACCGCCGATAGGGGCCGCGCCATTGGTCGGGAACGAGGCCTGCGGCGCAGTGCCGACGGAAGCCACCGGCGCTCGGCCGTTCACGGGCGGAAAGGCAGGATCGCTTGCGGCCTGGCCCGGCAGTGGTGCCGGGAACCCCTGTGCATGGGCGCCAACGGCACCCATGGCAACCATGGCGGCAGTGATCGGAACCATCAAACGACGGATCATCAAGATAGTCTCTCCGGCAGAGCTTACGGGGGTCGGCGCCTTCCAAATTCAAGCGCAACCAGCGTGTTGGCGATTTTACGATTCCCGCTGGCGCTTAACAACCCGTCGAATAGGGCAAGAGCGCGGCGCGCCGACGCACCGATCCGGCAATATTTACCCCCAAAACGGCGGCTTTCGGTTAAGAACGGCGCCAGATTGGACTTTTGATCAATGCCTTCCCACGATTTCCGCGCCCCCCGCCTGTTCGTCGATGTCGCACTCACCCAGGATGCCAGGGTTCCGCTCGACCGCGACCAGAGCAACTATCTCGGCAACGTGCTGCGGCTCGCCGCCGGGGCTGAGGTTCTGGCTTTCAACGGCCGCGACGGCGAGTGGCAGGCCGCCATCGAAGGCCGCAAGCGGCCCGACAACCTCGTCATCCTCCAGCAGGTCCGCCCCCAGGATCGGCTACCCGATCTCGCTTATGTCTTCGCGCCGCTCAAGCATGCCCGGCTCGACTACATGGTGCAGAAGGCGATCGAAATGGGCGCCGCAACGCTTCAGCCGGTCCTGACCCGGTTCACCCAGGCCTCTCGGGTCAACACCGAGCGGATGCGCGCCAATGTCGTCGAGGCCGCGGAACAATGCGGCATTCTGAGCATCGCCTCGGTTGCAGAACCGGTGCCGCTGGAGCGGTATCTCAATCAGCGCCCCTCAGGCCGCCTGCTCATCTTCTGCGACGAGGCAGCGGAGGTGCAAAGCCCCATTCAAAGTCTGCAGGACGCAAGCAAGGCCGGCCATGACCAAGGCAGAATTGGTATCGACGTGCTGATCGGCCCTGAAGGCGGCTTTGCCGAGGAAGAGCGCGCTTTGCTGCTTCGGCAGCCGCACATTCTGCGGCTCGCCCTCGGCCCGCGGATCATGCGCGCCGATACGGCCGCGGTGGCGGCATTGGCATTGGTCCAGGCCGTACTGGGCGATTGGGGCGGAACGAGCGACTAGGTCGCGGGGCCCAGGCTAGCTGTGCTCGCGCACCGCGCGATGGAGAGTTTCTGAGGGCAGCTCGCCGAACGCGGCCCTGTAGCTCGCCGCGAACTCGCTCAGATGCCAGAAGCCATGCGCGATGGCACTGGCCTTCACGCTGCGCCGTCCCGGGCCGACGCGCAATTGCCGGCGCACTGACCAGAGCCGCAAGACTCGGCTGTAGCGATGCGGACTCATGCCGCAGATCGCCTGCGTCGCACTCTGGAGTGTGCGAACCGATACGCCGACGCGCTCTGCCATTTCGGTTGTCTTATGCCAGATCGTCAGATCGTTCCGGATCAATCGTTCCATGTCGGCGACGATCCGCAGGTAACTCTCGGTAGTGACATTCACAGGCCGCGCGTTCTCGCTGGACCGGATAGCGGCATCCATCGTGTCGAGCAGGGATTGCTCGACGACCGTTCGTGACGCCGGCTCGTTCAGGAAGTCCGGATCGTTGGCTGCGGTTTCGAGTGTCGTGGAAATCTGGCCGCGCAAGGCGGCAAGCATGTCCGGTGTCGTGCTCAGCAAATGATAGCCGTCGAGCCGAGACCAGAGCTCGTTTGCGGGCGGGGCAAAGTAAATCACACCGATCAGACGACCGACCGGCTCGTGGACCAGGCAATCGGAGCCGCCCTTCAGAACGACGATGGTGCTACCGATCGATTGTCCGTTGATGCGGGTGGTGGTCACGTGATCCATCGGCACCACAACGGCTGCGGCATGTGCCAATTGGTAACCCCTGATAATCCGCGGGAAGGTCTTCACCAGCGACAGGCTCAGATTCGGCAGGCTGAGCCGCGCGCGCATGATCGCGGTCGACCCGGCGGACAACGGCATGCTGGATGCGCCGGCATATCGCTCGCTGTCGCAGAAATGGTCGATGTCGTACGATTGGAGTTCGAGCGCCGAGGATGGCTTGAGACCCTGGAACGACAACACGCGTTCCGCTGCATCTGCTTGCACCTCATCGCGAGCAATATTGAAATGACGCTGATCCATATCCTGCCGCTTACTTCGCCTTCCCCGTCGATGGCGCGCTCTTGGGCGCACGCAGATCATCCGGCCCATCGATGCCTGCGCGCTTGAGATCGCGCAGCAGCTTCGTGAGCAGCAACATGTTGGTCTTCTGAAGTTCGTGATTGTTGCCGAACTTGAATACGTTTTGCTCGGTCACAATCAGACCTTCCTTGGTCTCGGCGAGTATCTTGCGTCGCTTCAGTCCCGCCACGCGACGGCGAACCGTCTCCAGCGGCAGGCTGAGAAAGCGAGACAGCGCCGCACGTGACACACCCTGCTTGATCACATCGGGCTCGACCGTATGGATACTGGAAAACTTCTCGTCCAACGACGGATCGTTCATCACGTTGATGACGTTCGCATTGAGAATCGCGTGAACAATCAAAAGGTCCAGCGGATCGAATTCGTCATAATGCCGGAACATCTCGCTGATCGAGAACAGCATGTAGGCCAGCGTATGACGCGAGACCGTCCGGATAAGATCTGATGCAGAAGGCATGAATCGGAGACCAACACTGACACTGTAAACGAAGGAGGCAGCGAACGGATCATTCGACATACCCAAATTGAGTATGTGACAACTTGCCAAGTATCCTCAATCTCTCATTGTCACTCACTGTGGCGCTGCAGGAATGAATGGCCATGGACGACGATGTTGAAGGACGGCAGGAATTGCGCCTGATCCAAGCATTTCTCAGCATCAATGACGCGCGCAAGCGGCAGCGTGTTCTCAATCTGGCAGAGCAACTCGCCGACGATGCGGCATCGGACGCAGCCGGACTCGCCGCGACCAGGACTTCGGTCTTGGAAGAGCGCGGGGACGTCCCGAGTGGCGTCGAATAGCCACGAAACGTCTCATGCCGTCGCACGCCCATTGGCAGCTCGGTCGAAATCACTATTAAGGTATTAAAATACCTAAAAATGGATCTTCGGCGAATCCGGGCTGGATTGCCAAAACGCCGCCAACCTCGTTAAGCGATTGATCCTTTGGAGGTCGAAACCGTTTTCCGACCATGCTAAGGGCTGCGGCAATTCCGTGCCTCCTCCCCCTGCCCTGCCCGGTCCCACCGGGACGATGGATCCCGAGATGACCGCGACTGCCACCTCAAATGCTGCCGGCTCCGCCGCCTGGGCGGATACGCTGCTGCTGTCGTTCGCGCAGGCCGGCTACGTCAGGGCCGAACCGGCCATCCTGCAACCAGCTGAGCCGTTCCTCGACCTGTCCGGCGAGGACATCCGCAAAAGCCTCTATCTGACGACGGACCTGTCCGGCGAAGAGCTCTGCCTGCGCCCCGACCTGACGATCCCGGTGGCGCGCGACTACCTCGCATCGAACCGCGCCGGCCAGCCGGCCGGGTTCAGCTATCTGGGCCCCGTGTTTCGCTATCGCAGCGGACAGGCGAGTGAATTCCTCCAGGCCGGGATCGAGTCGTTCGGCCGCCAGGACCGCGCCGCCGCGGACGCCGAGACGCTGGCGCTGGCACTGGAGGCGACCGCCGCTTTCGGCGTGCGCGACGTCGAGATCCGCACCGGCGACGTCGCCCTGTTCAACGCCCTGCTGGACGCGCTCAACCTCTATCCGGTCTGGCGCCGCCGCCTGGTCAAGGACTTCAACCGCAAGATCAGCCTGGAGAAGGATTTGGAGCGGTTGGCGGCCGAGACCACCGCGACCCGCAGTGAATATGAAGGCGTGCTGGCCGCGCTCGCCGGCTCCGACCGCAAGGCGGCGCTGGCCTTCGTCACCGACCTGATGTCGATCGCCGGCACCACCAATGTCGGCGGCCGCACCACGGCCGAGATCGCCGATCGCTTCCTCGAGCAGTCGACGCTGAAGGGCGGCGCGCTGCCGCGCGAGGCGATCACTGTCCTGAAGCGCTTCCTCTCGATCTCGGGTAATCCGGACGATGCCGTCGCCGCGCTGCGCGCGCTCACGACCGATGCGAAGCTCGATCTGAACGCTGCAATCGATCAGTTCGAGAGCCGGGTCGGCTTCATGGCTGCCCGCGGCATCGACGTGAAGCAGACGCGCTTCTCGACGGCGTTCGGCCGCGGCCTCGACTATTACACCGGCTTTGAATTCGAGCTGCATCACAGGGGCAACGGCGCCGAGCCGCTGGTTGCCGGCGGCCGCTATGATGGATTGATGACCCAGCTTGGATCGCCGGCTCCGATTCCGGCCGTCGGCTTCTCGGTCTGGGTGGATGCGCTGACCAGGATCGGCCGCAAGGTGGGAGCTTAAGCCATGAGCGCGCCATTCGTTCTGGCCGTTCCCTCCAAGGGCCGCCTGCAGGAAAACACCGAGGCCTTC
>JAEWHT010000281.1 GCA_023387695.1 Pseudomonadota bacterium | reverse complement strand
ATGTCATCGATGGTGAGCCCTGCCTTCGCCAGAACCTTGCGCGTTGCCGGGACCGGAGCGTTCAGCATCAGGGTCGGCGAGTCGCCCATGTTGGCCATCGCGACGACGCGGGCGCGCGGCTTCAGGCCATGTGCCTTGGCGTAGGCCGGTGACGCCATGAGAATCGCAGCCGCGCCGTCGACGACGCCGGACGAATTACCGGCGTGATGCATGAAGTCGATGTTGAGGTCCGGATATTTCTGCAGGATCAGGCCGCGATAGGTCGTGCCCTTGTCGTCCAGCGCATAGTCGGCGATCGCGGGGAATGCCGGCTTCAGCGCCGCGAGGCCCTCCATCGTGGTCTGCGGCCGCGGATATTCTTCATGGTCGAGCGCAAGGCTGCCGTCCTCGCGATGAACGGGAACGAGGCTCTTCTTGAAGTGACCACCCGCAATTGCCTGCGCCGCGCGCTTCTGGCTTTCGAGGCCGAGCGCATCGACGTCCTGCCGCGTGATCCCCTCGAGCGTCGCGATCGCATCGGCGCAGACGCCTTGATGCGACTGCGGATGCCGCGCACGCAGGCGGAGATTGCCCGAGTCCATCATCATCGGGCCGCCGCCGCGCCGGCCTTCCATCGACATCATCTCGCAGCCGCCGGCGATGACGAGGTCTTCCGCACCCGCCATGATCGAGGATGCCGCCATGTTGACGCTGGTGATGCCGGACCCGCAGAAGCGATCGAGCGTCACGGCGCTGGCACGCACGTCGTAACCCGCATCAAGTGCCGACATGCGGCCGAGGTCGCCGCTTTGCGTTGCGACCTGCGCGCTGCAGCCCCAGACGATATCGTCGACATCGCCGGTGTTGATGCCGGTGCGATCGGCGAGCGCGCGCAGCACGGTTGCGCCAAGCTGCTGCGGATGAATGCCGGAGAGTGCTCCCTTACCGGCCTTGCCGACACCGCGCGGAGTGCGGCAGGCATCAATGATCAGCGCGTCAGCCATGGGCGTTGTCCTCTTGTTATGAGTGTTGATGACGGTTTTGAATCACGGGGAGAGCGGAGTCAATGCGCGGTGTCTACGCCCCTCACCGGCATTTTCCGCGGCGCGTAAAATCCGGGCTCAAGCCATCACGCCCCGGCGGCGTTCTTCGCGATTACGTTGCGGTAAAAGCTCGCACTTAGCTTGGCGGTGCGCACCTGCGTGTCAAAGTTGACGTGATAGAGCCCAAACCGCTTGTTGAGCCCGAACACCCATTCGAAATTGTCCATCAGGCTCCAGAGGAAATAGCCACGCACCGGCACGCCCTCCGCGGTCGCACGCTGAAGCTGCGCGAGGTAGTTGCGCAGATACATGATGCGATCGGTGTCATAGATCTTGCCGTCAGGCGTTACCTGGTCGTCGCCCGACGTGCCGTTCTCGCTGATATAGATCGCGTTGGTCTTCCAGATTTTCGCGGCGAGCTTCGGCACCCAGTAGATCGTCTCGGGGCCGACGCGCAGCCAGTCTGAATTCATGTGCGGAAAGGCTTTTGGAACCGGCAGCGGCATGAAACCCGCGCCCTGGTTTGACGCGACGATGTAGTGCTGCGGTGCATAGATGTTGAGGCCGAGGAAATCGACCGGCGAGGAGATGATCTTCAGCTCGGCATCCGTGTATTTCGGTGCATCGCTGCCAGCATACGTTAGGAACGCATCGGTGTAGCGGCCCGTCATGATGACGTTGAGATAGCCGGCATTCAACTCGCGCAACGCGATCTCGGCGGCGCGAACGTTCTCCGGCGTATCGATCGCGGGAATGCAGGCATCGATATTCTCGGCCGGCCCCACCCGCGTGACGCGTCGGCCATGGGCACGGACCGCCTGCACCGCCAGTCCATGCGCAAGCGCGCTGTTGTGCCTGACCTGGTTGACCTCGGCTTGCGGCAGGGTCAGGCCCGGCGCATCGATGCCGATGCCATAGCCGAAATAAACGAAACGCCCGCTCTCGTTCAGCGTGAACACGTTCTTGACGCGATCGGTCAGGTGCTCGGCAACATAGGCCGCGTAGTCGCCAAATATCTTGCAGGTCTCGGTCGAGCGCCAGCCGCCAAAGCGGTCCTGCAGCGATTGCGGCAGGTCCCAATGATAAAGCGTCAGCCACGGCTCGATGCCGTTCTTCAACAACTCGTCGATCAGCCGATTGTAGAAATCGAGCCCCTTCGGATTGGGCTTGCCATCGCCATCCGGAAACACCCGCGGCCAGGCCACCGAGAACCGATAGGCCTTGCAGCCGAGCTCCTTGATGAGCGCGATGTCCTCCTTGTAGCGATGATAGTGCTCATTGGCGCGATCGCCGGTGGTGCCATCCTCGATCTTGCCGGGGATGCGGACAAACTTGTCCCAGATCGAGGCCCCTCGCCCGTCCTCGTTGACGGCGCCTTCGACCTGATAGGACGAGGTCGCCGTGCCCCAGACGAAGCCTGCCGGGAAGTTGTCGGCACCGCGCGGCGGAGCTGCCGGCTTGGCGTCGGCGATCTCGAGGGGATTTGCGATTCCGGCTGCGGATAGTCCCGCGAGTTTCGCGAACTGGCGACGCGAGACCTTGTCCGACATTGATACTGCTCCGGGCGTGCTGTTGCCGCGGCACAATGACGGTTGGCAGCATGTTTGAGAAGCACTTGCGTTGCGGCGTAACGATGCAGAATTGCAGCTGCCGTACACGGCTCAGCCCAGCTCTCGGAACGGCTGGCGTTCCGTGCAACTCAATCGGCAGCTACTACGAGCCGAACAAGTCCGACACGGTGATGAACGCGATGCAGAAGAACTGGCGATGATTGGATCGTAAGATGCTGCCCGGAGTTGCGCTCAGCGCGCGCGTTTGGGCAGCTTAGGAAGCTTGCCCGGATTAAACGCCGGGACCGCCCGGGTTCGTTCAGCTGTCACCTCCGGCTGTTCGGTCAGAATAAGCGTTCCCTGGAGGACGACTCCCCGTGCCTGCCCGGCCGTCGCCGTGTAGGTCGCGATCTTGCCGGGGCACGTCCCTTCGATGTCCAGCGTGAGCTCGTCATAGACGCCGAAGACTGTGACACGTCCCTCGGTATGGCGCTTGGTCGTCACTGTTGCGGTGAAGCGATCGCCGTCGACCTGACAGAAGCCGTGATACGTCATCAGGCTGTCGCGGCCCCAGATCTCGCCGTCCGCGACATGGACGATTCCGGTGCCCTGCTCGAGCGGCGTCTCGTACCACGCCGCGTAAGTGCCATCCTTCAGCATGGGAGCAGTCTCCCCCTCGGGTTTCGCCACGCCATTCATCCACACGATCAACGCTAAGACCCGATTAAGGACCCGGTCCGTACCAATCCGGTGTGCGGCCTTGAAA
>JAEWHT010000220.1 GCA_023387695.1 Pseudomonadota bacterium | reverse complement strand
GGCCGCCCCACGCCGATCTTCGAAGATCGCGGTGGTGGTGCTGCCGGTTGCCGGCTCGATGAGGCAGCTCTCGCGGATGTTGCGGTTGATATCGCAAACAGCCTTGAGACGTCGCCGGACGTGCTGGTTCTCAACAAGTTCGGCAAGGCCGAGTGCGAAGGAGAGGGGCTGCTCGACCTCATTGCCGCGGCGATCGAGCGGAATATCGTCGTGGTGATTGGCGTGCCCCAAGGCAATCTGCCCGCGTGGCGCAGCTTCGCCGGTGGTCTTGCAACGGAGCTGGGCGCCGACATTGGCGAGGTCGAACGATGGGCGCAAGGCGTATGCCTCGCGGAACCTTTGGCCGCGTCCTAGCCGCTGAGATCGGGAACAGCCGAACCGCCAGCTGCGAGCACCTGACCTGCCGCCACTTTCTTCCGTCGCCGCAACCTGTCCAGGATCAGATACATCGCCGGCGTCGAGTAAAGCGTGAACAGCTGCGCGACGACGAGACCGCCCATGATCGTGATGCCGAGCGGCTGGCGGATCTCGAAGCCCGGGCCGGTGCCGAAGGCGATCGGGACGGCGCTCAGGAAAGCTGCCAGCATCGTCATGGTGATCGGCCGCGCCCGCAGCCGTGCCGCAAGCAGGATGGCGTCGCGCGCACTGAGGCCGCGATTTCGTTCCGCATCGAGGGCATAGTCGACCATCATGATGGCGTTCTTCATCACCATGCCGACCAGCAGGATGCAGGCGATGGTGGTCACCAGCGTGAACTGCGTTCCCGTCGCCCACAGCGCAACCAGTGCGCCGAAGGCGGTCGGCGGCAGGGTCGAGAGAATGGTCAGCGGATGGACATAGCTCTCATAGAGCATGCCGAGCGCGAGGTAGATCGCGATCAGCGCCGCTCCGAACAGCGCCGCCTGCTTGACGATCGACTTGTCGGCCTCCTTGGCCTCGCCGCGGAATTCCGCCTTGATGTCGTCGGGCAGCTTTGCTGCGGCCTCCTCGCTGCGGATCGCGGCGATGGCGTCGGCGATCGACGTGCCGGGCTTGATGTCGAAGAAAATCGTTGCGGCCGGAAACTGGGCGCTGTGGCGGACCCACATCGCGGCGTGCGCACGCTGCGGTTTGGTCAGGGCCGTCAGCGGCACCGCTTTGCCGCTGGCGCTCGGCACGTAGATCTGGCTCATGGATTCGGGGCCGCTCGCGGCCTCCGGCTCGACCTCGAAGATCACGCGCGCATAGTTGGTCGGCAGGAAGAGAAGATTGATCTGACGCTGGCCGAAGGCGTCGTTGAGCGTGTTGTCGACCGCGACCGGCGTGACGCCGAGCATTGCGGCGCGAACGCGGTCGATGGTCAGTCCGGCCTGCAGGCCTCCGGTCTCCCAGCTCGCGATCACGTCGATGATCTGCGGAATCCCGCGCACGCGGCGGATCATGTTTTCCGCGGCGCGTATCACTTCCGCTTCGTCGATGCCCCACATCGTATATTGAAAGCGAGAGCCGCCGGACTGGACGCCGAGATTGAGATCCTGCAACGGCACGAAGAACACGCGGACGCCGTCAATCCGGTTCATGCGCTCGCGCAATCGCGTGATGACCTGCTGGATCGACAGTTTGCGCACGTCAGGCGGCTTGAGCGCGACCAGCATCTGCCCGACGCTGAGCGCGTTGCCATTGCCCTCGCCGATGTAGGATGTCAGGCCCGAGACCGCGGGATCCTGCAGAATCGCTTCGCCGACGGCCCGCTGCCGGTCTTCCATCGACAGGAACGAGATGTTCGACGGGGCAATCGTGCGAACGAACATCACGCCGGTATCCTGGGTCGGCATGAAGCCCTTCGGCAGGTGCAGATAGAGCCAGACGCTGGCGCCCGTCAGCGCGGTGATCATCAGCACGGTGAGGAAACGATGCCGCAGTGTCCAGTCGAGGCTGCGGGCATAGAACGTGCGACGTCCGGGATCCGCATCGGGATTGTGCAGCCGCTGCCGGCCGCGATCGAGCAAATGCCCGCACATCATCGGCGTCAGCGTCAGCGAGATCACCGCCGAGGACACGATGGCGACCACCAGCGTCACACCGAATTCGCGGAAATAGCGCCCGACCACGTCGGGCATGAACAGGATCGGGATCAGCGCCGCGATCAGGGCGACGGTGATGGCGACGACCGTGAATGCCATCTGCCTGCTACCATTGATGGCGGCCTGCAACGCCGACTCGCCTTCCGACATCCGGCGGATGATGTTCTCGATCATGACGATGGCGTCGTCGACGACGAAACCGGCGGCGATGGTCAGCGCCATCAGCGACAGATTGTCCAGGCTGAAGCCGCACAAATTCATCACGAACAGCGTCGCCGCCAGCGAGACCGGAATGGTAACGCTCGGGATCATCGTCGCCCAGAACCGCCTGAGGAACAGCGCGATGACCAGCACGACGAGCGCGGATGCGATCACCAGCGTGAGCTTGACGTCGTTCACGGCAGCCCGGATCAGCGTGGTGCGGTCGTAGATCGTATGCAGCTTGATGCCGGGCGGCAGCCAGCGCTGGATTTCCGGCAGCTCGGCCTTGATGGCATCGACGGTCTCGACGATGTTGGCGTCCGACTGCTTGTAGATGAACAACACGACGCCGCGCTCGGTGCCGTACCAGCCGGCAAGGCGGTTGTTGATGACGCTGTCGGTCACATCAGCGACGTCGCCGAGTCTAACCGGGGCGCCGTTGCGCCAGGCGAGCACGATATCGCGATAGTCGACCGCCTGGAGCAGCTGGTCGTTGGCTTCGATGGTCAGTCGCTGGCCGTCGACCGACACCGCGCCTTTGGGCAGGTTCTGCGATGCATTGAGGACGGCGACGCGCGCAGCCTCCAGCGACAGGTTCATCGCGGCGAGCCGGGCCGGCGACACCTGGATGCGCACGGCACTTCGCTCTGCACCGGTCACATTGATCCGCGCGACGCCGGGCAGTTGCGACAGCTTTGGCGAGATCACGCCGTCGGCGAGGCTGTAGACCTCGCCGGGCGGGAACACGTCGCTGGTCAAGGCAAGCGCTATGACTGCGAAGCCCGCCGGGTTCGCCTTCCAATAGGTCGGCGGCCAAGGGCCCTTCGGCAGGTTCGGCCCTGCTGAATTGATGGCCGCCTGCACCGCGCCGGCGGCGGCATCGAGATCAACCAAGAGCTCGAACTGCACCGTGATGCTGGTGCCGCCCATGGCGCTGAAGGAGGTGATTTCCGACACGCCCGGGATCAACGCGAGCGTGGTCTCGAGTGGTTGCGACAGCGCATTCGCAACCGTTGTCGGGCTTGCGCCCGGGAACGGTGCGTAGATTCCGATCGTGGGTCGCTCCACGGCCGGCACCGAGGCGATCGGCAGGCGGAAATAGGCCACGCAACCCAGCAGGAACACGCCGATCATCAGCAGCGTCGTCGCCACCGGCCGCAGCACGAATTGCGCGGTGATGCTCACGGCGCGGGCCGTTCGGCCTGCGGCAGCGCCGCCGGCTCACCGGCGGATGCGGATCGCCATCCGAACCGCGTGCGCAGCGAGGCAAACGCCAGATAGACGACGGGCGTCGTATAGAGCGTAAGCACCTGGGAGACGACCATGCCGCCGACGATGGCGATGCCGAGCGGCTGGCGCAGCTCGGAACCAGTGCCCGAGCCGGTCGCGAGCGGCAGCGCGCCGAATAGCGCGGCCATCGTCGTCATCATGATCGGACGGAAGCGAAGGATGCAGGCCCGCCTGATGGCATCGAATGACGTCGCGCCCTCCTCGCGCTCGGCGGCGAGCGCGAAGTCCACCATCATGATGGCGTTCTTCTTGACGATGCCGATCAGCAGGATGATGCCGATCAGCGAGATCAAATTGAGGTCCTGCCGGTACATCATGAGTGCCAGGAGCGCGCCGATGCCGGCGGATGGCAATGTCGACAGGATCGTGATCGGATGGATGTAGCTCTCATAGAGCATGCCGAGGATCAGATAGACCGTCACGATCGCGGCGAGCAGCAGCCATTTCTCGTCTGCGAGCGAGTTGGCGAACTCGGCGGCCGTGCCAACGAGTTTGGTTGTGACGGAATCGGGTAACCCGATCTCGCGTTCGGTCTGGCGCAGCGCCTCCGTCGCGTGGCTGAGCGAGACGCCGTCGGCAAGGTTGAACGAGATCGTCGTCGCCGGAAATAGGCCCTGATGCGAGATCAGCAGTGGCGCGTGCTGCCGCTCGATCCGCGCGAAGGCCGAGAGCGGCACCGGCGCGGAAGCCTTGCTGAAGGCGCCGCTGAAGCCGCTGGTCTGCTGATCGATGGTGCTGGCCTGGGCCGCGGCCGCGGTCAGATAGATCTTGCCCAGGATACCCGGATCGTTGCGCAAGGCCGGATCGACTTCGAGAATCACGTGATATTGGGTGAGCGGGCCGAACACGGTTGCGATCTGGCGCTGGCCGAACGCATCATACAGCGTCTGGTCGATCGTGTTCAGGCTGACGCCGTAAGTCGCCGCGAGCTGGCGGTCGACGGTGACGGACATCTGCAGGCCTTCGTCCTGGCGGTCGTCAGCGACGTCGGCGAGCTCCGGCCGCTTGCGCAGCGCTTCGACCAGGCGACGGCTCCAGAGCCGTAGCTCGTCCTCGTCGAGATCCTGCAGCGCATATTGATATTGCGTGCGCGCGACGCGCGATTCGATCTGCAGATCCTGCGCCGGTTGCAGATGCAGCGTGATGCCGTGAACGCCCTCGACCGCGTGTTGCAGCCGCGCCATCACGGCGGCCGCGGACGATTTCCGCACATCGGGGCTACCGATGTCGATATAGAGCCGGCCGCTGTTCAGCGTCGTGTTGACGGACCCGATGCCGACGAAGCTGCCGACGGTGACGACATCAGGATCGCGCGCGATCACGGCGGCGAGCTGCTGCTGCCGCTCGGCCATGGCCGCAAAGGAAATGTCTTGGGCCGCATCAGTCGTGCCGATCAGGAGGCCCGTGTCCTGCAGAGGCAGGAATCCCTTGGGGATCGCGACATAGAGAACCCCGGTCGCGACCAGAGTGAGCACGGTGAAGACGAGAGTCAGACTGCGGTGCCTCAGCACCCAGTCGAGCCCCCACAGATAGAAGCTCGCGGAGGCGTCGAAGCCGCGCTCGCTGATGCGGAACAGAAAGCCGTGCTGCGCGTCCGGGTTCTCGCGTTGCAACAGCTGCGCGCACATCATCGGCGTCAGCGTCAGCGAGACTAGGCCGGAGATCACGACGGCAAAGGACAGCGTGATGGCGAATTCCCGGAACAGTCGGCCGACCACGCCGCCCATCAGCAGCAGCGGGATGAAAACGGCGATCAGGGAGATCGTCAGCGAGACGATGGTGAAGCCGATTTGCCGGGCGCCTTTCAGGGCTGCTTCGAGCGGATCCTCGCCGTCCTCGACATAGCGCGCGATGTTTTCGATCATCACGATGGCGTCGTCGACGACGAAGCCCGACGCGATCGTCAGTGCCATCAGCGAAAGATTGTCGAGACTGAAGCCGCACAGCGCCATAACGCCGAAGGTCGCGATCAGCGAGACCGGTAGCGTTACGCTGGGGATTACGGTCGCCCACAGCTTGCGCAGGAAGATGAAGATCACGAGCACGACCAGTGCGACCGTCAGCACTAGCGTGAACTGCACGTCGTGGATCGCGGCCCGGATCGTCGTGGTGCGATCGCTGACGACAGAGATCTTCAAGGCCGCAGGGAGTGAGTCCTGCAGTTTCGGCAGGATGGTCTTGATGGCATCCACGACCTCGATCGTGTTGGCACCCGGCTGGCGCTGTATGTCCAGCAGCACGGCGCGCTCGCCCTGGAACCAGGCCGCCTGCTCGGAATCCTCGACGCCGTCGATGGCGGTGCCGACGTCGCGCAGCAGCACCGGTGCGCCGTTACGATAGGCGATCACCGCATCCTGATAAGCCTCTGCCGTGAAGAGTTGGTCGTTGGTGTCGACGTGAAACGCTTGCCTTGGGCCGTCGAGCGAGCCTTTGGGATTGTCCGCGGTGGTGGCGGCGATGCCGCGGCGGACGTCGTCGAGCGACATGCCGAGCCCCGCGAGCCGGGTCGGGTTCATCTGCAGGCGCACGGCCCGCGTCTGTCCGCCCTCGATGCTGACGGCGCCGACGCCGGGAATCTGCGACAGCTTCGGCACTAGGATGGTCGCGGCGTGGTCATTGGCCTCGTGCAGCGGCATCGTCTTCGAGGTCAGCGCGAGGATCAGCACGGGCGTATCGGCCGGATTGACCATGCGATAGGTTGGCGGGCTCGGCAGCTGCTCGACCGGAATCCACCCCGCGGCCGCATTGATCCGCGCCTGCACGTCCTGTGCGGCCGCGTCGATCTTGCGCGACAGGTCGAATTGCAGCGTGATCTGGCTGTAGCCGTAAGAGCTGGTCGAGCTCATATCGGTCAGCCCCGAGATCGTGCCGAAATAATGCTCCAGCGGCGCGGTGATCGATGTGGCGACGACGGTGGCGGAGGCGCCGGGATAGCGCGTCACCACCTGGATGGTGGGGAAGTCGACATTCGGCAGCGGCGCAATCGGCAGTTCACGATAGCCGAGCATGCCCAGCAGCACGACCGCGACGATCATCAGCGTCGTTGCGATCGGCCGAAGGATGAAGGGCGCGGACATGACGGACCTCAGTCAACGCGCGGCTCGGAGCGCGGCTGAGTGGTGGGCTGCGCCTTGGCGGTCGGCGTCTGGCCCTCGATCGTGATGCGGGCGCCGTTCTCGAGCCGGTAATAGCCGTCGGTGACGACGCGTTCACCCTTGGCGAGACCCTTGTCGATCATCGCGCGTCCGTCAAAAATCTGCCCGACGACGACGGGGCGGAAGGCCGCCGTGTCGTCCGCCTTCGCGATCCAGACGAAATCGCCGCGCGGCCCGTGCCGCACGGCGATCGCGGGCGCGGTGATCGCGTTCTTGCGTGTGTCCACGGTGATGCGCCCGTTGGCGAAATTGCCCGGCCAAAGCTTCAGCGCCTTGTTGGGGAACATCGCCTTCAGCTTGATCGTGCCGCTGGCCTGATCGACCGTGTTATCGACCAGCGTAATCGTGCCCTTGTCGAGCTCGGTCGTATTGTCGGCGGTGAGCGCGATCACGGGCGCATCGGTCTGGCCGAGGCTGAGCCGGGTCTGGCCGACCGCGACCGCAGCGAGGGTGTAGATCACCGAGATCGGCTGCAATTGCGTGACGGTGACGATGGTCGCGGGCGACACGGCGCGGACGTAGTTGCCCTGGTCGACCTGGCGGATGCCGAGCCGGCCGCTAATCGGCGCGCGGACATTGGTGAAGCCAAGTTGCGTGCGCGCATATTCGATCTGGGCCTCGTCGTTCCGGACCTGCGCCTTGTACTGCTCGACCAGCGCATGCTGCTGGTCCACGACCTGCCGCGAGATCGCGGCGGCCTTCTGGATCAGCGCGTCGTAGCGCTCCATGTCGATCTGCGCACCGTCCAGCAGCGCCTGGTCCTTCTGCCGCACCGCGATCTGCTGATCGAGCTGGGCCTGGAACGGGCGCGGATCGATGACGGCGAGGATGTCGCCTTGTTTGACGTCCTGTCCTTCCTGGAAAAGGATCTGGACGATCTCGCCATCGACGCGGCTCTGTACGTTGACGGTGTTGTAGGCTTGGATCGTGCCGATGCCGGTCAGATAGATCGGCACGTCCTCCGCCTTCGCGGCGGCGACTTTGACGGCGACCGGCGGCCTTGGTGGAAGCGCAGGGGCGACACCGCGCTCGGCCTCCGCCGCCTGCATGAAGGGCAGCGCGAAGGGGAGCTTGATGTCCTTGAGGTTGTCCCGGAAATGATAGGCCGCATAGCCTGCGGGCAGCACGACCAGTATGCCGATGAGGAGTTTTGCTGCGCGTTTCACGTTCAAACCCATCACCTGAGCCGGCCGCCAATGCCGGGCTGATCGTCCCGGGGCGGAACTTCCTTAGCATGAAGCAACCTGACGTTGATATCGGTGGCGCCTGATATGCTACGGAACGTAACATTAACACGCGTAGCATATTGAGATCAACGGTGGTTCCGCTGATGAACGTCCGGTTTGCCGATGGATTTCGCGGGTCGGCCCTACATGACCTCGACGGTCGCCGCCTCGAACTGGGTGCCGGCGTTGCGATGGCGGGCGAACACCTCGGCGGGCAGCTCCGTAACAGCGTTCTGTGCGGTGCCATCAAGCATCGCGTGGACGCGCTGGCTTGAGGCCTTCAGCAGCGCCGGATCGAGTTTGCCGGAGTCCACGCCGTTGATGATCGACTGCGCAAGGGCACGGGCACGCTCGGTGTCGGTTAGAGCCGAGCAGATCATCAGCATGTCGTTGCCGGCCGCCATGAAGCGCGCGCCGGCGTCAGGCGCGTCCAGCCGGCCGGCCATAGCGCGCATGCCGACGTCGTCGGATACGATCACGCCGCGGAAATTCATGGCGTCGCGCAGCAGTCCTTGCGTGATCGTGCGCGACAGCGTCACAGGATCGTTGGCGTCGAGCTTCCGGTAGAGGATGTGCGACGTCATCATCATCCCGATGCCACCCTCGATCGCGGCGGCAAACGGCCTGAGCTCGCGCGCCTTGATCTGATCGAGCGTCAGATCGATGACCGGCAATTCGTGATGCGAATCCGCCTGGGTGTCGCCGTGCCCCGGGAAATGCTTGCCGCAGGCCCGAACGCCGCGGCGTTCCATCGCCTTGGCGAACGGCAGCATCGCCTTGATCACGTCGTCCGCGGTTCGGCCGAGAGCGCGCTCGCCGATCACGGGGTTGGCGGGATTGCTGTGAATGTCCAGCACCGGCGCGAAATTCAGATTGCAGCCGAGCGAAGCGAGCTCGACGCCCATGGCGTCGCCGACCTGTTCGGAGGTTCCGGCCCAGCGCGCCGCATAGGAAAAGCGCGTGATCGGCGGCGGCGTGCGGCAGACGCGCCCGCCTTCGTGATCGACCGCGATGAATTGCTTGTCGCGCTGCGAGGCGTCGCGGATCGCGGCAATCAGATCCCGGTGGATCGACAGCCAGTCGCGATAGGGCAGATCGTGGCGGAAATTGCTCTTGTAGAGGATGACGCCGGCGGGCTTGAGATCGCGCAGCAGGGCGCGATCACGGTCATCGAGAATGCTGGTCGGCTTCAGGCCAATGAAGAAATGGTCACCGACCGTTGAAAGGATTGAATCGCTCATCCGGCGGGCCGCCATTGGTGGATGGGTTGATCGAGATGGAGCTGGACGCAACGCGAACTCTTAGGCTCCTGCGCGAGCCGTCGAGCGGCCCGCTTCGCGGTAATAATATTTCAAATCTCTTAACGGAATCAATATTCAAATCCTGCGCGATCACCTGCCGACCGTGACCCAGGCCTGTGC
>JAEWHT010000165.1 GCA_023387695.1 Pseudomonadota bacterium | reverse complement strand
CGCGCTCATAGTGCGCAATCCAGCTTGCGGCCTCCTGCGCACAATCCAGTTGGTCCGCCATACCTATCAGTTCATGGACGGCGACGCCTTCCTCGCGGCCGTAAACCGCAATGCTGTCGATCTCTCTCGTGACGATGGCACTGCGTGCGAGGCGTTCTGTCGCCTCCCCGATCAGAATTTGCGTGCCGTAGCTCTTGTTTGCGCCTTCCAAACGGCTCGCCACGTTTACGGCGTCGCCGATCACGGTGTAGTTGAGGCGCAGCTCGGAGCCGATATTACCTACCAGCATGTGACCGGAGTTGACGCCAATTCGAATCCGCAGGGGCTGGCCGAGATCGTCGACCAGGCCGGACTCGTCGATGGCGCGCTGGATACCGAGTGCGGCACGGCAGCAGCGTTCGGCATGATCGGCTTGCGGCTGCGGCGCTCCCCAGAACGCCATCACGGCGTCACCTATGAATTTGTCGATCGTCCCGCCATTGGCAACGACGACCTCCGAAACAAGGTCGAGATAGCGAGATAGCAGCGGCACGAGCCGGTCGCCCATGCGCTCGGATAAGCCGGTGAAACCCGCGATGTCGACAAACATCACGCTCAACTCCTGGATCGCGCCGCCCGGTTTCGCTTCGACGCCCTGGCGCAGCAGGGCGCGGACCAGATCGGCCGGGATGAACTTGCGGAAAGCCGAGAGGCCGGCAGCCATCTCTGCGATCGCGCCGGACAGGCTCGCAATTTCCTTCAGCCTGGACGGATGACGGCGCACCTGCTCCAGCGCGAAGGTTTCGACGTGGCGGATCTCGCCGACGACGCGAGAGAGCGGCGCTGCGATCACCTCACGTGCCAGCAACGCTGACGCCAGCGCCGCGAGCAACGCCCCGACGGCGAGCCCCAGAATCAGATGCCGCAGCGTGGTCTCGACCGGGCCGAGAAACTCGGCTTCCGGAATGACGGTCGCAAGCCGCCAGCCGGGAAACGGCAGCGGCGTGAGTGCGATTTCATAGGCCGCCCCTTCTGAGGTAAGCCGGCCGCGCCAGGCATCGCTACCGGTACCCGCCTTGGCCAATGCCGACTGCGCAAGCGGCAGCAACTTTCGTTCGCCCTGCACGGGATGCAGTTCGTCCGCGTTCTTGTCGGGCGCAGCGACGAGCTCACCGGTGCCGTCGAAGATGAAGGCGGTTCCGGTGCGGCCAACCTCGAGCTGGGCGAGGAAGCGCGCGAGCCGGGCATATTCGATGATGATGGCAAGGACCCCCTGCCGCTCCTGATAGACGTCGATCGGACCGGCAAACGCGATTGCCGGGCGCTCACCGATCGGATGGTCCGTGACCTTGAACCATTCGGGGTCCTCGGCCTTGATGCCGGCCTTGAACCAATTGCGATCAGCGACCCGGAAATCGGTCGGCTCGAAGCGGCGGTTGGCGAATTCGATGTCGCCGGGCACCACGTCATATTCGTCGACCCGGCGTTCTCCGGGATGATCGGTTAACGAGATCTCCATCATCTCCAGGCGGTGGTCGCCGAGCTTGTGGGCCGCGAAGAAGGCGCCGTCAGGCCAGCCGAATGCGACCCAGGAAATCGTCGCCTGCGATTGCAATTGCGACAGGAAGACGAACTCCCGCTTGTCCGCTTCGCGGGTGTCGAGCACGTTCTGAAGGAACAGCGTGCGGATCGCGGTATGTGCGGCACGCGCTTCATCGACGATCGCGGCAACTTCCTTGCGGACGGCGGCCACGATTTGCTCGTTGATGGTCGAGGCCAGCTTCCGGCTGGTCGCCTCGGCCGTGCGCCACCACAACAGGCTGGACAACGCCGCGGTCAGCAGAATTGCGGTCAGCACCAGCGCCGAAACCGCGAGGCGAATACTCACCGTCAACCCTTGCAGGTCCGGGCGCGACGCGTTTGCTCTGAAACTGGCAATCATGGCTTGTCCGGCTGGGCCGTGGGGAACGCCGACTGGTACCTGATTACGCAGGCGCGCAGCCGTTTGTTACGTGTCGCAGGTGCGCGACGCGCAGGCCAATGCCCAGCGGCTAAGGTGTCCATAGGGACAAGGCATTGGCGCCGCCGGCCGTTCTCCCCGCTAATCCGCCCCTAAGCGCACGGCGTCGTGCGCGCCATCCAACGGTCTCACCAACTCGTGAGCGGTTGACCCGGTAACGGCGACTGCGGCGGGGACGAACGAGACAAAGGGCCATCGCCCGATCCCAGAGGAGAAATCGCATGTCTGCCAAAACTACCATCAGCTCGCTCGTCCTCGCCGGCGCCGTCTCGACCGCGCTCGCCACGCTGGCCGTGGCCGGCCCCCTGACCAAGGCCGAGGCCGACGCCGCCATCGCGGCCAAGAAGGAGAAGTGCTTTGGCGTCGCCCTGAAGGGCCAGAACGACTGCGCCGCCGGACCGGGAACGACCTGCCAGGGCACCTCGACCGCAGACTTCCAGGGCAACGCATGGAAGTTCGTTCAGGGCGGTACTTGCGCCAACATCGAGCTGCCCGGCGGCAAGCACGGCTCGCTCAAGCCCGTCTAAGACGCAACCGCATCGCAACAACACAGTGGCGGAGGAGCGATATGAACGCAGCGATCAGCCCCCGGACGTCTGCCGACATTCCCCTCCGCTACTCGCCTCCCGTCGGCGGTGTTGCCGGCACCAGCTTAAAACACGAGCACCTCGCAGCGATTATCGACGACGGCCCGCAGCGAGGGTTCTTCGAGGTCCATGCCGAAAACTATATGGGCGCAGGTGGACCACCGCACCGCATGCTGGAGCGGCTGCGGAGGGATCACCCGCTATCGCTCCACGGCGTCTGCATGTCGATCGGTGGCCCCACTCCGCTCGACCGCGTGCATCTGGCGCGCTTCCGGAGCCTCGTCGCACGCTACCAGCCGGCGCTGGTGTCCGAGCATCTGGCCTGGTCGACGCACGAGACGAGCTTCTTCAACGATCTGCTGCCGCTGCCATACACCAAGGCGACGCTGGCGCGTGTCTGCGACCATATCGACGAGGTGCAGGAGGCGATCAGACGACCGATCCTGCTGGAAAACCCATCGACCTATATGGCATTCCGCAACTCCCGAATGTGCGAAACCGATTTCATCCGCACGATTGCAGAGCGTACCGGCTGCGGCCTGTTGCTCGACATCAACAACGTCTTCGTTTCCGCAGCCAACCACGGCTTCTCGGCGCTACAATATCTCGCCGACTTTCCGCTGGCGCGCGTCGGTGAAATTCATCTCGCCGGCCACACTGAACAGGGCGACGACGAAGGCGGATTGCTCATCGACAGCCATGACGGCCCGGTCGCGGACGCCGTGTGGAAGCTGTTCGAGATCGTCATCGCACGCTGCGGACCCGTTCCGACGTTGATCGAATGGGACAGCAACATCCCGGATTGGCCGGTGCTGAAGAACGAAGCCGCGGCCGCGCAGGCCATTCTCGATCGTCACGTCCGGAGGGCACGCCATGCAGCCTGAACCACTCGAATCCTACGTGGCGGCCTTCGCGCCGGCTTTGCTCGATCCCGATCGCGAGGTGCCCGGGATCGTGGCCGGGCCGCGCGGAAAGGCGGCCGTCCAGTGCTACAATGTCTATCGCAACAATGTCACGGTCAGCCTGATCAACGCACTTGCGGCGATCTATCCCGCCGTGCAGCGGCTCACCGGGCCAGACTTTTTTCGCGCGATGGCGCGCTTCCATATCCGCGAGACGCCGCCGACGTCACCGCTGCTGTTCGAGTATGGCCGCGATTTTCCCGATTTCATTGCGCGCTACGAGCATGCGCGAGTGCTGCCCTGGCTCGCCGATATTGCGCGGATCGAGCGGGCCTGGCTCGATTCCTATCATGCAGCCGACGCACAACCGTTGTCGCCGTCTGCGCTCGCGACGGTCCCGCCGGAGCACCTGTCCAGTGTCATTTTCACTGTCCATCCGGCAACGCGCCTGGTGCGCTCGCCATTCGCGGCGGTCACCATCTTTGCCGCCAATCGCGAGGGCGCGTCCGCCGATCGCATCGACGGATCGACGCCGGAGGACGCGCTGGTAACGCGGCCTGACTTCGACGTCCTCGTGCGGACGCTGCCGCCGGGCGGCGCGGTGTTCCTCGATGGTCTGATGTCGGGATGCATGCTTGCCGAGGCTGCCGCAGCAGCGCTCGAAGAGGCGCCCTCCTTCGACCTCGCCACCAATATCGCCGGTCTCTTCGAGGCTGGCGCATTTATCTCTCTGACGTCTGGAGACGTACGATGATCTCGGAACAACGCATCATGCCTGCTGACAATCCGCTTTCAATCGCCGCCCTCTCCGACAAGGCTAATCACCTGATCCAGACGCTTGCCACACCATCGGTGGTGCAGTTGGTGCTGCGCTTTGCGCTTGCCGTGCCATTCTGGCGATCGGGTATCCTCAAATGGAACGGCTTTCTCAAGCTGAACGACACGGCCGTCACGCTGTTCAGCGACGAATTCATGCTGCACCTGCCGGGCGGTCCCTATCACTTCCCGGTGCCGGCCGTGATGGCTTTCCTGTCCGGATGCGGCGAAATCCTGTTTCCGGTCCTCCTGGTGCTCGGCCTCGGCACGCGCTTCGCCGCGCTCGGCCTCGTTTTCATGACCGTGATCGTCGAACTCACCGTGCCGGACGGCTGGCCGATCCATATCACCTGGGCCGCGATGGCGCTCGGCATCATGGCCTACGGCCCCGGGCGGATCTCCGCCGACCATTTGCTCTGCAAGTTCGTCCTGCACCCGGAGAAATAAGCGTACAATAAGCAGAGCTGTCCGTGTGCGAAGTCCAGAAGTTCAACCCGAACGCAATGGAGGTACGTCATGGAAGTCAATCAGGACCGTCTCAACTCCTTCATGGGTAAGATGATCGGCGATGTCGGCGCGGCCATGAGTGCATCGCTGATGCTGCTTGGTGACAAGCTCGGCCTCTACAAGGCGCTAGCGAAAGGCGGGCCCATGGACCCGCCTACGCTCGCGCAAAGGACCGGTACGAGCGAGCGTTACATCAGGGAATGGCTGTCGGCACAGGCCGCATCCGGATATGTCGAATACGACAGCGCAACCGGCAAGTTCTCGATGACGCCCGAACAGATCATGGCGCTCGCGGACGAAGACAGCCCGGTGTTCCTTGGCGCCGTCGGCAGCCTCGTCTCCGCGACATTCCTGGACGAACCCAAGATCTCCGAAGCCTTCAAGACTGGCAAGGGCGTGGGCTGGAACAAGCGCAGCGAGTGCCTGTTCTGCGGGACGGCGCGTTTCTTCCGCACCAGCTACAAGCACTATCTGGTCCAGGAGTGGCTACCGGCGCTCGAAGGCGTCGTTGCCAAGCTCAAGCGCGGCGCAAAGGTCGCCGACGTCGGCTGTGGTCACGGCGTCTCGACCAGGCTGATGGCCGAGGCGTTTCCCAATTCGACCTTCTACGGATTCGACTACCACGACGGCTCGATCGAGGCTGCCCGCAAGGGCGCGAGCGAGGCCGGCCTGGCAAGCCGGGTACATTTCGACGTCCATTCCGCCAAGACGTTTCCAGCGCATGGATATGACCTGGTGTGCTTCTTCGATTGTCTGCATGACATGGGCGATCCCGTCGGCGCGCTGCGTCACACCCGCTCAGCATTGGCCGATGACGGCACCTGCCTCCTGATCGAACCATTCGCGAAAGACCGGCTGGAAGATAATCTGAATCCGGTGGGACGGGTCTATTACGCCGCGTCGACGATGGTCTGCACGCCAGCCTCGCTGGACCAGGAAGTTGGACTAGCGCTCGGCGCACAGGCCGGCGAAGCACGGCTGCGCGAAGTGGCCCGCCAAGGCGGCTTTAGTCGCTTCCGCCGCGCCGCGGAGACGCCGTTCAACCTCATCCTCGAGGCGCGTCCATAAGAGACCCTGGACGTCCGCGGCTCTCGCTGCCGCGGACGTTCATCGTCAGGTCACTCTGCCGCCACCTGCACCATCTCCATG
>JAEWHT010000209.1 GCA_023387695.1 Pseudomonadota bacterium | reverse complement strand
TGGTGTCATCGGCGGGGCCGGAGCATCATTGGCGATCATCGCCGTCCCGCCTGACAACAGGAGCGATCGCAGGCGCGGTTCGCATCGCTGCCGACGGGCTGATGAAAAACGCCGGCGAACCAGGTCCCCGGGCTTAGAAGACGTGACACTTGTATCAAGCGTGGAAGGAAGTCTCAGATCATGACGAACGAGAAAGATGCTGCAAGAGCGCCAGGGCAGCCCGGCAAGGAGGGCGCCGCCGCTGCGTCCCAGCAAGGAATCAAGGTCGATACGTCGTCGCTGAAGAGTTCCTATTGCAACGTCGTCAGCGGCAACAGTACGCGTGAAGAGGTCGTGCTGACGTTCGGCGTGAACCAGGACTGGGACATGGGCCCGCAGCCCCGCGAGATACAGCTGCATCATCGCATCATTCTGAGTCCGGGCGCCGCGAAGCGGCTGCTCGATCTGATGACGAAGCTCGTGCGGGATCACGAGGCGCGGCATGGGGAAATCAAGTAGCGGGCGGGACGCGCGCCAAGATCAGTCGGGTCGTGCGAAAGCGAGCATGGTGTCGCGCTCGTCCTGAAATCGGAGCGTCTGCTGCCTGATACGGTATTGAAGACGTTGCGCTCGGTCTTGCGCGTAGAATTGCAGGATGCCAGCGAGTGTCGCCGAGAGTGGTTCGCCGGCACCTTTCAATGTTTGATCAAGGATGCGCGTAAGCCTTGATGCATAGACAATGGGCAGCTCGTCCTCGAGTGAGGCGATCACTTCATACGTGCCGGGCTGCCCCTGTCGTCCACCACGGCCGATTAACTGGCGGTCTATCCGCGCCGACTCGTGGAATTCCGTCAGAACCACGTGGAGGCCGCCCTTGTCTTCCACGCCGCCTCCGAGCTTGATGTCCGTGCCGCGGCCCGCCATGTTCGTGGCGACCGTAACTCGGCCTGCCTGGCCGGCTTCGGCGACGATGGATGCTTCTTCGCGATCGTGATGAGCGTTGAGAACGACGTGGTCGATGCCGGCTGCGTTCAGCATTTTCGACAGCAATTCCGATGTTTCGATCGCGCGCGTCCCGATCAGGGTCGGGCGTCCCTCGCTGCGACGGTCGATGACGGTGTCGACGACAGCGGCCCATTTCTGCTGCGACGTGCCGAACACCCGCGTTCCGTGCGAGGTCCGGCGGCTGGGTCGATGAGTCGGTATTTTCACGACGGGCACGTCATAGACCGCACGGAGCTCGCCCGCCACCTCGGAGATCGTTCCGGACATGCCGCAAAGATGAAGATAGCGTCGGAAGAATCGCTGGTAAGTGATGCTCGTCTGGGTTTCATGGCGCCCGGTGATCTCGCATCCCTCCTTTGCCTCTATCAGCTGATGCAGGCCATGCTGCCAGGAGCGGCCTTCCGCAATGCGGCCGGTGAATTCGTCGATGATCTGCACCTTGCCATCAAGCACGACGTAGTGCTGGTCGATCTTGTAGTGGTGAATCGCGGCGAGGGCGTAATTGACCAACTCCTCGCGTGCCTTTCTCGCCTCCCAGATTCCGCTTAGTCCGTCGCTCAGCTTCTTCAATGTCTCGGAGCCGGTCGACGTCAGTTCGACATTGTGCCCATTGCCGGAGATCATGAAGTCCGTACTGGCCTTCAGTTGACCGGCGAAGCCGAGCGCTTGTGTGAACACGGATGCTGGCAGCGGATTGCTGTCGGCGCCCGCGATGATCAGCGGCGTACGAGCCTCATCAATGAGGATGCTGTCGGCCTCGTCGACAATCGCGAAATAGAGTCCCCTCAGCAATAGCGGCGGCATGTCGACGCCACTGAGCTTGCCGGCCATTCGGCTGGCATGGGTGCGCCGACTGCCCAGCTTCAGGCCGTCCCGCAGATAGTCGAACGCGATTTCCTTGTTGACGCCGTAGGTCACGTCGCAGGCATAGGCCGCGCGGCGCTGGTCGGCTTCGTCGTCATGCTGAATGACCCCGACCGTCAGCCCAAGCATGTTGTAGATCGGCTTGAGCTCCTCGGCGTCGCGGGCTGCCAGGTAGTCGTTGACGGTAATGACGTGAACGGGGCGCCCTGACAATGCGGCCGTGATTGCGGTGGGTAGCGCGGTCAGCGTTTTGCCTTCGCCAGTTTGCATCTCGGCAAATCGGCCATCGAGCATGGCCCATGCGCCTTGCAACTGCACCGAATGATGCCGCAGCCCGAGTATGCGCCAGCTTGCTTCGCGGACAAGGGCGAAGCTGCGTGCGACCAGATCGGGGCGGAAGCCGTGCCGCAACAGCGGTCCGCGCATTTGTTTGGCCGCCAACGTCAACTCTTCGTCGCTCATGCCCGCAAACAGCGGGGCGCATTCGTCGACGAGCTTCACCCGGGAAGCCAACTTGCCGGCATAGTTTTCAAATCGCGATGCTAGACCGCCGAACGCCCTCGTCAGAGCGAAATCGATGGAGCCGATCTTGACGTCACCGCGCTCGGCATAGGGGCTTCTGTTTTGCCGGGCTTCAGTGTCGCGCGAGGCTCTGGCCATCAGGCGTCGAACCGTGACAGGAATAGCTGTCTCAAACGCCGATACAATTGCGTCGCCAGCGGTTCACGTCCATGGTCGAAGCGGACCAGGACGTGACTTCCAAAATTCGCGTTGCCGGCTTCGGCAGGCAGCTCGAGATCGAATTGAAACGTGCGCGCCAATGTCTTGAGCTGATTGCTGTCGCGTGGATCGGCCATAAAGTGCCCGCCGCCCGCTTCGGTAAGCGCCCGGCTGGGCAGGCGGTCGGATGCTGCAGGGACTTCCCGAACGATCTTGCTTTGGTAGCTGACGGATGGTTGGTTGGCCAACCGTACATCCATCCTCTCGACCTTGTTGCGTACGAGGTCAATGTCGTCCTGTGAGACGACGATGCGCGCGATCCGTGATTGAGGGAAGATCACGTAGCCGAGCACTTCTCCACGCTTGGCGTAGCGGCCGGGGAGGTCCTCCGAGGCTGGTGACAGGAAAACACCATCAACGGCGCTTCGAACGTTCAGTGCGTCCCGGCGCTCTGACGCGCGGTCAAGATTGGTTTGCTTCAGGGAAATCTCCTGGCGGGTGATTTCGGCCTGGTTGCGGTCGGTGAACTGCTCGGATGCGAGTCTCCGGGTCAATCCCTCGATCTCCGATTGCAATACCTGCATCCTGGAGTTCAGTTCGGGCTCCTCGGCTTCCACAAGGATGTCGCCGACGTGAACCCCGATTCCGGGAGTTGCGAGAACCTTGCTGACGAAGCCACTGTCTGCGGCTCGCACGTAGCTCTCCTCGGGGAGCCAGACGACGCCCTCGGAAACACTGTAGAGCGGGACGGGAACGAGGAACAACGTGCCGAAGAGGAGAATCGCCACGGCGAAGCTGATCGACGCTGCCCGCAACCGGCGCTTTTCCAGGCGAGAGCCGATCAGCACGTATCTGAGGCCCTTGTAGAGGGGAAGAGCAAGCCCGAGAACAAGTCCCCAGATCGCGATCAGCGCGCCGACGACGAAGTAGTGTGACGCGACGAAGAGCGAGATGCTGAAGAGCATGAAGATGCGATACGCCAGCGCGAGCGGAGCATATGCCAGAAACCAGAACCTCTCTCGCTTGACGACGGATGGCGAAGCGCCCGGAATGCCGAACGCGAAGCGATCCACGAGCCAAAACCAATATTGCGTCGACCGGGACCCGAGGTTCGGGATCTCGATCAGATCGGACAAGATGTAATAACCGTCAAACCGCAACAACGGATTGATGTTGAACAGCACTGTCGAGACACCGGCAATCAGCACGGTCTGGTACAGCAACGAGCGAAACAGCCCGGGTTCGACCAATGTCCACAACAACATCGCTAACGCTGCGATGAATATCTCGGTCAGCATGCCGGCGGCGCCTACGAGCGCGCGGCGCCATTTGCTCCGAAACGCAATCGAGGCCGACGCATCGACATAGGGAACCGGTGCGAACACCAGCACCATCAAGCCGAGCTCGTGAACTTCGCCGCCGCCGAATTTGGTGGCGTAGGCATGCCCCAACTCATGGAAGAACTTCAAGACCGGGAAGACCAAGGCCGTGAGCAGCAGACCTTCGGATGCGAGGATACGATCCGAGATTCCGTCGGTCATCTCGCTCCAGTGAATACCGAGCAGGATGAGGGCAGCGGAAACGGTCGCGAGCCAGATCATCGCCCCAACTCGGGTGAAGGCGTAGCGAACGACGGGAAGCGTCGTTTCCAGGAAACGATCGGGATCCCAAACAGGCAGCCGCATCGCCAATGGATTGCCGAAGCTGCCGCGGCGCTTCGTCTTCGCGTGCCTCGTGTACCGCACCAACATCGCGTGGGCGTCAGGAGCAATGTCCGTCTGCAGGAGATCTGCGGCATTCAACTGTGCGAGCAGATTGATGACCTCGCCTTGCGTCGGCGCATCGTCTTTCAGTTGGCGCACGGCCTGATTCCAGATGTCGTCCACGGTACGCTGACCGTTCATCAAGCCCACGAAGAAATAGACCGCGGGCGTGAAGCGGTGCGTACGACCCGAGACGCTGTCCTGGACCACGTACCACGACGTATCGTTGTAGCGATGGCGGTGCACCCGAACGTGGCTTCGTAATTTCGGTCGCAATGCGCCAATGCGATGCCAGGATGAATCGAGGAAATTCTCTCTCATGGCGCTACGGAAGCCATTTCCAGGCAGTGATGTGAATCCAGTCCACGAGCGATCGCGTCCAGATCGAAAGGAGCGAGCGGCGGTCGATCGAGATTTTGCCGATACCCTCCATGCCCGGACGCAGCAAGGGAGCGGAACCCTGGACGCTGGCTTCGACCCGAAATTGATTTCGACCTTCGGATGCCGTGGCGACAGGCGTGATTACCTTGACGTCGAAGGGGACCGCGTCGCTGGAGAGGCCGGTCAGAACCAGGGTGCCGTGTTGGCCTTCTGCAAGAAAGGCGATGTCGCGCTCGTCGACCTGGAGGATGACCCTGAAAGATTCGAGCGGAGCGATCTCGAACAGGACCTTGCCTTTCTCGATCGGCGACCCGATCAGCTGCCGCAGGTCGCCGGAGACCACGACGCCGCGGAAAGGAGCCGCAATCGCCGCCCGGGCGAGCTTGTCTTCGACGAGGGAAAGTTGGGCCGCAGTCTGTTCCAGTGACGCGGAGACGACCAGAGCGACCGACCTGTCGTGCTTCGACATCGCGTCGCTGTATTTCAGGGCTTGCTGGTCCCGCTCGCTCTTCCAGCGGGCAGCTTCGAGTTTGAGCTCGCGATCGTCGAGGGTCGCCAGGACCTGTCCCGACTCGACGATATCTCCGGCGCGGGCCGGTGCAGATGCAACATAACCGTCAAAGGGAGCCACGATGGATCGCTGGATCGCACCCTCGACGACAGCCTTGGCGGTGACGCGAAACTCTCCTTTCGCGAACACCATGGCCCCGAGGATGGCGAGGACAGCGATCGTTGCAAGTTTGATGGCAGGGCGCCCCGAGCCAAACAGGGCCCGCGTGCCGGATCCGAGTGCGCTGACGGCCCGACCGGCAATGAGCTTGTTCGTCTCAGCTTTTGTTTCGAGGCCAGGTCCCACCAGCGCGGCGACGGCCTCGAGCGTCTCGATGGTCGGATCGTCGAATGCCTTGCTGCGATCTCGCTCGAGAAGAATGACGCCGACTGATTGCACGCCATTCGTCATAAGCACCGATAGGACCGCCGAACCACCCGATCGCTTGGCGAGATCCTCGTGAGCGAGGGCGATGCGACGTTCGGTTCCAGGCGTGACGGGAAACGCGACCGATGCGTTTTGGTCGGCCGCTTCCTCCATGGCATTCTCGATCGTCGATACGATCTGGCTCTTCGCGCTGAAAACCGCGGAGTGCGACATGGCGATGAGCCGAATGCTTTTACCGCTCGTGAAGCCGACACTCACGTTGGTGCAATCGAGCTTGCTCGCCAGCTCGTTGGCAATGGACAGTGCGGTTGCACGGAATTCAGTGTGCTGTTGCGCCTCGGACAGGATGCTCAGCGCAAAGCCGGTGCGAGCCAGTTTGCTGGAATCACGATCGTTCTGTTGTCGAACGAAGAGAAGCTCCAGCCACCCAATTCCCCAACGCAGTTGCCGGATGACGCCAGGAAAGTCGGCCGCCGGCCGCTTCAGCGCGACGACCACAACGCCCATCAATCGTCCTTGGGTCTCGATGGGCTGGCCGATCTGCACATCGCCTGCTTGCGCCGTCGATGCCGGCTGATCGATGAAGCTGGTCCGCTGGCTCAGGGCCTGCTGTGCGGTTGTGGCGAGAAACGACAGGTCCTGACGACTGTCGGGCCAACCTGCTGCGCTCGAAAAATGGCCCTCGCCATCGTCGAGCAAAAGCAGGGCGGCGGTCGCGCCCGCGACCTGCTCGCATTGCAAGCGAAGCCAGGCCTGGCAAAAATCCGGGGCGTCGCGGGCTCCCGCCAGCACCGACCACAAGCTGGGATCCTGCTTCGAACTGCGCGCGGCATCGCCCTGCAATTCGATGACCTGCTCTGGAGTTGGCACCGGAGGCCTACTGGTAATAAGCTGTCGAAAAATCTGTTTCCGTATGTGTCGATTATCAGGTCTCGCGCCGGAGAACGCAATGTTCCCATGCACCGGAGCGGTTCAGACGAGGTGAAAATATTGCGTGATATCAGTTCCTTCGGGGTTGGATGGTCGCGCTGGACCGCTCCGGCTGTCCTCGTTCTGTTGTCTGCATTCATAAGTTGTGCAAATGCGGAAAATAGAACTTTTGATTGTATTTTGGAACCGCGCCTGAAGATCAAACTTGCGACACCCGTCTCGGGGGTCTTGAAGGAGGTCCTGGCTGATCGCGGCGACATCATTCGCAAAGATCAAATTGTCGCCCGACTGGAATCGGCCGTGGATCAAGCGCAATTGGAATTGGCCAAAGCCAAGGCCGAGAGTGACGCCACGGTTAAGGCCCGGGAGGCTCGGTTGGTCTTTTTGACCAAGAAGCGCGAACGAACCAGCGGCCTCATGGCCAAGGGTGCCGCCTCGGCTGCAGCCCTGGACGAGATCGAATCCGATTTTGGCGTCGCGAGCCAGGATCTGCGCGACGCGCAGGCGAACATGAAAATCGCGCAACTCGAGGTCTTGCGCGCAGAGGAGGTGTTGAAGCTTCGCTCGATCAGGAGCCCGATTGACGGTGTCGTCGCTGAACGAAATCTCCTGGGTGGCGAATACGCCTACGAGCAGGCGCCGATCATGACCATCGCCCAGATCAACCCGCTCAATGTCGAAGTCTTCGTGCCGGTCACGCTCTACGGCACCATCAAGGTCGGCATGGAGGCGACAGTTACTGGAGAAGCTCCGGTGGGTGGCAGCTACGTCGCCAAGGTTGAAGTGATCGATCCACTCATCGATGCCCGAAGCGGCACCTTCGGCATTCGCCTTCTGCTGCCAAATCCGGACCACAAGATCCCTGCAGGCCTTCGCTGCAAAGTCGGGTTTCCGAATGGATCATGACCGGAAGATGAGAATTAACTCCGGCAAATCCGCTGCCACATTCCGAATAACCTGCGGGAATACATAAAGATTTCGCTTTGAGCTTGAGCCGCGTGCCAAGTCCCTCTCGCGCCACCATTTGATCTGCAGCAAAGATCGCATCCGCAATCTGGCTATGGTTGCGTAGGGGGCTATGGAGCGCGGTCATGATTATCGATCGCTTGTCCCGGGAGCACCGCAACATCGAGAAGCTGCTCGCCGTCTTGGAGCGCGAACTCGATATATTCGATCGCGGAGAGCGGCCGGATTACGAAGTCATCAAGGCGGTCATCAGCTATTTCGAGGTCTATCCGGAGGTGTACCATCACCCTCAGGAAGACGTGGTCTTCGCCAAGCTGAAAGCCCGGGATCCCGCGGGAGCCGCAAGGATCGGAAATCTGGCCGGCGAGCATCGCAAGGGAGCCGAGCGCTTGCGGCGCGTCGCGAACGCCGTGGAGGGCGTTCTCGCCGATCGCGAAGTCCTTCGCCAAAGCGTTGTCGACACCGTGCGCGATTTCATCGATCACGAGCGGCGTCACATGGCGATGGAGGATCGCGATTTCTTCCCGGCGGCCGCGCGCGTTCTCGAGCCCGCGGATTGGGCGGAAATCGCCGCGACCGTGACCACGCACAAGGATCCGCTGTTCGATGATCTCGCCGAAGAGCGCTTTGAAGCCTTGCGCGGCTCGAGCAGGAGGCGGAGGCCGAACGGGCGTCTGTCTCGTCGATTCGAAGCAGCGAGCGCAACGGGAGGCTGCCATGACATCTGCGACGAAGCTGGCGTCTATCGCGGACAGGGTCCTGGTTAGCCTCGCGGACTGGTTCGATCGGTGTAGCTGTGCCTCCCCTGGGATCGGGGCCTGCGAAGTGGATCTGATCGCACGCGATCTCCGGGTGTCGCGGACGGAACTGGAAGGCCTCGTCGCCCGCGGGCGTCAGCGGTCGGATGAGCTGCCGAAGATGCTCCAGGCGTTCGGCATCGATGAACAGGAGCTCGCGAACAGGCAGCCGGGCGTGCTGCGCGACATGACGCTCCTGTGCTCGCTATGCGTGGCCAAGTCGCGGTGCGCGCGCGAGCTTCGATCGGGAACCGCGAAGCGGAATCTTCATGAGTACTGCGCCAACGATTTTACGATCGAGGCGCTGATGAAAGCTCATGACCATCGGCGCCCATGAGGACGGACTGAGCGAAGCCGTGTGCTACGCTCTCGGGGCGACACATGCCGTCGCGGCGTGTCCTTTTCATGCGCATGTCTACCGTTCACTCCCCAACTCCCGTTTGATAGGCTCGGCAGAACTCAGCCGATCGAAATCGCCAAATCAGGCAAATCGGCTTGGTCACTGCGCGGCGATGCCAGTACGCGCCGTAGGGAGTCAGCCGATATGGTCAATGGTCTGCCAAGCGAAGTCGAAGTGGTCACGCTGTTCGTCGATGACATCGCGTCGTCGAAGGCGTTCTACGCCAAGGTGTTCGCAGCCCAGACGGTCTGGGAGGATGCCAACTCGTCTGTCCTGAAATTCGGCGGGCTCCTGATCAATCTTCTCGTCGCGTCCCAGGCGCCTCAGCTTGTGGAGCCATTGCCGGTCGGCTCGTCATCCGCAGGTGCCCGCGCGCTGTTCACGATCAGGGTCGCTGACGTCGATGCGGTCTGCTCTGGCCTTCGGGATGTCGGTGTCGCTCTCCTCAATGGCCCGATCGACCGCCCATGGGGACGGCGAACCGCGGCTTTCGCTGATCCTTCGGGGCATGTGTGGGAGATCGCTCAGCTGATTAAGCGAACGTAGGCCGTGTAATGGTTTGGGCGCTAGCGAAGCCCATCATGCCGCGTCCGCGGATAGACCTTGATGGGTTTGGTTTCGCTCTACCCATCGTACCTGTCATCTGCACGCAATTTCCAACTCGTCAGAGTCCCGAAGCGGTTCGTCCTTATCGGTCGTCTTCGCGTTGACAAACTTCATGCTCACACGAGGCGGCACCGCGAAATCTACATCCAGGTACGCCGTTCCCAGCTTCATCGTGCCCTGAATACGTTTTGCCGTCGCAGCGCTCGTGATGAGGGCAGAAATCAGGACGCCTCCGTTCAGTGCCTTTGCGGCAATGGCGTTTATCTTCGGAAGGTCGGCAGCACCTGTTGACTTCAGGCGCAGTCGCGCTTTCGGAGGAAGGCCCCAGGTTACTTTGAACGTCGTGACCTCGTATCCCATCTGCTCGAGTATCGGCAGCGCGTCGCCGACTTGCTGCGTGAAAGTGTTGAACTCCGTCATCACCTTACCGGTCGCGTCGGAAAAGTCAGGCAGGGAGAGATCGGGCATCGAGGGCAGAGAGACAGATGGGAGAGCTGGAATGGTGGGTACTAGCTCCCGAGCCGACTTTGTTATGCTGTCGATCCGGCTTGGAGCCGTGGCCTCTTCGCAGTTGCTAATAGAAGGAATGACGGCAAACAAAATCGCAACAAATGATGCTCTCATTTCGATTTCCCTGGCAAAAATGCGGGTAGGCACTATAAAACTGAATGCGACCCTTAGGAAGCCATCATGTTAGATGCAATTAAAGGTGGCGTTAGAGAATGGTTGGTCGCTCGATTCGCTTCCGCCATCAAGCACACGACGCGTGCTGAAGATCGAGTGCTTGCAATACGCTGGCTCAGCGAATCTCGGGCGGTTGTCGCGAGCGATCTTAGCCCAACAGAGAAATTCAAGAAGCTGAACTCTCTTATCAGTTCGCGGGCTGCAATCGTTGCCATTGCAAAGAGTGTTTCGGAGGCAGTTTCAAACTATCGCAGGTCCGATTTACCTCTGTCCGTGAAGATCGCGCTTCCCGCGACGCTGGCGGCCATTCCGTTAGTCGGCGGACAGGCTGCTGGTATTGCTGCGTTCGGCGGTGCCCTCGGCGTGCCTGTCCTATTGCTGATCTTTCTGGGGACGGCGGGCATCACCGCGATCATAGAGACCGTCATGACGAGTCCGGAGGCACGGCCTCAAATTGTCGAGATCATTGATGTCATAGTCCAGGACGAACGCCTGCGCCGTGCCAGCGCACAAATGAAGGCTGCTATGAAGGAGCAGCCGATGGATCCCACTCGTTTCGCGACTCCTCCAGAAGAGTCAGTTCGAACGTCATACGATGAGCTTTTTCGACGCCGCAGGTCTCAACGCATGGGCAACTCGAAAATCAAATGATTTTGGCGTCGATGGCTTCGCCATTCATCCTGATGGCTTGATTATCGTTCAATGCAAACGAAATGCACCAGACAACAGAATCGGGCGGCCGACGATTCAGCAGTTTAAAGGCGTTATTGAAGAGCAGAACGCCCATCGCGGTTACGTCGTGACGAACGCCACCTTTACTGACGAGGCCATTGAATCAGCCGCCTTGTACGAGAAGATCGTGCTGATCGACATGGGCGCGCTTTTGGTGTGGCACGCAGACGCACCAAGGTTCTGAGCGGTGGGAAGTTCGTGCGCTTGCGAAGCCCGTCGTGCTTGTACTCGGTGAAATTCTATTGGGGTTTGCTTTACTTTGCCGTTAGTCCACGCGCCAGCATTGGATCAGCATCATGTCCGAAGCATCGAGAGGTCGCACTCACGTCAATGAAGCGAAGGTGTCGTCAGGGCGGAACGAGCCGTTTCGAATAGCGATCGTTACCGCAGGCGACAAACTGCAGTCCCCGGCTCTCAAGCTCTTCATACTCGCCATGAATCGGCGGCTACGTCATTTTGAATTTGAGTTCATTCCGGCCGATATCCCAGATCCATTGCTGTCCGCCCTGGATGCGCCGGGTGAGCTAAATCGGGAGGATGTGCGAGATACTGCTCGCGATTTTCCGGATCGCTTTGGCGTAAAATTGCTGTCCGCCATGTCAGACTATTCAATTAAGGATAAGCGCTTGCCCGACTACTTCGTTGTGATCAGCATGGCGAATTTTGCGGATAGCTATTACAATTTACGGACAAAGAGAATTTCTGTAATCGCCCTTGGGACTTGGGAGGCTTCCATGGCGCCTCCATCGATCATTGAATTCATTCAGGCTTTGACCGTCCGTGAGGCTCTTGCGGGTATTTGCCCTTCACTGCAGGGATCGCAACATTTCGGGACTAAGGCATGTATCTGCGATTTCAATCAAGAGTTGGCGGATGTTCGGTTGAAGGTCATCACGGGCTACGTGTGCAGCCAGTGCCGAAACACGCTGGACGCCGAAGTTGACGAAGACTTAGCTAGTGAAGTTGAGATGATTCTATCAAAGGAATGGATTGGCGATCTCAGCTCAAGCGCAAGCTTGGCGAGCTCCATGGAAAAATTCGGCGTCAATCTCTTCGTCACTGCCGGATTCACTCCAACCTGGAGAGAGCGTATCTTGAGTACTTTGCGTGAAGACGGGTTCAAGGAATTCGTAAAGTTCCTCTACGCAGTTTTGCTTGCGGGTCTGCTTTTCTATTTGGGTTGGAAGGGCGGCTGAGCATTGGATTGAACGCGTGCCGTGCCAGTCGTCCGAAACACCCGCCAACCCGTCAACCCCTCCCAACAAAAATATTCCACTTTACCGAAATTCAGAAATGGCGTACGTGTCGCCTATCCCGGCTCATCCTTGAGGGGCGATCTCGAGTCGTCTTGATTGCGAGCCGGGCTTGCGGTGGACGCGGGCAGCGTTGGGCGCGAAAGGTGCGGGCAGGGCGGGGTGTCCCTGTGAGCCCGAAACCGCGTGTCGACGAGCGGCGCTGTCAGGTTCGTCTCGCCAGCAGTTTCTTGGCCTTGTCGACAGGGCCGGGAAAGACTGCGGCGAACTCGCGAACCGTGCGTACGGCAAAACCGTGTGGTCCTGGCCGTCGTCGCCACGGTCAAGCTTTTGCGGAGGTGCGGGGAGCCCAACCGGGTGAAGCGCATCGCTAATCTGCGGAGCGAGGGAGGCCAGAAGAATTCGGCTCCCGGGAGAGTACGGCATAAGCCGTCAAACCACTGCGCAGGGAAGGCCGAGTGATTGGCACCACCTGTATGCTGCTGTGCGGTTCTTCCTGCGCTACATCTTTCGCGCAGCGGACCGCGGGTGCGAGGTCAGCACCCGGTCTTCCCTGCGCCCTCTTGGATAAGAGGGTGGAACGAAAGAGCAAAGCTCGGGTGAAATGCACCGCGAGAATGCATTGCCGTACTTGTTGCCATCCTATCGAGCGCGAGGCTTGCGTTGGCATTGATCGGGCTCAAGTCGAAGACCCGGTTCCCGGGCGAAGATGACATCAATTTGGCCCTGGAACATAAACATGTCGTTCGAACGGAATATGCGCTGGATCCTGGTTGCGATCGCGATTGCCGGATTGAGCGCCGGCATTCTCGCGCGCGTCGCCGGACGGCCGGATCTGGCCGACCTCGCGTGGACGCTCGGCACGGCGCCCGTGGTTATTGGACTCGCGGTTTCGATTGTCAGGGACTTGCTGGCGAAGCGGCTAGGGGTCGACGCAATTGCACTGCTCTCGATGAGTGCAGCGCTCGTGCTCGGCCAGCCGCTGGCCGGCGCCGTGGTCGCGCTGATGTATGCCGGCGGCAACGTGCTGGAGCATATCGCGATCGCGCAGGCCGAGCGCGAGTTGCGATCATTGGTCGATCGCGCACCGCGCCAGGCCCATCGTAAGGTCGACGGCCAGATCGAGGAGGTGCCGGTCGAGCTTGTCACTCCCGGCGACGAACTGCTCGTGCGTGCGGGCGAAGTCGTGCCCCTGGACGGAGTTGTTCGCTCGGCGACAGCCACGATCGACGAATCCGCGATCACGGGCGAGCCGATCCCGGTCGAGAAGACGCGGGGCAGCGCCGTTTTGTCGGGCGCGCTCAACGCGGGTGAAACGTTCGAGCTGAGCGTCACCGCTTCAGCCGGCGAAAGTACCTACGCCGGTATCGTGCGTATGGTGACCGCAGCCCAAACGGCAAAGGCTCCATTTGTACGCCTGGCCGACCGCTACGCGCTGATATTTCTGCCAGTCACGCTGCTGGTTGCCGCCGTCGCGTGGGCCATCTCGGGCGATCTCACCCGGAGCCTTGCCGTTTTGGTGGCGTCGACGCCCTGTCCCTTGATCCTGGCCGCGCCGGTCGCCTTTATCGCCGGCGTGGCCCAGGCGGCGCGTCGCGGTATCCTCGCGAAAGGCGGTGGGGCGCTTGACGCCTTGGCGCGTGCACACACCGTGTTGTTCGACAAGACCGGGACGCTGACGGTGGGAGGCGCCCGGCTGCTGTCGGTCGAGGTCGCGCCGGGCCAGGACCCGAACGAGGTTCTCGCGTTGGGGGCATCGCTCGAACAGGCCTCGCATCACGTGCTTGCCAAGGCCGTGGTGGCGGCGGCCATCGATCGCGGGCTCAGGCTCAGGGTGCCGGAGGAGGTCGAAGAAACCGCTGGATCCGGCATGAGCGGCTTCATCGATGGACACCGGGTCGCGGCCGGCTCGCGTCAGATGGTTCTCCCCAACACCGAACTGTCACCATGGGAGCTGCGGGCGATCCGGCGGGCTTCCTGGCGATCTGCATTGATCGTCTTCGTCGCTATCGACGGCCATCCGGTCGGAGCACTGCTGCTGGCGGATGAACTGCGAGCCGATACGCCACGGGCGATCCGGCTTCTGCGCGATGCAGGAATCGCGCGAATGGTGATGGTCACGGGCGATCGCGCCGCAGCGGCGCAGGCCATCGGCGCGGCGCTGGACCTTGACGCGGTCCTCGCCGACCGCGTCCCCGCGGACAAGGTCGAGGCCGTGCGAATGGAGCAGAAGCAGCACCCGACCATCATGGTCGGCGACGGCATCAACGATGCGCCCGCATTGGCCGCGGCCGATGTTGGGATCGCGCTCGGAGCGCGCGGCGCCAGTGCCTCGTCGGAAGCCGCCGACGTGGTCATCCTGGCGGATCGGCTCGATCGTGTCGGTGAAGCAATCGTCATCGCGCAGCGCGCACGCGGTATTGCGCTCCAAGGCATCCTGGTCGGAATGGGGTTATCGTTCGCGGCCATGCTGGCGGCGATGGTCGGTTGGCTGAATCCGGTGCCGGCGGCGATCACGCAGGAAGTCATCGACGTTGCCGTCATTCTGAATGCGCTGCGCGCGCTCGCTCCGGCTCACAGCAATGCCGGTCGCCGGATCAGCGCAGCTCAGGGATTGGCGCTGCATCATGACCACGAGGCGTTATTCAGGGATCTCGATCGGCTGCGTACGATCGTTGACGCCATCGATGATGCGGAGCCGAAAGTTGCGGCGGCGCTCATCGACGAAGCCCATCGGCTGGTTCAGAGCCGCGTGGTGAAGCACGAGCTTGAAGACGAGGACAGCATCTATCCGCAGATCGCTGAAGTGCTCCGCGAACGCCACGGTCTCTCGGCCATGAGCCGCGCCCATCGGGAAATTCTGCATCTCGCGCGGTTGCTCGCCAGGATCGTGGAGGATCTGCCGTCGGAGAAGATCGATCGTTATGTCGTCAGAGATGCCCAGCGCGTGATTGAGGCGATCGAAACGCTCGTGCGCATGCACACGGCCCAGGAAGAGGACATCTACGAAGCTGTCGCAGCTTAGCTCGGGCGCACGCTCGCCGGCATCGTTCGATTGGCATGCGCGCGGTTTGATCGGGATCAAACCGCGTGGCGAGCGCCGCGGTAGAAATAGTCAAAACGTCAGGAGGAGGCGGCAATGATCAAAATTCCGCATCGCGCAGTCGTTTTTGTCGGCGACGGTCGGAAGGCGTTGTTCCTGCGCAACGAAGGCGACGAAAAGTTTCCGAATTTGAAGACGGAGGTCGTGTTCGAGGAGGAAAACCCGCCCGCGCACGCCCAGGGTAGCGATCGCCCCGGCCGGGTCAACAAAGGTTCAGGCCGGCGAAGTGCCGTGGAGATCAGCGATTGGCATGAGCTCGAGGAGAGCCGCTTCGTGAGGCAGGTCGCGGCCGCTGCCGAGCGCCTTGTTCGCGCTGAACATTCGACCTCCCTCATCGTCGTTGCGCCACCTCGCGCGCTGGCGGAGCTTCGTTCGGCCTTTCATGACGACGTGAAGCGCCGGATCATCGGCGAGCTCGGCAAGGACCTCACCAAGCACCCCGTTGGGGAGATCGAGAAGCATCTGCACGACGCGGCATAATCGTTTTCCAACTGTCGGAGCATCGTCATGTCTATCGTGAGTGTCATGGTCTACGTCGATTCCGCGCAGCAGGAGTCGGGTCAAATCGCCATCGCAGACAGCATCGCGAAAAGGTTCGGGGCATCGCTCCGGGGTGCAATGCCAGCACGACGTGCGTGTCCACACGACGGAGCCAGACGGAAATTATCTCGGAAGACTGGCCTCCGAGGTCGGAGCGGACCTCATTGTTACCGGCGGTTATGGCCATAGCCGATTGGGAGAATGGATCTTCGGCGGAATGACCCAGACCCTGCTGCAGGAAGCGAAGGTGTGCCTGCTGATGTCTCACTAGACCAGGGCAGCGCACTTTGCACACAAGTGGAAGGAGGTAGCGATGATGGCAGGAGATATCATGCGAACCTGGTTCGCAACGGTGAAGCCGACTGCTCCGCTGCTTGATGCGATCCACCTGTTGCTCGAGACCAATCAGCGCGGCCTGCCGGTGGTTGACGATGAAGGCGCACTCATCGGCATCATTTCTGAAGGCGATTTTCTGCACAGGCGCGAACTGGGCGTAGACTATCCCGAAGGGTTTTGGCTCGAATGGTTGCTCGGGAAAGGCGAGGGGCAGCTTGCGCGCGAAAGAACCAGCGGCCTGCGGGTCGATGCCGTCATGAGCCGGCACCCCGTCTGCGTTGACGAGCGTGACTCAATCGAGGAGGTCGTCAAGCAGATGGACATCTACCAGATATCGCAGGTCCTTGTCCTGCGAGACAAGAAGCTGGCGGGCATTCTTGGTCGGACGCAGATGCTCGCGGCGCTCGAGCCGCGCCTGAGATCCTCGCGGCAAGCAGGCGATCAATAAACCCGCATCACGCGAACATCACTCCTGCTCGAGCGCCTTTCGGAGCCTTCGCACGATGACGCCCCGCGCGCGATCGTCCGCGGCGGCCTCGATTCGCTCATTGATGTCGAGGATCAGTTTCGACATATCATTGTGCCAGTCGAGATTGACGACCGCCTCGGGAGCGAGCCTGCGGCGCCGGGCGACATCGACCGGTGTTGGCGCCGTTGTCGACAGGTCGTAGATGTCGTCCAGCATTGGCGTGAAGATCTGCGCGGCCGGTACGGTTCGCTCGGCAACCCGATTCAGGAGGCCACTGAGCGCGTGCTCTTCTCCATGAGCGATAAACAATCCGCGTCGAATCGGACGCCGCGCGGCGATCCATCGCTCGAGCTCCGGTCCGTCCGCATGTCCGGAATATTCGTCGATGTACCTGATTCTTGCTCCAACCTTGATTTCTTCGCCCTGGATCCTCACCGCCTTCGCGCCGTCGTGCAGAAATCGACCCAAAGTGCCTTGCGCCTGGAATCCGGTGAGAAGAACAGTGCATTCCTTGCGCCACAACCACCGTTTCAGGTGATGGCGGATACGGCCGGCATCGCACATGCCGCTGGCGGCAATGATGATATGAAAGCCGGACAGCCGTGCGATCGACTTGCTCTCGGCGACGGTCTCCGTGAAATGCAGCTGAGCGGACGTCAGCAGCCGATCGACATCAACGGCTGGATCGAGGCTGGCGGCATGGCTCCGGAAGACCTCCGTGGCGCGGATCGCCAAGGGCGAATCGAGGAAGATGGGAGCGCTGGGAATCTCGCCGCGCGCCATCAGATCGGAGAGGTCGGCGATCAGCTCCTGGGTCCGCTCGACGGCAAAGGCCGGGATCAGCAGCGCGCCGCGTTCTGCAGCCGCATCGCGGACCTCCTGCGCGAGATGAGAGCGACGAAGCTCGGGTGTCGTTGACGGGTGATCGGTATCTCCATAGGTCGACTCGCAAAAAACGTAGTCGAGGCCGGTGGGGCCCTCCGGGTCAGGCTCGAATAGTTTGGCGTCTGGCCCGATGTCGCCGGACATCAGGATACGCAATGGGAGGCCATCACGGCCTTGATCCGAGAATTCGAGCTCGATCGAAGCCGATCCGAGCAAATGGCCCGCATTCCAATATCGGGCTCGGACGCCCGGTATCACCGGAACCCATGCCTGATATTCGACAGGTCGAAATTGATCGAGGGCTGCGATCGCATCAGCCTGCGTGTAGATCGGTGTGACGGCAGCCCGCCCGCGTGCAACGTTTCGTCGATTGAGGGCGGCAACCTCGGTTTCCTGGATGTTGCCGGCGTCAGGAAGCATGTAGGAGCAGAGGTCGATCGTGCCGCGGGTCGCCAGGATCGGGCCGGAAAAGCCCTCGCGCGTCAGTTTCGGCAACAGACCGCTATGGTCAATATGGGCGTGCGTGAGCAGGACCGCGTCGATGTCCCCAGGGCGAAACGGGAATGGGCCGTAGTTCAAGGCCTTGAGCGTCTTCGGACCCTGGAAGAGCCCGCAATCCACCAGGAAACGCCCACCGGGTACTCCGAAGAGATAGCAGGAGCCGGTCACCGTGCGGGCTGCACCGCAAATCTGGACTGTCACGCTCAAATGTTGCCTCCATTTGCGCGTACGCCCACCAATTCGTTCCGCAATGCCTGCGCGAGAAGATCGTCCAGGCCAATCGCGTTGGTTGGGTGTTGCACGCTGTTGGTGGATCGGATGGACTGGATGCCGGCACGGCCAAAGAGTGGCAGCAGCGCCGATGGGAATAGCGCGTGCACGACGATAGAATTGATCGACGAGGCGCCGGAGGCGGTAAGAGTCTCGGCACAGGTAATCAGGGTGCCCCCGGACGACACGATATCGTCGATCAAGATGACCGGGTGCCCGGAAAATTGTGCCGGATCCGGAAACGTCATCCGTACCGACTGATCGGTATCCCGAATTTTTTGCGCAACGCTGTAGGACAACCCTAACCGGCCGGCAATATCAGCCACCCAGGCGCGGGATTCCTCGTCAGGGCCGACGACGATCGTGTCAGCGGCAGGAGGGTCTGCACGAATAAATGCCTCGATCGCCGGGGCTGCGGATAGATTGTCTGCTTCGGCTCCCGGGAAGACGGCAGAGAGATGGGACGTGCGATGCAGGTGTGCGTCGAACGTGACGACGCGATCGAAGTTGTTTGCCAAAAGCGTACCGATGGCGCGTTGGCTGATCGCTTCACCCTCATGAAACGCCGCATCCTGGCGCATGTAGCTGAGGTAAGGGGTGACAAGAACCAGCCGTGTGGCTCCATTGCGCCGCAAAGCTTCAGCCGCGAGGAGCAGCGCGATCAGCTTGTCATTCGGTTGATCGAGTGAGCAGCAGACGATCGTGGTCGCCGCGGCCGGGCCGACGGTTGCTCGCAGCTCTCCATCGGGAAATCGATGCAAATCGATCGCGTGTCCCGGGATTCCGAGAGATCCAGCAAGGCGAGGGCCAAAATGGGCCGAGCTCGGATGCCATTGGACGGCATGCGCGATCATGGTGTCGCTCCGGCTTCCGTATCCAACCGGTAGGCAGAATCCGACTGAGCCATACCAACGGCAAGACCAAAACCGGACGGCTCGAATGCGTGAATGCGGTAAAGAGGCTCCCCCTGCTCGACGCGGCTGCCGAGCTTCTTGAAAAGCTTGATGCCGGCTCCCTTGTCGAGTGGGGCGCCGGCAGTACGAGCCAGCCGATTCAGCCGCAGGCAGTCGATCATGGAAACGACCCCGCTTTGTTCGGCCCGGATATCGGCTGTGAGGTTGCCAAGATTGCTCTCGGAAGGCGCAGGGCCCTGGGCCTCGATGATCTTCACCATCTGGCGAAGCGCCGCTCCACTGGTCAAAAGTTCGCATGCACGCGCATACCCTGTTCCGCCACGCAGATCGGGATCGCGTTCCAGGAGATGCGCGGCAAGCCTCAACGACTTTTCGCGAAGATCGCGTGGTGCCCCGGGTTCGTTGTTCAGGACTGCCATGACGTCCTGGGCCTCGAGTGCAGGACCAATTCCATTGCCGATCGGCTGCCGCCCGTCGGTGGTCACGACTTCGACCTCGAGCCCAAATCGATCACCGACGAACTGGAACAGCTTGCGTAGCCTCATGGCCTCCGACGCTGTAGTGAGTTTCGCATTTGGACCTACGGGCAAGTCGATGAGAAGGTGGGTGGATCCCGCAGCCAGCTTCTTCGACATGATGGAAGCAACCATCTGCTCATGGGTATCGAGCGCCAGGGGGCGCTCGACGCTGATGAGGATGTCGTCTGCCGGCGACAGGTTGACGTGCCCGCCCCATACGAGGCAGCCGTTGCATGACGCGACGACTTCCTTCATCGCTTCCACGCTGAGATCGACCCGCGCCAGCACCTCCATGGTGTCGGCAGTTCCTGCCGGCGACGTGATGGCCCGCGAGGATGTTTTCGGAATGATCAGCCCATGCGCGGCTACGATCGGGACCACGATCATGGACGTGCGATTGCCCGGAACGCCGCCGATACAATGCTTATCGACAACAGTGTTCGCGCTCCATTTGAGCTGTGTGCCGGCACGCGCCATGGCCTCCGTCAGCGCGACCAATTCGCTGGACGTCATGAAATTGGCGGAGCTGACCAGAAACGCGGCCGTCTCCATGTCCGAATAGCGATAATGCGCGAGATCATCGACGATCGCGTTGATCTCGGGAGCTTCGAGTGTCCTGCCCTGGATCTTGGCGCGAACCGCGTCGAGGCTCGGCGGGGAGGGGGCCGGGGCAATCGTGATATAGCTGCCCGCCGGCTCTCCGAAGCGACGGAACGCCGGTTCCGCCAGCCCGATCTCGTCCGGCCCGACCAAGCCATCATCGTCGGTCAGAAGCATGGTCGCCAGCTGAGTTTTTGAGCCGCAGCTCAGCTCAACCCTGGAAAAGCCTCGAAACAATTCGGGACGCAGCGCCGTGGAGCGGCGCGAAATCACAACGACATTTTCTCGCCCGGTATCGAGATTGACGCGGCGGGATCTGAGCTGGGCGCGAGCGGGCGGAATCTGGCTCATTGGCACTACTTTTCAGAATTTCATGAACAATAAATCCCGCTCGAAAGATTGGCTTGCGACAGATCAATCAGTGATTGGCAGCCTGGGAGAGCGGGATGTGCCACGGTTACGTTTCAGCGAGATTGACCCGCTTTCAACGTTTCAAGGTAGGCGACGATCGCCTCGATTTGATATTCGGAGAGCCGTGGGTTTGGCATCATCTGATCCGGTCCGAGGCGACGATGGTTCGACGCCAAAAACTGCCGGAGGTCGTCCGCGGAGAACGAGGGGCGGCTGACGATCTCCATGAAGCCTGGCGGCGGTGGACGGAATGCCGGCGTCTCCTTTGCCGCGTCGTCGACGACATGGCATGTCGCGCAAGATGAGTGGGCAAGAGATCGCCCTTCCGCGACCTGGTCGACGAACAATTGATTGGGCACTGGCTGAGTGAGTGGAATCTGGATCGTGATCGAAGCGTAGCCACTACTCCGGTGACAACCATTGCACTCGTTTGTCATGGCAGCATACGAAGTCATGAATGCGGGCAAGTTCTTCGACTGAACTGCCTGGCGAACCAATTGAAGTTGCTGCTTGGCACGAGTTGTTTGCGACGGGTCGGCCAGCAACTTGCCGGTGGCTTCAAAATTGGCGTCGATTTGCTGGATCTCATAGGTTGCCAAGCCCCAATTGCTCAGCTTGCCGGAAAACCATAGCTTTGCGTGCTGAAGCTGAAGCCTGGTCATGAGATCTGACAGTGTTGCCGACGCGTCAGCCGGCGCCCCGTCACTGGAGGCCGAAAGCGTCGCCAAAATCGCGGCTAACACGAGAGTTCGCAGACGCATGATCAAGGTTATCCGGTGTCTACGACCAAATTGGCACCTCCGCTCGCCCCGGTGTTGATTTCGATCAAGACGTTATTGGGCCCCGGAAATATCTGTGGGGTCTTTCCGGAGTGGACCATATGCGCGCACATCACATCATGTCCCGGCGAGTCCTGACGATACGCCCGGAGGCTCCGGCCGCTGACGCGGTCAAACTTATGCTTGCGCACCATATTAGCGGCCTGCCGGTCGTGGATTCGGCGGGAGATCTGGTGGGCATGCTGTGCGAGAGCGATTTTCTCCGGCGGAGTGAAATCGGAACCGAGCATGAGCGCAATCGACTACTTTCGATGCTGCTGGGAGCAGAGCGGGTCGCTGGCGAGTTCGTGAAGGAGCGCGGGCGCAAGGTGGAGGAAGTGATGAGCCGTCGGCCTGTGACCGTTACTGAGCAAGCGCTGCTCAGTGACGTGGCCGATTTGATGGAGCGCCGGCATCTGAATCACATTCCGGTTGTGCGCGATGATCGGATCGTCGGCATCATCACACGAACGGACTTCCTGTCGGCTGTCGCCGGACCGCTGGTGGGAGCTTCGGGCTATTCGGGAGGAGACAATGAGCTCCGCCGAGCGGTGCTCTCCGCTCTCGCCAAGATCGCCTGGCACCCGGTCGGCTTGAACATCAGAGTGAAGGATGGCGTCGTCTCGTTACGTGGCGTCATATGGGGGGAGAACGCACACCGAGCTGTCATCGTGGCCTGTGAGAACATTCCAGGTGTTCGCCGGGTTGATGATCGTCTCTGTCTCCAATCCACCCGTTCTGACCCGGAGGACGACTATGGTGGAGGCGATTTCGTCTCGCTTTCCGCGGAGCCGTCCACGCTCGACGACGAGCCACTGTAGCGTCTTTTGGGGGCAACTGCCTCAATTGAGCCCCTCGTAACGTTCGATGATCGCCCGCAAATATCCGAACGTGTTCCTAGCGCTCGTTAGAATTCGTAGGGCGATTTTTGACGTCGCGGCGAACGGACCGCGCGGCCAGCCTCTCGTTGGACGACGACAGGAGCGCAATTTCGAGCACCCCGTAGAGGACAAACAACAACAATACCTTGAGCAACTCGTTGGTCATTTTGACGTCCTCCGCCCTTCGATTTAGATCGGGTGCTTCTCAAGTAGATCAGTGAGGGTATGGTTCGGGTGGGGCTTGTAGACAGTCTGAGTTGCCATGGCTTGCCCATTGGCGTCCGAATGCGCGACCCTCAGACCCACCGTAGTTGCCATGATTGCGATGCTGGCGAGCAAGGCAGCGACGACAATCTTCATATGGGTCGCCCGATCCACCGTATAAATTGAGTGGTTCATTGCTGGTTCCATTGGCAAAAAGCCGAACGCCATATCGACAAATTCTTCCTAGCGCATCAGGCGAACGGCCGAAATTCGGGCACGTCACCTAAGGAATTGTCCGTAGGCCTCGCATCGCCCGGATCTGGCGGAACTTGCGAATCCTCAAATCGCATCCGGTCCAATTCGTTAGGCTCGTTGAGCAACGTCACTTGGACCGCCTGAGCAAGGCCATGCGAAGCGATGAATTTCGCCGGTGGATCGGCGCCTCTCTATGCAGTCTGCTGCTGATTGTCAGCTCCAGCCCCTGCCTGGCCAACGATAATCAATATCTTGAAGAAATGAGCCCGACGAACGGCCTTGCGGCTCTCGCGAAGCGCATCTCGCCGGCCGTTGTTGGAATACGGGGCTGGGGCGTGCCGTCCGAGGCGCGAGTATTCGATCCCGAAGCAGGCATTCCGGAGCCCCCTCAGCTTCGCGAGTGGCAGGGATCAGGCGTCATCGTGGATGCCTTGGCGGGCCTGATCGTCACTGCAAATCATTTGGTGGCAAGCGCGACGACCGTGAGGGCATTTCTTGGGGACGGCCGGGCCCTTGACGCCGTTGTGCTGGTAAGGTCCGCGCGAGATGACGTTGCGCTCCTTCGCGTCGAGCCCGACAATTTGCGAGCTGTGACTCTGGAATATCCAGGCACGCCCGATGTCGGCGAGCCGGTGATTGCGATTGGAAATCCGCAGGATTGGGGGCAGAGCGTGACATTCGGTGTCGTGTCGGCCTTGCATCTTTCCTGCCCGGGAATCGCAAACACTGATCTCATTCAATCAGATGTGCGGATCAGTCAGGGAAGTTCGGGAGGAGCGTTGTTGAATCCAAGAGGCAGGCTCATCGGCATTGTTGTCGCGCGGAGGAGCGGCTTCGCTTTCGCAGTGCCGGTAGTCGCGGTCCAGAGGCTTTTCATCGCGGCTCAGTAAGCTTCCTCGCGCAGCGCCGCGATCGGCGTTGCAACGGCAAGAGAAGCCTCCCAAGGATAGCCGCTCTCACTTCACGGGCACTTAGCCCGCTGCCTTCAAGTCCTCTGGCGATTCGATATAGTAGCCAGAGTATGAATCGACCAGGCAAAGGTGATCGTGGATCTCGTTGACACCGCCGGTGTTTTCGGCGGTGACGATCGTCGCCCGCCGTGCCTCGTCGGTCGTAATGAGGCCGTGCAGGTGAACGACGCCCTTGCGGACATCTACCCTGAAGCCAATCGGATGCCAGTCGGTCTTGTTGACCGCGCGGGTGATGCGCTCGCGAATGTGCTCGTCGTCGGCGGTCGGATCCGGAATCTCGTGTGCGAGGCTTGCCATCGCCTGGAGGAGATTGCTTCTCGTGACGATTC
>JAEWHT010000198.1 GCA_023387695.1 Pseudomonadota bacterium | reverse complement strand
AAATCCAGGTTGGCGCAATATTCATGTCACAGCAAATGACATTAAAATTCTGCGCTATCCGCCGGCAAGCTCCGGCTGCCAGTCCCGCAGCTTTCGCGCAGCGCCCGTGACGTCGGCGATGGTCCGGAAGGCCACCGCCTCGACCATCATCCCTCGCGCAAGCCTGACAGCACGGGCTTCGCTGACCGCGCGCTTCTTCGGGTCCTCGATCAGCTCGAAATCGATATTGTGGGCAAGGCCGAAGATGCGGCGAATGGTTTTGGCGGCGGCGAAGCCGACAGTGTCGGTAAACAAGCGCTGCATGTAGGCCTGCCGTTCGGTCTCGAGGCGCATCGCGCCCTTCTCGCCGGCAAAGAGCGAAACCGGATAGGCATCGCCGCCAGCCTCGGAACGCCAGAGATCGAGGAATTTTCGCGCGAACTCGTTCCAGACTTTCTCGACCGTCTCAAGCACCCAGCTCTCGAAGGCCTGCCGCTCACCCGGCGCGTGCTCGTGGCCGGCGGACGCAAAATAGGCCATCAGTAAGTTCGCCAGCACCGCGCCGACGTCGAACCCCATCGGGCCGTAGAAAGCGAATTCGGGGTCGATCACCCGCGTCTCTGACGCCGTCACCATGATCGAGCCGGTGTGGAGATCGCCGTGGAGCAGCGCCTCGGGGCTCGCCATGAATTTCAGCTTCAGGCGCGAGATCGCGACATGCAGCTCCATGTCGTCCCGCAAGGACCCCGCGAGGCCATCGAGATACGGCGCAGTCCAGCGGTTCTGCTCGGCGATACGGTAGGGATCGGTGAAGATCAGATCCTCAGTGATCTTGCACAGCGCATGATTGCCGGCGAAGGAGGCGATGGCCTCCTTCTTTTCGGCGGCCGTGCGCGCGAGGTCGGAGGTGAAGAACAGCGTCCGCGCGATGAAGGTGGTGATGTCATCGACGAAGCGCGGATATTGCGTGCCCGCAACCAGTCCCTTGCGCATGATGATGTGGGGCTCGAGCAGCTCCATCACGGTGAGCGCCAGCGTCTCGTTGTGATGCAGCAGTGCCGGCACGAGCCCGGGCGCGAGCCTGGCTTGGCTGGACAGCGCAAGATATTCGTAATGCGCCCGCGACAGCGGCAGCGGCCAGCTCTCGCCGACGAGGCGGACATAGGGCAGCGCCTGCTTCACGGCGATGCCGCCGCGCGCGCCCTTGACGATGAAGACGAGGTTGAGATTGCCGTCGCCGACCTCAGTGATGGCCCAGGCGGCCGGCGCGCCGCCGAGCAGTGCTGCGATGTCAGGCAGGCCTGCGAGATAATCCCGCAAGGCCGCTTCCTGAAGAATCCGATAATCCCCCGCCTGCCCTTGCGTCATGACGATCCCATCCCATGCTCATTTGTGCATGATCTTGTCGGAAAACCGCTTCACACTTTTCCGGATCATGCTTTGCTTGGCCGGATCGTTACTCCCGCTCCAGGAAGCTCGAGCCGATCTCGGCCTTTCTTTTGATGGGATCGTAATCACAATAGACGCTGTCCGCCACCAGCGTGTAGCTGGCGCTGACCGTGTATTTATCCAGCTTGACCGAGTTCAGGCCGATCACCGAGGTGCTTTTTCCGCCGTTCCACTTGAACGGTGTCGAGCTCTTGGCCTGCTCGCAGGCCATCACGGCCTCGTTGAAGACGTAGCCCTCGACGAACGCCTTCAGCGTTCGCACCTGCACGGCCATCTTCCATTCGAAATAGCCGATGCCGCCGAGCGCAGCGACGATCAACACCAGCAGCGCGACGACGATCCTCTGAAAAGTCATTCAGTCCCCCAACAACGACGCGACACGGAAAATCCAGCAAGGAACTCCAGCAGGATTGCCTAAAACGGCATTCCCATCAATTTCGACAGCCGCTCGACCGAGAGATAGCCGGCCTGATAGGCCGCGATTCCGATCCCGTAGATGATCGCGGAGATGATCGTGGTCCAGACCAGCTTGCGCTTCATGCCGGTCAGAATTGGGGCGCCGGGATCGGTGCCGGGCGGGCCGCCACCATCCTCATGCTGGCTGCGCACGCCGAACGGCAGCGTCAGAAACAGCGCGAGCCACCAGATGACGAAGTAGATCGCGAGCGCGGTTGATATCTGGATGGCCATGGTGCGGTCTTACGCCTGCTCGATTTCGACCAGCGCGCCGGAAAAGTCCTTCGGATGCAGGAACAGCACCGGCTTGCCGTGCGCGCCGATCTTCGGCACGCCGTCGCCGAGCACCCGCGCGCCCTCCTTCACCAGCGTGTCGCGCGAGGCGATGATGTCGACGACCTCGTAACAGACATGGTGGATGCCGCCGTCGGGATTGCGCTCGACGAATTTGGCGATCGGCGAGGCCTCGCCGAGCGGCTCGATGAACTCGATCTTGGTGTTGGGCAGGGTCGCAAACACCGTGATGACACCGTGCTCGGGCAGCGGCACGGCCTCCGAGATTTGCGCGCCGAACGCCGCGCCATAGATCCTGGCGGATTTGACGGCATCCTTGGTCGCGATCGCGACGTGGTTGAGGCGACCCAGCATGTTCTTCTCCCTCAGCGCATGATCCGGAAAACCGCGATCACACCGACCTAGTTATACTGTCAGGACGTGGACCAGACAGGGGGGCTTTTTGCCCCAATGTTCATTGATGACGGCGCGGACGGCACGCCGCACCGATTCCGCCAGCGCATCCGGATCTCTCCGGCGCGCCTTCGGCAGGCCCTCGATGGTGGACATCACGGCATCGAAGACGATGTCGTCGAAGGGCTCGCCGGCCCGGTTCTTCTCGGGAATGCCGACCAGATCGACCTCGGGCTCGTCAGCGATCTCGCCCTGCGCGGTCATGGCAATGGCAACGAAAGCGCAGCCCGAGAACGCCATGCGGCGGCGCTCGACCACCGCGCGGGATTTTGAATCCTCGAGGATGGTGCCGTCCTTGTAGAGCCGTCCCGAGGGCACTTCGCCGACCACGCCGGGATCGCCGGGGCCGAGCTTGACGAGGTCACCGTTGCGAATGACCAGCACGCGCGGCACGCCGGCGGCGCGCGCGAGCTTGGCGTGCTCGTTCAGGTGCAGGGCTTCACCGTGGACGGGGATCAGAAGCTGCGGCTTCACCCAGGAGATCATGTCGCGCAGCTCGTCGCGACGGGGGTGGCCGGAGACATGGACGAGATGATCGCGGTCGGTGAGGACCTCGACGCCCTGCAGCACCAGATTGTTGATGATCGAGCCGACCGCCTTCTCGTTGCCTGGGATGGTGCGAGAGGAGAAGATCACACTGTCGCCGCGGTTGAGCGTGATTTCCGGGTGGTCGTCATTGGCGATGCGGGCCAGTGCTGCGCGGGACTCGCCCTGGCTGCCGGTGCAGAGCGCCAGAACCTTGTCCTGGGGCAGATGGCCGTAGACCTCGGGCGAGCGGAAATTCTGCACGCCATCGAGATAGCCGGTCTCGCGCGCGACCTGCACCACGCGCTCCATGGCGCGACCGACCACGACGACCTCGCGGTCAGCGGCTTTCGCAGCGTCAGCGACAGCCTTGATGCGCGCAACGTTGGAGGCAAAGGTCGTGACCGCGACGCGGCCTTTGGCTGACTTCACGAGATCAATGATGGTGCGGGCGACCTCGGCTTCCGACGGTGAACGACCATCGCGCACGGCATTGGTGGAATCGCCGATCAGGGCGAGAACGCCCTCCTCGCCGAGTTCGCGCAGCCGCTTCTCGTCGGTGGGGCGCCCGAGCGTCGGGGTCGGATCGATCTTCCAGTCACCGGTGTGCAGCACCACGCCGGCCTCGGTGTGGATCGCCAGCGCATGCGCTTCGGGAATCGAATGCGCGACCGGGATGAACTCGACATTGAACGGGCCGACATCGATGCGCCCGCCCGATGGGACCACGGTGACGGGGATCTTCGGCGCATTGCGTTCGGCGGCGCATTTGGCCTCGAACAGCGCGGCGCTGAATTGAGTGGCATAGATCGGGCATTTCAGTCGCGGCCAGAGGTCGATGATGGCGCCGAAATGGTCCTCATGGGCGTGGGTCAGCACCAGGCCCATC
>JAEWHT010000182.1 GCA_023387695.1 Pseudomonadota bacterium | reverse complement strand
ATGCTGGCCAACAGGGCGATCGACGCGTATCGAAACTCGAACGGCCGGCCTGCTGCGCGCGCGACCCGACTTGGCTAAAGCATGATCCGGAAAAGTGCGCAGCGGTTTTCCGAAAAGATCATGCTCGAACAACAACCTAACGCGCGATGACGATTCATCCTGATCTCATCACGCTTTAGGCAGGCGATATGCCCTTGGACCGTCGGCCTGACGGCGTGACGTGGGTGAAGGCCGACGGTCCGCCGGGCAGAGTGCACGCGGCACGCACTCGGCGGCCGTAAGGCTAATTCAATGCGTGCACGTCCTATGTTCACTCGTGAACAGAGCGCGCGCTGTATTTTCGAATGTCCGGTGTTCTCCGGATAAGAACAGAGTTCGAGGCGTTGCCGGCGTGCAACGCAACTCGCTTCCCAAGCGCTCCTCGTCAACTTTTTCGATTTCCCGCAAGCCCTTATGTGCACTTTGGAACCGTCGGTTCCTGCGCGGAAACGTAGGGTTCTCCCCTGTGCCGATTCCCGGCAGGTAAGAGAACAAGCGTGACCGGCCGGCCCCAGAACGAGCTCCTCCAGCAGCTCAGCACCCAGGATTTCGAGCTACTCGCCCCTCATTTGCAATCGGTCGACCTCGCCGCGAACCATATCCTGCATCATGCCGGCGACAGCATCGCTGTTGTCCACTTTCCCTGCGGCTCCGCTTTCGTGTCATTCGCGGTACCCGTCGAGGACGATCGCGAGGTCGAAAGCCTGCTGGTCGGCCGCGAGGGAGCTGTCGGCCTGCCGGCCGGCCGCGGCCCGTCGCTGGCCTATGCGCGCACCATCGTGAAAGTCGGGGGCACGGCTTTGCGCTTGTCGCTCCGCACACTCGAACAGGCACAGCAGAGATCGGCAAGCCTGCAGGATCTGTTTGCGCGCTACGCCGCCTGTCAGCTCGCACAATTGCTTCAGACCGCAGCCTGCAACGCAGCGCATTCGATCGAGCAGCGCGCGGCGAAATGGATCATCGCGGTGCATGAGCGCATCGGTGGCGACGAGATCCCACTCACCCACGAGCAACTCGCCAGCATGCTCGGCGTCTCGCGCAGCTATGCCAGCCGCGTCATCCAGATGCTGAAGGCAAGGCGCATCCTCGCCACCCGCCGCGGCGCCCTCCTGATCCTCGACGCACCGGCGCTGCAAGCCAGCGCCTGCGCCTGCAACGGAGCGGTGAAAAGGCATTTCGGCGAAGTGCTCAGCCGCCCCTGACGGCGCGGCCGATCCGCGCAGTCAGGAACATATTCGATTGGCCGGCATTGGCGAACATGCGGCGGTACTTCTTTCATTTCGAGGGGCAGCAGCCCCACACCGATACGACAGGCGAATCCCTCACCGACGATGAGGCCGCCTGGCGTGAAGCGGTCCGACTCTCCCGCGACGTCGAGCATGCGCTGCGCCCAGGCGACAGCTGGACGCTTAGCGTGTTCGACGGCACCGAGCCGGTGTTCGTACTGGCGATGGTAACGCGGCGCTTTCGCTAGCACTTCGGCGTGCATACGCACCGATCTCTTCGATCCCGGAGTTGGAACGCTGCGAACCGTCTGCGCGTTGATGTCCCAAGGAGGGATGGAAGAGAGGAGACACGCGCGTGATCAATCTTGGCAAATGGTACGATCCAATCTCAGAGCGCTGGATCGCACCGCGCGAACTTCGCTCTGCGGCAATCCCCTCCCATGTGAGCGAGAACCACGTCCTCGAGCTTCAGAGGACCATCGAAATCCAGCGCATCTGGCGCCTGCTCGTCGATTGCTGCGCGAGCAAGTGACGTCACGCCTTGCGGAGATGTGGCGGCCCTGACCGGGCACGTGCATCCATCATCGACAAGGCAACGGGGCAATCGTGCGTCGCACCCCCGGGGACAGCAGGAAAGACACCGTTAAAACCCCCGACGATAATGTCGCACCGCTTTTCGACCGGGCGCCAGGCTGATAGATTGACGCTATTGCTTGGGGAATTTTCATGCACGCGAGGATTTTCGATCGCGTCCTAATGCTGGCAGCGCTCGTCGCAGCCACGCTTATGGTTGCGGGCACACCGGCGTCAGCCGAGAAGCGCATTGCGCTGGTCGTCGGCAACTCCGCCTACAAGAACATCACGCCGCTCGACAATCCCTCCAAAGACGCGAGCCTGATGGCGGAAACGCTCGGCTCGCTCGGCTTCACGCTGGTTGGTGGCAGCGCCCAACTCGATCTCGACAAGGGCGCGATGGACCTCGCTGTGCAGAGCTTCGGCCGCCAGGTCCAGGGCGCTGATGTCGCGCTGTTCTATTACGCCGGCCATGGCGTGCAGGTCGCAGGCTCGAACTATCTCGTACCGGTCGGCGCCAATCCGACGCGCGAAGCCGACGTCGACTTCCAGATGACCGACGTCAATCTGGTGCTGCGGCAGATGCAGGGCTCCGGCACGCGGCTCAACCTCGTCATCCTCGATGCCTGCCGCAACAATCCCTTCGGCTCGCGCGGCATGCGTTCCTCCGAAGGCGGCCTGGCGCAGATGCGCGCGCCGGAGGGCACGCTGATCTCCTATGCGACACAGCCCGGCAACGTCGCGCAAGACGGCGTCGACGGCCACAGCCCCTACACCAAGGCGCTGGCGGCAACGGTCCGGACTGCGGGCCTCGACGTTTTTCAGACCTTCAACCAGGTTGGCCTCGCCGTGAAGCGAGCCACGTCGGGCGCGCAGCAGCCCTGGGTGTCATCCTCGCCGATCGACGGCACTTTTTACTTCATACCGCCATCTCAAGCCGCGCCGCCGCAGGTCGCTGCGATGCAGCCCGATCCATTACCCTCGGAGCGCCTTCGCGCGGACCCTGATCGCGTACCCCTGCGCGACGCCGGACTGCTCAGTGAATTGAACGAGCGGCTGTACGAGCTCAATTTCGATCCCGACACACCCGATGGCCTCACCCGCGCGATCACCAAACTGCAGCAGCGGATTTCGATGGCGCCGACGGGCGAGCCAACCGAAGGCCTGCTGCTGCGAATGCGCAAGATGGAGGACCTTAAGCCATGGGGTTCGATCGTCTACGGCCCCGACGGCAATAAATGGGGCATCTCGTGGAACCATGCCTCGCGGCGAGCGGCGGTCGCCGATGCACGTGGCAATTGCGCCGACGCCAAATGCCCGATCGAGCTGTCGTTCTACGGCAAGAGTTGCGGCGCGTTCGCAATTTCGGACAAATCCTGGTCGCTGGTCCAGCGCGAGGGTGTGCAGCGTGCCAAGGACGCCGCGCTTGACGATTGCGGCAAGGCTGGCAAAGCTTGCCGCATTATTGGAGCTGTCTGCGCCGATGGCTCCGGTCGCTGATTTTTCTCGATGATGGATTTTCCGCTCATGTCGAACATCGCAATCCGCACGTTTTCCTTCGCCGGCTTTCTGCTCGCTCTTTCCGCTTCGGCCTCGCTTGCGCAATCCGGCAGCGCCGGCGGCTCGATCGGCAATGACGAAAAATCACTGTCCGGCTCGCGCCAGGGTAGTTCTCCAGGCCGCTCCGCGGAACCCGCGCCATCGGAGCGCCGGAGCAAGCCGTCCGCTGATGAATCTCGCTCGTCGTCGCGGCGCGGCGGCGGGGGTGGAGGAGGCGGAGGCGGAGGCGGCGGCAGCTTCGACGGCGCCTGGGCCGTCACAAGCGTCGGCTGCGGCGGCTCCACCAGCGGCGCAGTTGTCATCAGCTCCGGCCGGGTCATCGGCGAAAACGCCAGCGGAACCGTCAGTCCGAGCGGCGTGGTCTCGACCCACGGACAAGGCGAAGGTGGCGGCTTCACCGGCGCAGGCCGGCTCTCCGGCCGCAGCGGTTCCGGGACCTGGCGTCGCGCCGACGGCTGCGGCGGAACCTGGACCGCGTCCAAGCAATAAGCGCACGCGAAAAAGCCTGATTTCGTCGCGGAACGAACGCCGCGCAGGCCCGATTCAAGCCACATCCTCTCCGGATTTGCGGCTCATTGCCACCTAACTCTTTGCTGAGAAAGGGAAGGTAACGAGTTGCGTCATGCGTAATCGGGAGACCAGGATGGGCAACCGCACCGCAAAGTTCATATCCGCGTTAGTCGGCAGCATCATTGCCGGCGTACCCTTGGCCGCTGTCTCGCAGAACGCGCCGAGCGCGCCCAGCGCCGCAAGCACGGCGAATGCCGCGAGCGACTGCCTTGCGTCACCGAAGGGTGTCGCGCCGCAAGGACAACACTGGTTCTACCGGCTCGATCGCGCGACCAAGAAGCAATGCTGGTATCTGCGCGCCGAAGGCGGCAAAGCCACACAGACCGCGCAGACAACGGCCGAGCAGCCGAGCGCAGCGCCGGCCGCGCCACAATCGGTGCAGAATGCGCATGCTGAATATATCGCTCCGCAGAGCAGTCTTGCGGCGAGCACGAAGCAGGCTCCCAACGCCAGCGATGCCGCGGCGGCGCGGCCCGCCCTCGCCACGCGCTGGCCAGACACTGCCGCAGCCCCCGCGTCGCCCGCACCGGAGCCTGCATCTGCTTCCGCGGCGGCGCCCGCCGCCACGCAGCCAAGCACAAACCCGATCGCATCCCCCGCTCCGGTAACGCTCGCTGCGGCGGACAGCGCCATCGACAAGCCGACGGGCTCGCTCCAGACATTGCTGCTGGTGATCGTCGGCGCGCTCGCGCTCGCCGGCCTCATCGCCAGCCTGATCTACCGCTTCGCCGGTGGACGCGTACGCGCCCAGACGACCGATCGCCGCGTGAATTGGGACCATCGGCAGGATCACGACGAC
>JAEWHT010000134.1 GCA_023387695.1 Pseudomonadota bacterium | reverse complement strand
GCTGATGACCGCGCAGGCCTTCCAGACCACGCCGTCGAAGCACGCGCCCGCCGTTGCGCTGGCGTTCACGCCGCATCTCGCTGCCTGGGCCAAACTCCAGATCGACACCATGCTCGGTTCGACCATGGCGGCCGCAGCGACCGTCGGCGGGATGGCCGCCGACAAGGCCGACGCGGTCAAGGCGGCCGCCATCGCGGCGCTGCCGCAGCAGGGCGTGATCTATCACGGGCTGGAAGTGATGGGCGGCGGCTCCATCCTGGCGGGCCTTATCCTGGGTGCGATCGGCGTCTTCATCATCGAGCGTGACTTCGAAAAGGCATCGGCCTTTGCGCTTGTCGGCGCTGTGCTGACCTATTTCGGCTTCATGCACGGCGAAGCCGTCGGCATCGGTGGCGGCTTTGGTGTCACGCCCGCGGTGGCGTTCGCCTATGCCGTGATGGCAGCCGGCCTTTTCGCAGCGAGCAGGCTCGGTGCAAGCGAGCACTATGCCGCGCATCCTGAAATGCACGCCGCTCCGGCGGAGTAGAGCGTTAGCCACTCAAAAGGGCCGGGCGACGCAACGTCGCCCGGCCCTTTCATCTGGAGAACGACTACCCGCCCTTGACGGCGCCAGCAGTGAGACCGGCCACGATCTGGCGCTGGGCGAACACCGTCAGCAGCAGCACCGGAAGGGTGACGATCAGCGCAGCGGCGGCCAGCGGGCCCCAGCTGAGCTGGTCGAACGAGATCATGTTGTAGACGGCGACGGGCAGGGTACGGGTCTCGCGTCCGGCCAGCACGATGCCGAACACAAAATTGTTCCAGGAGAAGATCACCGCGAGAATGAAGGCGACCGCGATGCCGGGTTTTGCGATCGGCAGCGCGACGTGGCGGAAGACCTGCCAGCGGCCGGCACCGTCGATGAGAGCGGCTTCCTCCAGTTCCATCGGCGTCGTCTCGAAATAGCCGATCATGATCCAGATCACGATCGGTACCGTCACCACGAGATGGATGATGATCTGCGGCACCAGCGTGCCGAGCAGGCCGAGCCACTGGAACAGCAGGAATAGCGGGATCAGGTAAGACAAGCCGGGCGTGATGCGGGCGATCAAGATCACGATCGCGGATTTGTGCGCGGCCATGCGGGCAATGCCATAGCCGGCGGGGACGCCGACCATCAGTGCGAGCAGGGTTGCGCTGCCGGTCACGACCAGGCTGTTGATGAAGTAGGTCACGAAACGGTTCGAGCCCAGCACATCGGCATAGTTCTTCCAGGCGATGTGGTCGGGGAAGAATACCGGCGGGTAGGCGGCGTTATCGACCTCGAACTTGAGCGACAGCGAGGCCATCCAGAGGAAAAACAGGATCGCCGGCGACACGATGACGAACACCGCGAACCACAGTCCGATCCTGCCCATGATCTGTCGCATGCTCATGCGTCGCTCGCGATTTCGGTCCACAGCATGCGCTGGCGGGCGTAAAGCATGACCGCGGCAAGCGCCACGATCAGCAGAAAGAACACGACCGCGATCGCCGATCCGTAACCGAGGTCGTAATAGACGAAGGCAACGCTGTAGAGATAGAGGTTGATGGTTTCCGACGCCGAGCCGGGTCCGCCCTGCGTGATCGCGAAGATGATGTCAAAGCTCTTCACCGCGTCGATCATGCGGATCATGCCGGCGATGAACAAAAACGGCATGATCAGCGGCAGGGTGATGAAGCGGAACACCTGCCAGAGATTGGCGCCATCGATCTGCGCGCTCTCATAGGGCTCGGTGGGGATTGCCGCGAGGCCGCCAAGCACGATCAGCATGACCAGCGGCGTCCATTGCCAGGTCTCGACCAGCACCAGCGAGGGGATCACCGTTGCCGGATGAAACACCCAGAGCTGCGCGGGGATGCCGACCAGCGACAGCAGGTAATTGAGCACACCGAGCTGCGGGTGGAACATCATGGTCCAGACCAGCGCAATCGCGACGGGCGTTGCCATCATCGGCATGATGAAGATACCGCGCAGGAAACCGCGGCCGGCGAATTTCTGGTGAAACACGACGGCTGAGAACGTGCCGAAGACGAGAGGCAACAGCACGGACAGTACGGTGTAGACCAGCGTGTGTCCGATCGCCTCGATGAAGCGCGGATCGCCGGCCAGCCGCAAATAGTTGGAGATTCCGACGAAGGTGGTCGGCGAGCCGACCTTCCACTCGTTCAGGCTCATCCAGATGGTGAAGACCCATGGGAAGATGATGATCGCGAGCACGACAACGAGCGCCGGCACCACGAACGGCCAGTAGGACGGGGGCCGCAATTCCTTCTCCGGCGCGGCACCAGACTGTGCCGCGACCGGAGCCGATTGTGTCAACGCACTCACGCCTTTTCGCTACGCTCCAGGATTGGCCGGAACTGATCGTTGGCCTTCTTTAGTTCAGCCGCGGGATCGGCTCCCGACAGGGTCGCGGTGAGCGCCGCGCCGACGATGTCGCGGAATTCTGCGACCGGGATCACGACGGGCAGGCCGAGCTTGCTGATCTTGCCGGAATCGATCACCGACTGCAGCCATTCCTTCGGCATCTTGACGCCGCTCTGGACCTCCGCATCGTTCAGGATCGAGTTGCGGAACGGCACGCCGCCGCCGGCCTGCAACAGCCGCGCACCCTGCTGCTTCGAAACGATCCACTGGCAGAGCAGGTAGGCGGCTTCCTTGTTCTTGCTCGCCGCGGCAATGCCGATGCCGTCGCCATAAGTGGCCGAATACTGTCCCTTCGGTCCGGCCGGCACGACGGTGTAGCCGACCTTGCCGACGATGCGCGAGGCGGCCGGATCTTCCAGCGGCGGCGCCCAGCCGACGCCGTCGATCCACATCGCCGAACGTCCTTGCGTGAACGAAGCCATCGACTCCATCCAGTTGAAGCCGGCGACGCCGGGCGGTGCGACCTTCGTCAGCAGCGTCTGATAGAGCTTGGTTGCGGCGATCGCTTCGGGGCCGTCGGTCAGGATATTGCCCTTGGCATCGAGGAATTCGCCGCCGTAATCGAGGAAGAAATTCGTCCACAACGTCATATTGGCGTTGCGCAAGCCGCGCCCAACGAAGCCGAAGGTGCCTTCCTTGGTGTCGGTGAGCTTCTCCGCGGCCGCGACCATCTCATCGAGGGTCTTGGGCACCGCGACGCCCTTCTTCTGGAAGAGCTCCTTATTGTAGTAGAGGATGAAATAATCGACCGACCAGGGCAGCGACAGCATCTGACCCTTGTCGTTCTTGGCGTATTGCAGGCCAGCGGCCGAGAAATCGCTCTCGACGAGGTCGGGCGCGGTCAGCGTCGGGTCCTTCATGAAAGGCGTCAGATCGGCGAGCCACCCGGCCTTCTCGAATTGCCGCTTCTGCACGTGGTAGCTGAGATGGACGACGTCGAAGCTCGGTCGGCCCGAGGTGAGCTCGATGACGCATTTCTGGCGCTGCTGCTGCTCGGGAATTTGCTCGGATTCGACCTGGATGCCGGTGAGGTCGGTAAATTCCTTGACGTATTTTTGCAGATTGTCGCCGCGCGGACCCTTGGCGAGAATGACCTCAAGCTTTGTGCCGGCGTATTTCTTCCAGTTCACCTCGGCGCGCGCCGCCGGAAGCCCGGTCAGGCTGAGCGCGCCAGCCGCTGCGGTGCCCGTCAACAGCGTACGGCGCGAGATTTTATGGTCAGCCACTTTAGTCCCTCCCTTGATTCAATTCTTTGGGCGGATACTAGCGACCGTTCCACGTCTGCCTAGCCCTAATTTGTGCGTTACGGTCGCACCGCCGGCGTTTCCATAGGCATTCCGCGAGCTCGCGACATCAGATAGAGCTCGAGTGCGACTAATTCAGGCGTGCCATAATCATAGGCTTGGGCGCGAATGCCGGTCATGCAGCTGCGCAAGCGCCGCTCCAGCGACCCCAGCGTCTGCCATTCCAGCCGATAAAGCGGATAGCCGGTCGGCTGCGCTTGCGTGATCGGCGAACCGGCGAGGCGCTTGTCAAAGTTGTCATCGTGGCAATTTGTGCACGCCAGGTTGAGTTGCCCCTCGCGCTGCATGAACAGATTGCGGCCCTGTTCGACGAAAGGACTAAGCTGTGGATCATCGCCGGCGGTGATCGCAACGCCGCGCGATTGATGCGCAACGAAGGCGGACAACGCCAGGAGGTCGCGGCTCTCATAGGGCAGCCGCGTTGCCTGCTGATGGTTAGCGCGGCAGAGATTGATGCGCTGGTCAAGTGTGACAGGGCCCGCCAACGCTCTGTCGAAGGCGGGATAGCGGGCCGCGACGCCCTTCATGCTGCTATTTGCATCGCCATGGCAGTCCGCACACGCCTTGTCAGCACTGCCGACCTTCTTCGTCCACAGCGCCTCGCCGTCGAGCACGAACAGCATGCCCGGATTGGAGGTATCGTCATCTTGCATCGCACGGGTGTCGGGGCCCATGAAGGAATAGCCGGAGCGGCGGGCTTCGGGCGGAATTTCGCCTGCGAGCAGGACAGGAGCCGTGGCGACGAGGGCAGCCGCCACTATCGCGCGCCAGAAAATCATTCGACCGTGATCGATGCCGATGCGGTGGACGAGTAGCCGTTGTCGCCAATCCATTCGAACTCGAACTTGCCGCTCTCTTTTGCGACGGTGAAGAAGGACAGATAAGGATTGGCGGCGATTGCCGGGAAGAGATCGGCGCGAAAGACCTCAGTGCCGTTATAGCGGCACGTGAAGCTCGTGATGATATCGCGTGGCACCAGCGTGCCGTCCATGGTGTGGCGGAAGCCGGTTTCCATGATGTGCGAGGTCAGCGTGCGGATCTCGATGATGTCGCCGCGCTTTGCTTTCGCGGGAACGTTGATGAGGGCGGCCATCAGTTCACCTCCTCGGTGCAGGCAGCCAGTGTCACGACGATGTCGGCCGCGACCTGCCAGAAGCTGTCGTCGGAGAGGCGGGCGATCGCGACGACCTTTTGGGTGTCAGCCAGTCGGATCCGGGTCGAGATCTGAGCGCGTCCGGTGGAGGGGTTGAGATAGAAATTGCCGATGTTCGGCTGCGGGTTCTTCTCATTGAAGACGTGGATGCTCTTGACATAGTCGTTCGCCGTCATCGGGCTTGCGACGCTCACAGTCATCGGCACCGTGTTGCCGTTCTCGACCAGCGGCGGGATGTCGAGCTTGACCTTGCCGATGCGAATGGGCGCTTCACCGACGACGTTGCGGATCGCGCTATTGAGCATCGCGGGCGTCGCTTCGACCGGCCGCAGCGTAACGATCGGAATGATCGTGACGCCGCCAGCCAGGCCCATGAATTGTCGTCGCGTCGTTGGCATGAATGGTTCTAGTCCCGAAGCGTTGCAAGAAAAGCCACGATGTCCTCGATCTCCGTGGCCGATAGTACCGGTTTGCCGACGAAATTGCGCCCAACTCGCACCAGCCCATCGTCGCGATAATAAGAGGGCATGATGGTCTCCGGGTTGAAGCGCGAGGCGTCGACCATCCGAAGCCGCAACTGGCTCACCGTCCAACGGTTCCCGGCGCCGCTGAGATCTGGCGCAAGGTCGCCCTGGAACCGCGTTTCCGGGAATGGGCCGGAATGACAGAGGATGCAGGTCGTCGTTCGCGCCAGCACCAGCGCGCGTCCGCGCGCGGCATCGCCGGAGTCGCCCGTGAGCGACTCTGCGATTCCGTCACCCGTGATCTTGTAAGGGGCTAACCCCTCGGCTCTCGTGTTGGAGATCAGCGCGAGACCGGCAATCAGTGTGGCGATGGTAGTCAATTTAGCCAAAGGTATCCGCCGTGATCGTTTGAAACCAGCGTTCCGCCTCAGCGGCCTCGCGGGCACGCAGCTCGCGCGGCGCATCGACCGGGCTCGTCGCCCCGCCCTCGACCTCGGCAAAGATGTCGCCCTTGGGCTGATAGTTTCCGGCAAGCGAGAAGCCGTAGCCGGGCGCGACGGTGTTGTAGCAGACGCCGGTGAGCCGCGGGGTTTCCGGTGCGCGGCCGGCGAGCAGGTTGATGATGGCAGCGGCGCAAGCCTTGCCCTGTGCGCTCGCGGCCGCTGCCGATTTGGGAATGCCGCCGCCGAGGCATGCATCGCCGATGACGTGGACGTATTTGAGGAGCTTTGACTCGAAGCTCACTGGATCGATCGGGCACCAGCCGGTGGCATCGGTTGCGCCGGCGATTTCGGCGATATGCCCGGCCCGCTGGGGCGGGATGACGTTGGCGACGTCAGGGGTGTAATTCCCGAACTCGGTGACGATGGTCTTGGTCGCGGGATCGACGGAGGTGACGCGGCCGCCTTGCGACAGGCCAATGCGCTCGATCATGTCGCCGTAGAGCTCTTTCCACGCCTTCTCGAACAGCCGCTGCTGTGAGAAAGTGTCCTTGGCATCGAGAACCAGCACTTTCGAGCGCGGCTTCTTCGTCTTCAGATAATGCGCGATCAGGCTGGCGCGCTCGTAGGGCGCGGGCGGACAACGCGAAGGATTGGCGG
>JAEWHT010000089.1 GCA_023387695.1 Pseudomonadota bacterium | reverse complement strand
AGGTGAGACGTTTCGTGGCCTTTGGCCTGCCGGCGTCGCTCCTCGCGCTTCATCGCCCTGACAGCTGGCTTTCTATGAAAGCCTTTCGTTTGCCAGGGCACGCGGACTGTCGAGGCAGCACCGTTTTGGGTCAAACGAAGGGTATTTAACGGCTGATTGATGCCGTCGATCAAACGTTATGAAGCGACTTAAGGCTGAGCTGCGCTTCGAGGTCGAGCCGGTCGGCGGAGCGCATCAACGCGTGGGCCAATGGCGGGAGCGGATCGCGATCAAATGCCAGCGGTATGTGACGTCCGAGATCGCCTCATGCTTCCGCGGGCCGAAAGCATCTTTCCTCGCCGCGGAACGGCCGTGCCATTCGTTCTGAATTTGCGTCATCGATGAGGCGATAAATAAGCCCGGGCATCGCGAGGACCTCGCCCGTTCGAAGATTGTCCGCAATCAGTCGGCCGTCGCTCCGCCTCGACGCGATACCGGAGAATATGAAGAGGCGCCCTGATGCGTCGCGCATATATTCCGAAAACTCATGTCCGCGATAGCTTCCTATCGCTGGCCCAACCGGAACCGGATCGACGAAGGAGAATTTCGGCTGACGCCGACCCTGACTGAGCGTCCGCGGGAAAGCAGAGATCGTCAGATCAGACATCATAAACATGAGCGCTCTTTTTCCTGCTTCGACGCACAGCCGCCGGCCGAAGCACCGCCGGGGGCAGCGAGCAGCATCACGCGCGACCCCGCGGCGTAAAAGATCGAAAATTTCAATCGACAGCATTGCGGGAATTAATGCTGCGGCGCACGGCAAGGTGCCGGTCCGCACAGGCACGCAATGATTTTCCGAAGTTTAATCGGTTTCGAGCGAACCGCTGATTTCCGACAGCAGCAACTGGCGCGCGAGTTTCCTCGGTGCGCGGGGGTTGGTGATGATGAAAACCGGCGTCGACGGCCGCTCGGTATCTTGGATCAGAGGCCACAGGCGGCCGGCCTGGACATCCGGCTCAGCGAATCTTTCGGGTAGGAAGCAAATGCCGACATTCAGCATGGTCAACCGCCTTGCGCCATCAAGGTGCTCGGACAGGCCGGCAACAACGCGGCCAAGACCATGACGGGTTCGGTATTCGGTCAACGCGCCGGGTTCGTCGGCGCCGGTCAAAATGAAGGGCTCTCCCGCGAGGGCTCCCGGATCGTCGAAGGTGCGTCCGAAGAGGCGGTGCGCTGGGCCCACGTAAGCCCGATGCACCTCTTCAAACAAAAAGTCGTATTTGAGATCGCCACGCAAGGTGGTGGCGGGCGCCACACCGATGTCGATCTCGTCGCGCAGGAGCGCACCTGCAACCTGCTCCCATGTCTTGATATCGATGATGATCTCAGCCCTGGGGTGGCTGCCGTGGAAGCGCGAAATGGCGCTGTCGAGGTGATCGCACACGAGGCAGGACACGACCTGAATGGAGACACGTCCGGCGACACTGTCGCCCGCCTTGGAGACCTTTTTCGGCAACTGCTGCACGAGTCCGTTGATCGACCCGCAGGAGTCGGCGATCAGCATGCCTTCGTCCGTCAGCGCGAAGCCGCTTGGTCCCCGTTCGCAGAGCTTCACGCCGAGCTGCGATTCGAGTCGCTTGAGCGCCAAGCTCAATGCCGGCTGCTTGCGGCTGAGCGTTCCACTCGCACGGCTGATGCCTCCAGACTGCGCGATCACGTGGAATGTCTTCAGCAGATTCCAATCGAGGTTTCGCGAGAAGGAAGCAATGCTCTTGGCCATGGCCGTGTCCTCATTCCAGGGGAAGCGCTGATCGACGGCGCGCGGGATGCGCGCCGCCCGGGCTGGTGCAGCGGCAGTCATGATACGATGCCCTACATTCTATGAACTCAGTTTTATTCGGCTTGGCGTGCGCAGCAAGTGTCGGGCTTGCGGATTTCATGGCCCGCTTCAGCTCACGCGCGCTCGGCGCGACTTTGACGTATGCCTTTGTGCTGCTTGTCGGCGTGATGACGTCATCGGTATGGATCGCCGTCAGTGTAGAGAAGCTCGTTTGGACTCCAGCCGGATGTGGTCTCGCCATTGTGCACGGTTTGAGCGTCGCCACCATGTGCATGCTCCTCTACGCGGGATTGGCGCGTGGCCCGGTTGCGATCGTGGCTCCGATCGTCGCGGCGCATCCTGCGTTCGTGCTCGTCGTTGACGTGGCGATGGGTCTTCGGCCTACAACGTACCAGTGGGCGGCAATGGGTGTCATTATTGTAGGCGGCATCCTCATCGCCAGAAGCGCAGAAGCGCATCCTCAATTCGCGGCGACCGATGGCAAAGAGCTGCGCAAGACCGTCCTCATCGCGCTCGGTGCTTGCTTCGCCTTCGTCGCCCTCGTTACGACAGGCCAAGCGTCGGCGCAGATGATCGGTGGATTGCAGACGTTGTGGCTTGGCCGATTGAGCGGCTTTTTTCTGGTTGGTGTCATCCTTGCGCTGCAGCGTCAGAGCATAGCTATTCCGCGTACCTGGATTCCGTTCGTCGGCGCGCAAGGGCTTCTCGAGACGCTCGGATACGTCGCATTTCTCGCAGGTTCGACGACAGCCAGCCCACACATCACAATGGTCGTTGCGTCGACTTTCAGCGTCGTGACCGTCGTGCTGGCGAGGTTCGTCCTGAAGGAACCCGTCAGCCATCAGCAGTGGCTTGCCGTCGCGATGATCGCGGCAGGAACGGCCGTGCTCTCGGGATCGGCCTGATTCAGGTACCGTCAGTCATTTTGCGCAGGGTCTGGAGCTACTCCGTCGGGGTCGCGCGAAGACGGTAAATATTACGAATAGGCGGTGCGCATCGAAAGTTGCTTGGTGAGAACGAAAGTTTCGTGATAGTAGATGTCTCCGGAAAGTGGAGTCGCGAAAAACGCCGCCAATTCGGACAGCGGGCCTTCGCCTGCGCGGATTGCTTCGTAGTCTCGCGTCCTGAGGGGAATCATCAGC
>JAEWHT010000010.1 GCA_023387695.1 Pseudomonadota bacterium | reverse complement strand
AGGCCGCGTTGCCTTCCGACTGAACCCGATTGAGCGTGGCGAAGATGTTCGCCGTTCCGGCAGCCGAACTCGCGACCAGGATTCCGCCACCCGTCGGGGTACTGGCATTGTTGCCGACCAGCGTGTCCGAGACGAACAGCTGAGACGTCACTGTCGGCCGGAACTCGATCCCGAAATTGAACCCTCGGATCACGCAGTTCTGGATATTCAGCTGCGCACCAGTCTGGAAACGAACCCCGGACAGCGCGCCGCCAAAGCCGACGATGAATATTCCGCGAAGGTTGACGATATCATTCGCCCCGGCGGCAACGACGATGCCGTTGACGCCTGACACCAGAACGCCGGACTCGCCGACGCCGTCGTTGGTGATACTGATCGACTTGGTGATGGTCACGGCACCGAACCCGCCGGGATCGAGCACGCTGATTTCACCGCCCGCTGCGGTCTTGCTGATGGCGCCCGCAAAGGTCTTGCACGGCGCGGTGCGGCTGCACGGATTGACGTCGTCACCGACGCCCGACACCCAGGTGCGCGACGCCTGCGCCCGCGCGGAAGTGGGCGAAAACAGCACCAAGGATAAAGCCAGCATGAAGATGGATAAGGCAATCTGTTTCATGGAAAACTCCCGATCAAGAGGGGTTATGCAATTTATGGATGAAACGACACGATCAAAGGCAATGCCACTAAAGAACGAGTATTGTTTTGTATGCAACCGAGATCGTGCCACAGATTCGCCGGTCCCCGCAGCCCGTGCGAAGCTAGGCGTCGCGCATGACATCATGACAAAATACAGCGACGGGTTGTGTGTTCGATTTCACAATACCCCGGGGATATTGGGAGCCATGGCGGCTCACCAACTCGGGGAATACCCGGCCGGAGCGAAGACAACGCGACGAAATCGACGGCGCGGCGGGCTAGTTTTGCACCGGCGTCATTGGGAAGAGCTCTTGCGTTGAAGCAATCCAGGCCGCCTCGGTGGAAAGACTCTGGATTGCTTCGCTACGCTCGCAATGACGGGTGGCCTCAATCCCCCGCCTTCAGCCGGTACCCGATCCCGGTCTCGGTCAGCACATATTGCGGACGCTCTGGATCCGCTTCGATCTTCTGGCGGAGCTGGCGGACATAGACGCGCAGGTATTGCGCATCCGTCAATTCGTCCCAGAGCTCCTTGAGCAGGAAGCGATGGGTCAGCACCTTGCCGGCGTGCTGCACCAGCACGCGCAGCAGGTCGTATTCCTTCGGTGACAGCTTGATGTCGCGCTCGCCGAGCTTGACGATGCGGCGGACGAGATCGACGGAAAGATCGCCGGTACGAAACACCGGGCGCTCACCCTGCACCTGCAACTGGTGCCGCAGCGCGGCGCGCAGGCGCGCCAACAGCTCGTCCATGCCGAAGGGCTTGGTGAGGTAATCGTCGGCGCCAAGATCGAGCGCCTGCACCTTGCCGGCCTCGTCGCCGCGGCTCGACAGCACCACGATCGGAACGGTCTCATTGCGGGCGCGGATTGTACGCAGCAGTTCGTGGCCCTGGATGTCGGGCAGGCCGAGATCGAGAATGATCAGCGCTGGTTCCTCCGCGAGTTTCTCCAGCGCGATCTTTCCGTTCGACGCTTCCAGGATTTCGTAGCCTTGCGTCGAAAGCCCCATCCGAAGCAATTTGCGGATCGGCGGCTCATCGTCGATGACCAAGACCTTGATCGGGGCGGCACTCATGCGGCGGTATCCAATGCGTGGGTCTGTGCCGGAACCGGCAGACGAATGGTGAGAACGGCTCCGCTTCGGTCATTGCGGTTCGCAGCAATGATCGTGCCGCGCATCGCCTCGACGAAGCCGCGGGAGATGGCAAGTCCGAGCCCGGTGCCGGGACGGACGTGGTCGCCCTTCTGCACGCGGTAGAACTTGTCGAATACACTCTCGAGCTCGTCGGGCGGAATGCCGGCACCTTCGTCGGCAATATCGAGCACCACCTGGTCGCGTTCGCGCCGGCTCTTGATCGCGATCGTGGTCTCCGGCGGGGAATATTTTGCGGCGTTGTCGAGCAGATTGAACAGCACCTGCTCGAACAGCACGGCATCGAGCTGAAGCATCGGCAGATCCGCCGCCAGCACCAACTCGACCTTGTGTGCGGTCAGGATTTTCGACGCCCGCCGCAGCGCGCTGCCGACGATCTCGCCGAGATCATGCAGCGCCGTGTTGGGCACGATGGCACCGGATTCGAGCTTGGTCATGTCGAGCAGGTTGGCGATGAAGCGGTTGAGCCGCTCGGACTCGTCGATCACGGTCGCCAGCAAATCGCGTTTCTCGGTGTCGGAGAGTGCTCCGGCGAGATCGCGCATGGTCGAGGCCGCGCCCAGCACCGAGGCCAGCGGCGTCTTCAGATCGTGCGAGATCGAGGTCAATAGCGCCGAGCGCAGGCGTTCGGATTCCACCGTGCGCTTGACGCGATCCATGTCCTCGACCAGCAACACGCGTTCGATGGCGAGCGCGCCCTGATCCACCAGCGCGTCCAGCAATCGGCGCTGGTCCGGCGTTAGCAGTGGTCCCGTGCGATCATTGTCGATGCCGATCACGCCGATCGGGCCGCGCCCGGTGCGCATCGGCAGAAATAGCCGCTTGGCGCCGGGCAGCGTATCCGCACCGCGGCCGGCAGAGCGATCATTGCTCCAGGCCCAGTTGGCGGCTGCGAGATCGGCCTGATCGAGCTGGTCTTCCGGCGGATAGCCGGATTTCACCGTCAGCAGCCCGTCCTCCGGCAGCAGCAGCACAACACGCACTTTGAGCATCAGCGCGATCTGATAGGCCGAGGCCCACAGCACATCGTCGAGCGTGGCGGTGCCGGCGAGCTTGCGGCTGAACGCATAGAGCTGTTCGGTGGTCCTGATCCGGCCAATTGCGGTGTCGGCCTGCGTGCGCACGCGCGCGGCGACGTTCGAGACCAGGATCGCGATCAACATGAAGAAGAAGAACGCCGCGACGTTGGTCGGATCGGTGATGGTGAAAGTATAGACCGGCGGCAGGAAGAAGAAATTATAGGCGAGCGAGGCAGCCAAGCTCGCGAGCAGCGACGGCCACAATCCGTAGCGGACCGCCACCGCGACCACGGCCGTGAGCAGCACCAGGTCCACATTCTCGATGCCGAAGCGCGGCTGCAGCAGCTCTGCGGCGCCGAGGCCGACCAGCACGATGCCGAGCGCCTTCAGATAAGGCAGCGGATTGAACGGCTCGGACCGCGCCGCAGTCTGCACCGCTGTCTTCGGTACCGCTTCGTCCGGCAGCTCGTCGCCGGGAATGACGTGAACACTGATATTGCCAGCACGGCGGACGAGATCGTGCACGACGGAGCCGCGCGTCATCTCGAACCAGCGTGAGCGCGTGGTCTTTCCGATCACGATCTGGGTGACGTTGTTGCCTTGCGCGAAATTGATGACGTCATCCGCGATGCGCCGGCCGACGGCGGGAATCGTCAACGCCTCGCCGCCGAGTGACTCCGCCAGCCGCAACGTATCGGCGAGCCGGTCGCGCTCCTGCTCGGAGAGCTGGAGGGAGCGCCGCGTCTCTATCGAGATCGCGGTGAACGGAGCATGCAGCCGGTCGGCAAGCCGCTTGGTGTAGCGCACGAGCCCGGCCGCACGCGGGTCCTCGCTGACACAAACGAGAATGCGCTCGCCCGCAGCCCAGGGACCGGCGATGGCGTTTGCCTGCATGTGGTTGAGCAGCTGCTCGTCGACACGCTCAGCCGTGCGCCGCAGTGCAAGCTCGCGCAACGCGGTCAGATTGCCCGGCGAGAAATAATGCTCCAGCGCTCGCTCGGCCTGCTTGGGCACGTAGACCTTGCCCTCACGCAGACGCTGGATCAGATCGTCAGGCGTGAGGTCGATCAGCTCGATCGCATCGGCACGGTCGAAGATCGAATCCGGCACCGTCTCGCGCACCCGCACATGGGTGATTTGGGCGACGACGTCGTTCAGGCTCTCGATGTGCTGGATGTTGACGGCCGTATAGACGTCGATGCCGTGCGAGAGCAGCTCCTCGACGTCGAGATAGCGCTTGGGGTGGCGGCTGCCGGCTGCGTTGGTATGGGCGAGTTCGTCAACCAGCGCAATTTTCGGGCGCCGTGCGATCACGGCATCGAGGTCCATTTCCTCGACGATCTGGCCGCGGTAGTCGAGCCGCTTGCGCGGAATGACCTCCAGCCCACGGACCAGCGCCTCGGTCTCGGCGCGGCCGTGGGTCTCGACGAAACCGACCACAACATCGATGCCAGCCTTGCGCCTGGCATGAGCGCTTTGCAGCATCTCGTAGGTCTTGCCGACGCCGGGGGCGGCGCCGACGAAGATCTTCAGCTTGCCGCTCGCGCTCTCCTCCCGGCGCGCTGCTTCCAGCAGCGCCTCCGGCGACGGACGTTGTTCGGGATCGCGGCGCTGTTGAACCATCAGGCCAATATAATCATCCGTTCATTCGCAGCCTAGAGCGCTACTTCGCGGCCGCACGATCCAGTGCGAGGTTCAGGGCAAGAACGTTAACCCGGGGTTCGCCGAGCAAGCCGAGCAGACGGCCCTGGGTGTTGGAGGCGACCAGCACCTTCAGCGCGTCCTCCGACATATTCCGAACCTTCGCTACACGGGGCACCTGGAATTGCGCGGCTTCCGGGGAAATGTCGGGATCGAGGCCACTGGCCGAGGTCGTGACCAGATCGACCGGCACGGCGGCGTTCGGGTTCTCGGCCTTCAGCTTGTCCACATCCTCCTTCAGCCGGTCAGCCAGTGCCTTGCTGGTCGGACCGAGATTCGAGCCGCCAGAATTGGCGGCGTTGTAGGGCGCCGAAACCGTCTTGGTCGAATCATTCGGGTCCGGCGCCAGCGTCGCCGAGGGGCGGCCGTGGAAATATTTGTCGTCCTTGAACTCCTGCCCGATCAGGGCGGAGCCGACCACCTTGCCATCTTTCTCGATCAGGCTGCCTTGCGCCTTGGCGGGAAAGATCGCGCCGGCGATGCCGGTCATGGCGAGCGGATAGGCCAAGCCCGTGATGGCGGTAAGCACCAGCAAGAGCACGATGGCGGGGCGAATCTCTCTGAGCATGTTAGGTCTCCTATGTCTTCGTCGCGGCGCGAGGCGAGCGTTGCGCGCCCCGCGACGACGGTTAGGCCAGGTGCAAGGCAACGACGACGAGATCGATCGCCTTGATGCCGATGAAAGGAATGATGATGCCGCCGAGCCCGTAGATCAGCAGGTTGCGCCGAAGCAGCGCACCGGCACCGACCGCGCGATAGGCAACGCCCTTCAGCGCGAGCGGGATCAGGCCGATGATGATCAACGCGTTGAAGATGATCGCCGACAGGATGGCGCTCTGCGGGCTCGACAGGCCCATGACGTTGAGCACGTTGAGCTGAGGATAGAACGCCAGGAACATCGCCGGAATGATCGCAAAGTATTTTGCGACGTCGTTGGCGATCGAGAAGGTCGTCAGCGCACCGCGCGTCATCAACAGCTGCTTGCCGATTTCGACAACCTCGATCAGCTTGGTCGGGTTGGAATCGAGGTCGACCATGTTGCCGGCCTCGCGAGCGGCCTGCGTGCCCGTGTTCATGGCAACACCGACATCGGCCTGCGCGAGCGCGGGCGCATCATTGGTGCCGTCACCGCACATGGCGACCAGCTTACCCTTGGCCTGCTCGTCGCGGATCAGCTTGAGCTTGTCCTCAGGGGTTGCCTGCGCCAGGAAGTCATCGACGCCCGCTTCCGCAGCGATCGCGGCTGCAGTCATCGGATTATCACCGGTGATCATGACGGTGCGGATACCCATGCGGCGCAGTTCGGCGAAACGTTCGCGGATGCCGCCCTTGACGATATCCTTGAGCTGGATGACGCCGAGCAGGCGGCCGTCCTTGGCGACGGCCAAAGGCGTGCCGCCGGCCTTCGAGATGTCGTCCGCGATGGTCTGGATCTCACGACCGATGTCCGATAGCGCAGCAGGCTGGATGGCCCGAGCTGTATTGCCGGAAGCCACGGCCTGCGGCGCGCCGCCACCGATATAATTGAGCATGGCATCAACCGCGCCCTTGCGCACCGACGAACCGCCGGCATCGACGCCGCTCATGCGGGTCTGCGCCGTGAACGGGATGAAGGTGGCACCGAGCTCGGCCATGTCGCGGCCGCGGATGCCGTACTTCTCCTTCGCCAGGACGACGATGGAGCGACCTTCCGGCGTCTCGTCGGCGAGAGAGGCGAGCTGAGCGGCGTCCGCCAGCTCCTGCTCGGTCACGCCGCGAACGGGGCGGAACGCGGTCGCCTGGCGGTTGCCCAGAGTAATGGTGCCGGTCTTGTCCAGCAGCAACGTGTCGACGTCACCGGCCGCCTCGACCGCGCGGCCGGACATCGCCAGCACGTTGAAGCGCACGAGGCGATCCATGCCGGCGATGCCGATCGCCGACAGCAGCGCGCCGATCGTCGTTGGAATCAGCGTCACGAACAGCGCGACCAGCACGATCACCGAGATCGAACCGCCGGCATAGGCCGCATAGCTCGGAATGGTGACGGTGGCGAACACGAAGATGATGGTGAGGCCGGCCAGCAGGATGTTGAGCGCGATCTCGTTCGGGGTCTTTGCCCGCTCGGCACCCTCGACCAGCTTGATCATGCGGTCGATGAAGGTCGAGCCTTGGGCCGCCGTGATGCGCACGCGGATCCAGTCGGACAGCACCTGGGTGCCGCCGGTCACGGCCGAGCGGTCGCCGCCGGACTCGCGGATCACAGGCGCGGATTCACCGGTGATGGCGGCCTCGTTGACGGATGCGACGCCCTCGATCACCTCGCCATCGGACGGGATGGTATCGCCCGCCTCGACCAGCACGAGGTCGCCGACCTTTAGGCTGGTGCCCGGCACGAGCTTGAAGGTGTTACCTGCGCCAGACAGCAGCTTGGCCTGGCTCTCGGTGCGGGTCTTGCGCAGCGAATCGGCCTGCGCCTTACCGCGGCCCTCGGCCACCGCTTCGGCGAAATTCGCAAACAACACCGTGAACCAGAGCCAGAGGATGATCTGGAAGGTGAAGCCGAGATTGGCGCCGCCCGTGACGAGGTCGCGCAGGAAGATCACCGTGGTGAGCGCGGCGACGATCTCGACCACAAACATCACGGGGTTCTTGACCATCAGTCGCGGGTCGAGCTTGACGAACGATGCGCGAATTGCGGGCACGACGATCTTGGGATCCAGCATCGCCGAAACGGACGCGCGCTTTTGCAGTTTCGTGGTTTCCATGGAGGTCACTCCAACAATCAGAAGAGGTTTCCGGCGTTCATCGCGAGGTGCTCGACGATCGGGCCGAGTGCGAGAGCCGGGAAGAAGGTGAGGCCGCCGATGATCAGGATCACGCCGACGACGAGGCCGACGAAGAGACCACCGGTGGTCGGGAACGTGCCCGCAGATGGCGGGATCGACTTCTTGGCTGCGAGCGAGCCCGCGATCGCCATCGCCGGGATGATCATGAAGAAGCGGCCGACGAACATCGCGGAAGCGAGCGTGAGGTTGTAGAAGAAGGTGTTGCCGGTGAGACCCGCGAAAGCCGAGCCGTTGTTGCCGGTCGCCGAGGTGAAGGCGTAGAGCACCTCGGTGAAACCATGCGGGCCGGCATTGGCCATCGAGGCGACGGCCGCGGGATAGACCACCCCGACCGCGGTCCAGCCGAGATACATCAGCGGCAGCACCAGGATCGCGAGCATCGCCATCTTGACCTCGCGCGCCTCGATCTTCTTGCCGACATATTCCGGCGTGCGGCCGACCATCAAGCCGGCGACGAAGATCGCGAGCACGACGAACAGCAGCATGCCGTAGAGGCCGGCGCCGACGCCGCCGATGATGATCTCGCCAAGCTGCATGTTGATCAGCGGGATCATGCCGCCAAGCGCGGTGAAGCTGTCATGCATGGCGTTGACCGCGCCGCAGGAGGCCGCCGTCGTGATCACAGCGAAGAGCGAGGACGCGACGATGCCGAAGCGGACTTCCTTGCCCTCCATGTTGCCACCGGTGAGGCCAAGCGCCTGCAACATCGAGGTACCATTGGCTTCCGCCCAATATGTGACGGCAACACCGGCGACGAACAGCACGCCCATCACGGCGAGGATCGCCCAGCCCTGGCGCTGATTGCCGACCATGCGACCGAAGACGTTGGTCAGCGCGGCGCCCAGCGCGAAGATCGACAGCATCTGTACAAAATTTGACAGCGCGGTCGGATTCTCAAAGGGATGCGCCGCATTGGCATTGAAGAAGCCGCCGCCATTGGTGCCCAGCATCTTGATCGCGACCTGCGAGGCCACCGGACCGACCGCGATGGTCTGCTTGGCGCCTTCGAGCGTCGTGGCCTCGACATAATCGCCGAGCGTCTGCGGCATGCCCTGCGAGACCAGGAACAGCGTGTAGACGACGCAGAGCGGCAGCAGCACATAGAGCGTGGTGCGGGTCACATCGACCCAGAAATTGCCCACGGTACGCATCGAGGCGCGCGAGAAGCCGCGGATCAACGCGACCGCGAGCGCAATACCAGTGGCCGCCGACAGGAAGTTCTGGTGCGTGAGGCCGACCATCTGCACGAGATAGGAGACGGTGCTCTCGCCACCGTAGTTCTGCCAGTTGGTGTTGGTGATGAAGGAGATCGCGGTGTTGAAAGAGAGATCTTCGGCGACCGCGCTTTGCCCGGCCGGATTGAAGGGCAGCACGGCCTGCAGGCGCATCACACCGTAGATGATGAGGAAGCCGCCGACGTGGAACAACAGCATGGCAACCGTATAGGTCAGCCAATGCTGCTCACGCTTCTCGTCGACACCCGAGATCCAGTAGATGCCGGCCTCGATCGGACGCAGCACTGGCGAAAGGAACGTCTTCTCGCCATTGAACACGCGCGTCATATACCAGCCGAGCGGCTTGGCGAGCGCGACGATGATGACGCAGTATAGAATGATCTGGAGCCAACCGATCATAGTCATGGAATCAACCCTTCAGGCTTGGTGTCCGGCGCAACAGCGGCAGCAGCACCACAAGCAGGAGGCCTACGAGTGCAACGTCGGCCAGCAGCAATTCGACAAGCAGCAGCACGGTTCAGAACCGTTCCGGCCGCAGCAGCGCATAGGTGAGGTAGATCAGGAGGCCGAACGAGACGGCGCCGGCGAGCGCATAATCGAAGATCATGGTTCGCTCCGTTACAGCCGTTCGCAGGCGTAGGTGTAGCCGATCGCAAGGGCAAAGAAGCCGAAGCCCAGCGCCAGCATCAGAATGTCCATCATGGGGATTGCTCCTCGTTGCGTCCCTATGTCGGGGGCAACTCTTTCTCGGGGACCCGGTGGAGCTCGCGGAAGCAAGCGCAACGCCTTTTCAGCAAGCCAGCCGGGACTTTTGACCGTGCTGAAGTGCCACCACGGGCATAGGTTTTCGAGACGGCGGCTATGGCGAAGTTATAGGAATTCCATAAAGGGCCGGCAGCGGGCCGCGCATCGCGTCCTTTGCGCATCTGCCCGATCTTTATGAAATTCCTATATCTCCCGCCCCCGTCCCATCTCGTTTTCTAATGCCTGTCCCGCCATCGTGAAGAGGCCGGCCGACTGACCGACGCCACTTCCAGGAGGCCTGACATGACCGTTGCCTTCCGTCACTTCGATCCGCCCTCCCTCAGCGACCGCTTGCGCAATGCGCAAGGCATGACGGGCCCGCTAATGCGCGAGATTATCGACAACGCCTGCCGTCGCCTCCCCTCGCTCGGCCAGAGCGAACGCACGGCTCGCCTGATGCAACTGATCGATGCCGAGGCCTGGACCGATGCAGCGCTGGTCTTGATGGAGCTGGAACTACCGCTGTGGCACGTCCGCCGCATCGCCTATGACGAAGGCGAATGGCACTGTGCGCTGTCGCGCGAACGTGAACTTCCGGATTGGCTAGACGCGGCAGTCGAGGGATGCCACGGCGACCTCGCGGTCTCGCTGCTGTCGGCTTTCGTCGAGGTCCAGGCCTTGGCTGTGGAAGCCCCGCGTCCCAGCGTTCCCAACGTGCGCCCTGCCCCGAGCTCTCTCTACGAGCCGGTCGCTTGCGAGAATTTCAACTGACGGGCCTTATGGCGCTCCTATGAGATCGCCACGCGCTCTCTCTCGAAATCCTATCCATTGCAAAAGATATTGAACGGGCGGTTGCGGGACCAACTCCCGCTCCGCGCGTCAATTGGAAGGACATCTCCGTGAAACTCGTCGAACCTCCTTCGTGCAGTTCGCCCTCCAGTATCGTCTTCATCGGCCAGAACCACCGCGGACAATGGATCGCGCAGCAGCAGAACGGCCTCTTTGGCGGCCTGTTCATCAGCCGTGCCCAGGCCATTAAATACGCGCTGTTCGAGAACGGCCAGCATCCCGAGACCATCGTCGAGCTGCCGCGCGAGATCGAGCTCGACATGGGCAAGAGCCCGAACCTCTCGCAGCGCGCCGCTTGAGCGACACCCTTCGGCGCGCAAGCCATGTTCATCACGCCCTCAGCCTGGTTCACCGGCTTCATCCCGGATCTGCCGACACCATTCGACGCGGCTGATACGATCGATCTCAAGGCGCTCGCGGCACTCTGCGAGCGCCAAATCGCGGCCGGCGCGCCCGCGCTCGTGGTTTGCGAGACTGCGGGCGAGGCGCCGACGCTATCGCCCGCCGAGCAGGAGCTCGTCATTCGCACCGCGGTCGACGTCGCCCGCGGCCGGACGCGGGTTATCGCCGGCGCGATGTCGAATGCGACCGGCCGCGCCGTCGAACTGGCGCGACGCGCGGAAGCGGCCGGCGCGGACGCCATCATGTCGGTGGTGCCGGCCTACAACAAGCCGATGCAGGAGGGGATGCTCGCGCATTTCCGCACCATTGCCGCCTCGACCGGCCTGCCCATCATCCTGCACGATGTTCCCTCCCGCACGCTACGCCCGCTCGCCGACGAGACGCTGCTGCGTCTGGTCGAGTCCCGCCAGTTCGTGGGCCTGCGCGATGGAAGCGGCGACGTCACCCGACCGATGCGCTTAAGCCGGCTGCTGCCGGCGGGCTTTCGCCTGCTGTCGGGCGATGATACCACCTGCTTCGGCTACCTCGCCGGAGGTGACGACGGCGCCATCTCGGAGATTTCCAACATTGCGCCGGATCTCTCCCGTACGATTTTCTCGCAAGTACGGCAGGGCCGCCTGCAAACAGCGCGCTATCTGCACAAGCGCCTGGTTCCGCTGATCGCCTGTCTCACCAAGGAAAGCCCGGCCGCGCTCAAATATGCGCTGAGCACGCTCGGCCTGATGTCGCCGGCAACACGGTTGCCGATCGTGCCGCTGAATGACGTCGCACGGGCCGAGGTCATGCGCGCCTTCGTTGCGATTGCCGATGAAGAGCTGATCGACGGGATCGGCGCATAGAGGGCGCGTTTATGGCGCGCCTATATGACTGCACCGGCGCCCGTCTCGCATTCCTATGCTGCAATGCGCATCATGAGAGACAGGTTGGGGCGACTGTCTCGTCGCCCGTTGATAAGGACTTCCAATATGTCGATGCTGACTCAGGGCTTTGAACGGCCCTCCAACTGGGCCGAACGCCCGGCACTGATTTCCAGCGAACGCAAAATCCAGCTCAAGCGCGTTGCGCTGCGCACGCTGGCGGTGCTCACGATGGGCGGCGTACTCACGGCGCTCATCGCGCTGAAGACCGCAATCTTCGTCTGGAACCTCCACGCCTGATCGACGGCAAAGACCATCATGACCTTGCAAATGTGTGAGGAGGCCGCCATGGCCGCGATTGCTCTTCAAACTACTCATCGTCAGCCGCGGCAGCAGCCCGCGACGGAGCTTGGGCAGATCGATCCCGATGTCGTCAGCGCCGCCATTCCGGCCTTTTTCATCGGCCGCAACGAAGCCGGCCTCTGGGTCGCGCGCGAGGTGAACGGGCGCGCCGGCGGACTGTTCTTGTTCAAGAGCTCGGCGATCGATTTCGCCAACCGCCAGTGCACGCCGTCGCGGTGCGCGCTGGTGTTTCCCGCCGAGACATTCGAGCTCGATATCGAGAATCGCGGCAATCCGCTGATCGTGCTGGCTCAATATGCCAGGCGGCTTATGGCCCGCCTCGCCGCGAGGTAACGCGAGATGATCGAGCTCAAGATCGTCCTGCTACTCGTGCTGATGGGCGCGCTGCTGCTCGGCCTGCGCGCTAGCGCACCGCCTGTCTCGGACAGCTAGCCGTGCAACTCCTCAAAGACCATGTCGAGCACGCCGTCGCCACGACCATCCTGACCATGGTGTTGAGCCTGATCTGGGGTGCCCTCCTGACGATCGTGATCACGCTCGCCGCGCGCGGGCTTGGCGTCTAGCCTCACCTCATAGCTTCCACTTCGATCAGCCGCGCCAGCTCCGCCGCCGTGACCTCGATCGGCCGCCCGCTTCGCTCGACACGGGCCTGCACCAGCGCGCCCTGCAGCGCCGAAGTGCAGAGCACTGAGAGCGCTTCCGCTCGCGGCCTGGTGAACCCATCCGCAAGCAGCTTGTCGCGAAGCAGTGCGAGCCGCGCCGCATAGGCCTTGCGGCCGGCCTCCGTCACGGCGCGCTCGCGCGGGGCAAGCTCGAGCAGCACGGTCGTGATCGGACAGCCATTGCGAAACCCGGAGCCTTGCATCCACCCCGCCAGCAGCCGCGCATGCGCACGCAGCAGCTCAGCCGTTGAGCCGCACTCCTCTGCGAGTTTGGTGACGGTTGCCGCCACCCGGCGGCCGGCCTCCTCGACTGCGGCCACCGCGATCGAGGACTTTCCCTCCGGAAAGTAGTGATAGAGCGAACCCTTGGGAGCTCCGCTGACATCGACGATGTCGTTCAGGCCGGTGCGGGCAAATCCCTGGCGGCGGAATAGCGTGACCGCGGCATTGATGATGGGCTGGCGGTGTTTTGGCACAGCCGGCATGACAGCCTCCCCTTGGCAAAAACTATATTGATTGGTCTACATCAGCTTCCGACAGTCAAGCCGCAACAACGACAGGAGCGGCAGATGCCAAGAGGAGTGAATTGCGAGCTGAAGGATGGCGTGGCGCAGATCATGCTCGACGACGGCAAGGTCAACGTGATGTCGACCACGATGCTGGGCGAGATCGGAGCCGCCTTCGACCGGGCCGAGCAAGAAGCCGAGATCGTGGTGCTGCGCTCAGGCCGCGCAGGCATCTTCTCCGCCGGGTTTGACCTGAAAGTGTTCGCCATGGGCGATGCCGCCAAGAGCCTCGAGATGGTCCGCGCCGGTGCCGAGCTGGCGCTGCGGCTGATGTCGTTTCCGCATCCCGTCATCGGCGTGATGGAGGGGCACGCGTTTCCGATGGGGACGTTCCTGCTGCTAGCCTGCGACGTCAGGCTGGGCGCGCGCGGGCCACATCGGATGGGGCTGAACGAAGTCGCCATCGGCATCGCGCCGCCGAGTTTCGCGATCGAGCTCGCGCGGAGCCGGCTGCATCCGGCCTGGCTCAGCCGCACCGCGGCACTGGGCGAGATGTACGAACCGGACGAGGCGCTGACGGCCGGCTTTCTCGATCGCGTGGTCGCACCCGAGGCGATCGAAAGCGCACTCGACGAGACCATCGCGGCGCTTCGTGCGATCCACAAGCCGTCGCATACGACGGCAAAGCGCCGGCTGCGCCAGCCGGCCATGGAGGCCATGCGCATGGCGATCGACCGCGAATTGACCATGGCTGCCTATGAGGCAAGCAACCGGGCACGAGTGGCGGTGACACTGCCCGGCTAGGCCGCTTCGCGCCTTGCGGAAAACACCCCGGCCGATCTGGCGCCGTTTCGCGGAACCGTGTTAGATCGGCTGCATGAGCACAAGCAGCGTCAATGTCGTCGCCCACCCCCTGGTCCAGCACAAGCTTTCCCTAATGCGGGAGAAGGACCGCTCGACCAAGAGCTTTCGCGAGATCCTGAACGAGATCGGGATGCTGCTCGGCTACGAGGTGACGCGCGACCTGCCGCTGGAGCTGGTCGAAATCGAGACGCCGATCTCGCCAATGCAGGCGCCGAAAATCGCCGGCAAGAAGCTCACGCTGGCGCCGATCCTGCGCGCCGGCGTCGGCTTCCTCGACGGCATGCTGGCGCTGATCCCCTCGGCGCGTATCGCCCATATCGGGCTCTACCGAGACCCCGACACGTTGCAGGCCGTGGAATATTACTTCAAGGCGCCGCAGGATCTGTCCGACCGCACCGTGATCCTGATGGACCCGATGCTGGCGACCGGCAATTCGGCCTCCGCCGGCGCGTCCCTGCTCAAGGACCGCGGCGCCCGCGACATCCGCTTCGTCTGCCTCCTGGCGGCGCCCGAGGGCATCGCGAAGTTCCAGAGCGAACATCCGGACGTGCCGGTCTGGACCGCCGCGATCGATGAGCGCCTCAACGATCACGGCTACATCGTGCCGGGCCTCGGCGATGCCGGCGACCGGATGTTCGGCACCAAGTAGACAGGTCTGCGCGATCGGGCTACTCCGGTCGCCATGCACGCCGACCAGTTTTCATTGCAATCGCTGATTAGATCGGAGACCGCCGCCGATCCTGCCTTCGTGTTCGACGGCACGTCCGTCTCGCGCGCGGAATTTACAGGCAAGGTCGAGCAGACCGCGACCTGGCTGGCCGCGCAGGGCATCGGCAAAGGCGATGTCGTCGCGGTCTGGCTCATCAACCGCGTCGAATGGATTGCGCTGCTGTTTGCCGCAGCCCGGCTGGGTGCCGTCATCGCTGCCGTCAATACGCGCTATCGCAGCGCGGAGGTCGCGCACCTCCTGAAACTGTCCGGCGCAAAGCTGCTGGTGGTCGAGGCAGCGTTCCGCTCGATCGATTTCGCTACCATTCTCGCCGACATCGCCCGGGACGAAGTGCCGGCGCTGCAGAAGCTAGCAGTGGTCGGCGCAGATGCGATCCCCGCCCAATGGCCCTGCGTGCGCTTCGATGCGTTCGACAAGCCCTATCCGCCTGCCCTTCCCCAGAACGACGTCGACCTGCCCGTGCTGCTCTACACCACGTCAGGCACGACCAAAGGACCAAAACTGGTCGCGCATTCGCAGCGGACGCTCGCGAGCCACGCCAAGTCGGTTGCGAAAGCGCTGCAACTCTCGCCGGAGCGTCACGCGCTGCTGGCGATGCTGCCGTTCTGCGGCACCTTTGGCATGACGAGCCTGCTCGGCTTCATCGCAGCCGGCGCAACCGTCCACGTACTAGACGCTTTCGAAGCCGCGCCGGCGCTAAAAGTCCTCACCGAGCACAAGATCACGCACGCTTTCGGCTCCGACGAGATGTTCCGCCGCATCCTTGCGCTGACCGATGCGCCGCAGCCGTTCCCGCATCTCGAGGTCTGCGGCTTCGCCGCGTTTCAGCCCGGCTGGCGCGAGCTGGCTGCCGAAGCCGAGGCGCGCGGGCTGCCGCTATTCGGCCTCTACGGCTCGAGCGAGGTGCAGGCATTGTTCTCGATCGCCCGCGCCAGCGACGCCTTCGCGGACCGCATCGACGGCGGCGGCTGGCCGATGTCACCAGACGCAAAAGTTCGCGTGCGCGACACCGAGACCGGCGGGCTCGCATCTCCCGGCGTTTCCGGCGAGATCGAGATCCGTGCGCCGTCGTGCTTCCTCGGCTATTTCAACAATCCGGACGCGACGCGCGACGCAATCACCGCGGACGGCTTCTTCCGCACCGGCGACATCGGCCGTATCCGCGACGGCGCCTTCGTCTACGAGACCCGCGCGGGTGACGCGATGCGGCTCGGCGGCTTCCTGGTCGCACCCGGCGAGATCGAGGACGAGCTCAAGGCCTGCGCCGGCATTGCCGATGCACAGGCCGTCGCGGTCGATCTGAAGGGCCAGGCACGCTGCGTCGCCTTCGTCATCCCGGCGGGTGCTGCGCCTCAACAGGAGACGCTGGCCGCGCGCCTGCGCGAGCGGCTTGCCGACTACAAGGTGCCGGCGCGGATCTATGTCGTCGATGCCTTTCCGGTCACGGACAGCGCCAATGGCGTCAAGATCCAGCGCGCAAAACTCCGCGCCATGGCGATGGAGCGGATCGCGGCCGAATAGGCCCCGCTTATTTCAAATAGCTCGCCAGATTCATGCTGAGGATTTTTGACATCGCCGAGTAGGACGCGGTGAGCTGCGCCTGATAGGTCGAGAGCTGGGCCGTGATGGCGGCGACATCGACGCCGGTGAGGTCGTTCGACAGGCTTTCCGCGTAGCTCTTGTAGTCGGTCTGGCGCGTGCTCGCGGTCTCGATCGAGGACGCGGAGCCAGAGAGCTTAGCCTGCACTGCCGCCGTGTCGTCGAGCGCGGTGCTTGCGAGATCGAGTGCGCTGGAGATGTCCGAGGACGACAGCGAGGTGCTGTTGGCCACGAATTTCAGCACGCGCATCACTTCCTCGAACGCCGAATTGTCGGCGTTGACGCCATAGGACACGGTGTTGTCGGTGGCGACCCGAACCGAGGCGATCTCGTCGTCGCCCTTGTAGTAACTGGTATCCGCCGTGGTGGTGGAGCCCGTTCCCGTCGAAAAGCTGGTGAGGTCGACCGGCGCTGTCTCCGTCTTGCCGCCGGCAAAGACGTATTGGCCGTCATATTGCGTATTCATCAGCGAGCCCATCTGCTGCAGCATCTGCTGGGCTGAGGAGATCACCGAGGTCGTTTCGGTCGAGCTTCCGGTCGAGGCCGCGCTGAGCTGGGAGCGGAGCTGCGTGATGATGTCGGTCATCGAGCCGACGGCCGAGTACATCACCTGGACCTTGCTGTCGGCGAGCGTCGCCGCATCGATATAGGATTGTGCGCGCGTCACCGAGACCTGGAGATTGACGACGTGCTGGGCGTTCGAGCCATAGCCGCCGAAATCGGTCGAGACGACGCCGGAGGATTCCTGCACCTGCTCGTTGGCCATGACCGACTCGACACGCATCGCGTCGGCGATCATTTTGCTCGACTGGGCGAAGGTAGCAATCCGCATCGCGACCATGGGCCCGCTCCCCGCGCCTTACGACGACTGAACGGCGGTGATCAACGCCGAGTACATCGTGTTGATGGCCGAGATCAGCGCGGAGGCCGCCGAGTATTGATTCTGCAGCGTGCTCAGATTGGCCGATTCTTCGTCGAGGTTGACCCCCGACTGCGACGAGAGCGAGCTCGCATAGGTCGATTGCGCGGTCTCCTTGGCAGTGTAATTGGTCGACGCCTGCGAGGCCTTGCTCGCGACATCGGATACGATGGCCGAGGCATAATCGGCGAAGGAGCCGGTGGTGGCGGCGAGCCCGCCGGTCGACGAGAACGTCCGGGACGCCGTCAACGCGCTGTAGAACGAGTTGACCACCGTCGCCGATCCCGATGTCAGCACAGAGCTGCCGACGGTGAGGCTCGACGAGGAGTCCAGCGTTGCGAGCTGCAGCTCGCTGGTGCCCGACAGGATGCCGCTGTTGACCGCGATATCGGACGCGCTGGTACCGGTTACGAGGTCGTTGAGACCAAAATAGTCGGAAAACCCTTCGCTTGAGCTTCCGACCGAGCTGGTCATCTCGTTGACAGCGATGCCGTTGCCCGAGCCGGTCGCCGTGATCGCGAGATGACCGTTCGCGTCGACCGACGCCGACATCCCCGAGATGCCGTTGATGGCGGTGACGAGATCGCCCACCGTCGAGTAGGACGACAGGTCGAGATCGCCGTAGGAGACCAGATTGCCGCTCTGGTCGGTGACCGCCAGCCGCACCGTGCCGGTGGCTGACAGCGCCGTGCTGCTGGTGACGCTGGTCGTTCCGGTCAGGGTGGTCGGCGCCGGAACCGAAGAGGCGCTGTTCGAAACGGTGTTGACCGCGGTGGCGAGCTGCGTTGCGAGCTGGTCGAGCTGCGACTGCGCGGCGGGCAGGGTCTTGTCGCGGAGCGTGATCAACCCACCGATGCTGCCACCGGTGATCTGTGACGTAATGTCGACGCCATTGACCGTGATCGCGCTGAACCCACTCGACGAGGAGCCGGCCGTATAGGTTGTCGACGACGACACATTGGCGGCCGCCGTATAGCTGATCTTGTGCGCGGAACTGTCGACCAGCGCCTGTCCGGTCCTGGTGTAGACTTGGAGGTCACCGTTCGATGCCGTGTAGTAGCTGATATTCATCTTGGAGGCGACGTCCTGCAACGCGGTGTTGCGCTGGTCCTCCAGGTCGGCGGTCGACTGGCCGGCTGCGGCCGTCTGCTTGATCTCGGCGTTCAGATCCGCAATGTCCTGCAAGTCCGTGTTGACGTCGTCGATCGAGGACGAGATGTCCTGGTCGGCATTGGAGCGGAGCTTCTGGATGCCGCTCGAGGTCTCCCGCAGTTGGCTCGTGACGTCGTCGAGGGCACTGACGACATTGGATTGCAACGAGGCACTGCTCGGCGTGCTCGCCAGCGACGACAGCGCCGATTCCAGCGAGGCGATGCTGTTGGCGAGCGAGGTTCCGGTCGACGAGCTGTCAGTGCTGCTGGTCGAGCCATAGAGCTTTTCCAGCGAGGTCAGATAGGTATTGGTCGTGTCGGCCGAACCGAGATCGGAGTCCGCGCTGACCAGCGACTTCAGCAGCAGCTTGTCGACCGTCGAGGTGATACCGGTCACCGTGACGCCGGTGCCCACACCGTTGGTGACGCTGCTCGACTGGTTCGCGGTCTTCTTGGTATAACCCGTGGTGTCGGCGTTCGAAATGTTCGACGACGTCACACTGATCTGAACCGACGTGGACGACAGGCCACTGAAGGCGATCGATCGTGCGATATCGAGCGACACGGCGGGCTCCCCTGCTCGTCAGGCGCTGCGGCTGGTGCCGCTGGAGACGGCGCGCGCCGCAACGCGGCCGGAAGCACCATAAGGCGACACGACGGCGATCTGCTCACGGATCGCCTGCATCACCGCCTCGATCCGGCGGTTGCTGGCCTCGATCGCCGCGCGCAGGCGCACCAGATTTTCATCCATTGCCGCGCGCAGCTTCAGGATCCGATCGAAGAGCTGCTCGCGCAGGATCCGGTCGCGGACGTTCAGCGTGGTGCTACCC
>JAEWHT010000392.1 GCA_023387695.1 Pseudomonadota bacterium | reverse complement strand
CTGCGGAAGAGACCGAGAAGTAAGCCTCGCATTTACGCAGGCTGCGAAGCCCGGCTGCCTCAGGCAGCCGGGCTTTTCGTTTTCGATCGAAGCGAGCGCTGGCGACAAGAGAACGACGGTCAAAACGACAAAGGCCGCGCCAAGCGCGGCCTTTGCGAATGACAGGCGTATCGGCCTAGCGCGAAATCGGCGGGGCCGGCGGACCGGAATCGGCGGGTGCGGGCGACGGAGCCGCAGCGGGCGCGGGCGGCGCCGGTGCCGGTTCGGCCGGCTTGGCTGCCGGCGTGGCGCTGGGTGCTGCCTCGGCCGGTTTGGAAATCGCAGCTTCCGCGGGCTTGGGCGCGACCGGTTCAGCAGGCTTGGCTGCCGCCGGCGCCGCGGGTGTCACCTGCGGCACTGGATCGGGGCGCAGAGCCGGCGTCTCGCTGGTGCTCGGCTCGACCTTGGCACTCTCCGGCTTGGCTTCAGTGGGCTTGGCTTCTGCAGGCTTCTCAGCCGGCTTTGCGCTGTCGGGCTTGGACTCGGAATCGACCTTGGCGCTCTCGCTCTTGGGTTCGGCCTTCGGCTCGATCTTGGGCTCGCTTTTAGACTCAGTCTTCGGCGCAGCTGCGTCATCCGTCTCCGGCTTGCCGCGCTTGCTCATGCGCTTGCCTTTGCGGCCCTCGGGCGGATGTTCGGCGGCCGTCTCAGGCTTAGCGCCTTCCTTAGCACCTTCCTCGCTCGGTCGCGCCGCGCGCTTCTGATGGCCTTCAGGCGCCGGGGCAGCAGCGCCCTCGCCCTCCGGCTTGGCAGCTTCCTGCCGCTGGCGGCGCCCCTGGTGCTCAGGTGACTGTCCAGCGTTTGTATTGGCGTCCTTCTCCTTGGCGCCCTCCTTCTTCTCCTTACCGTCCTTGGCGCCATCCTTGGACTGATAGCGCGCGTCGGTAGCACCATTGGAGACGAGGTAGGAGGCGAGCACGCCGGCCATGTCGGAACTGGTTGTGTAGTGCTGGCGCAGGAAGCCCGGCAGCGAGCCCGGCGCCACCGTCTTCAACAGCCCGCGCGGGCTCTTGTGACAGGCATTACAGGTCTGCGCGAAGATCTGGGATGGGGCCTTGCCGGCCTCGAGGTTCGTCGCCTGCGCCAGAACGGCATCGGAGGCGCCGAAGCCGATCAGAAATAGCACCGTGGCGAGGCTGAGCGCTCGGCTCGACATACCCATCATCTCCATTGAATTCCGCGATTGCAGCCAGCATCCGGCGCGGCGGCGGTCACCTTTTATCCGATTGCGCTGCGAATGGAAGCAGGCTCCAGGCGCAAGTATGTGATTAAGCGCCTCGGGAATATCTGCTGTGATCGCAACGCAATAGCGACCCCAAATTCCCACCCCTGCGAGATGACGTTCTGCGAGCAGGACATGATGAGATTCCAGATCCGGCTAACAGGCACCAGAGCGTGATCCTCAGACCCGCGACTATGTCGCACGCGACAAAGTGCGCCCGCGAGAGCGGCGCCAAGCCGACGCTCGCTGGTGAATCAATTCTAGTGACGCAGGGTCGAAATCGGCGACATCCGGAAAGACGCCGGTAACGCCAGCTGGGCGCGCATTTCCGCAAGGACTTCGGGTGCGACCGGCTGTCGCCGGATTTCCGGCCGCGCGGCATGCTCCATGGCGGCGATCAGCCCGGACAGCCAAGCCCGGCTGGCTGCTTCGCTACGCCACATCTGGAGCTGCCTTTCTGGCCGCATCGCTCGCCTCATTTCCCTCTGGACGGGGTCTTCAGGGGGTAATCCCCCGGCCCGCCCGTCTGTTCCCGGTCCTACCCCCGAAAGAATCCGGAGAGATGTGATCTGTTTCACATTCCTCGCGATGGCCCTGCCTTAGGCCGTCGCTATGAGCAAACAGACCCGAACCACATTCCACGTGCAGGACGACCTCCGTACCGATTACGCCCTGATCGCCACCGGCGTCGGCGCAGCTCTGGTTGCGCTGGTCTACCTGCTGCTGGTCTAAGCCGCCCCGGAAGCGCCAGCGCGCCTTTTCGCGCGCTATCAAATACGTCTTCACCTCAATCATTAGGTTCATCGCATCCGGATTTTTCCGTGGCGCGATCGCGGCGCCTCCGCATCTCGGCTGAGTTCCGCAAAAATCCGTCAAGCGCGGCGCATGCTGCGCCCGCCAATCATCCACCGGTTTTAAGATCGGTTGATAGCGACAAGCTTTTGCTTCCGCTTTGGCCTGCGGCGGCGCTTTATCCCGGCCCCGCATCCGCCGCAGAAAATTGCTATCGCTCGACCATGGCCCTGACTGATTCGAACGTCCTCAAACTCGCGCCCGAGCCCGGCACACCGGCGTATCGGAGCGCTCCGCATAATATCGAGGCGGAACAGAGCCTTCTGGGCGCGATCCTGGTCAACAACGATGCCTTCTACCGTGTCTCCGACTTTCTGGAGGCGAAGCACTATTTCGAGCCGTTGCACCAGACCATCTTCGAGACCGCCGGCAGCCTGATCCGGATGGGCAAGATCGCCACGCCCGTGACGCTGAAGACGTTCCTTCCCGCCGACACCGATGTCGGCGGCATGACCATCGGCCAGTATCTGGCGCGGCTCGCGGCCGAAGCGACGACCATCATCAACGCCCAGGATTACGGCCGCACCATCTACGATCTTGCCTTGCGGCGCGACCTGATCGGCATCGGCGAGGACATGGTCAATGTCGCCTATGACGCGCCGGTCGACTTCGCGCCACGGGCGCAGATCGAGGACGCCGAGCGCCGGCTCTACGAGCTTGCCGAGTCCGGACGTTATGACGGCGGCTTCCAGAAATTCTCGCAGGCGCTGGCGGTCGCGGTCGATCTCGCGGCAAAGGCGTTCCAGCGCGATGGAAAGCTGTCGGGCATCTCGACCGGCATGCGCGACCTCGACACCAAGATGGGCGGCCTGCAGCATTCCGACCTCATCATCGTCGCCGGACGCCCGGGCATGGGCAAGACGTCGCTGGCGACCAACATCGCCTACAACGTCGCCAAGGCCTATGTCGGCGAGCTCCAGGCCGACGGCACCATGAAGGCCGCCAATGGCGGCGTGATCGGCTTCTTCTCCTGCGAAATGTCGGCCGACCAGCTCGCCACGCGTATCGTGGCCGAACGTACCGGCATTCCCTCCTCCCACATCCGCCGCGGCGGCATCACGGAGGCCGATTTCGACAAGATCCGTGAGGTCTCGATCGAGCTGCAGTCGCTGCCGTTCTATGTCGACGCGACCGGCGGTCTGTCGATCGCGCAGCTGATGGCACGCGCGCGCCGGCTGAAGCGGCAGAAGGGTCTCGATCTCCTCGTGATCGACTACATCCAGCTGCTCTCGGGTTCGGGCAAGCGCGCAAGCGACAGTCGCGTGCAGGAAATCACGGAGATCACGACCAGCCTGAAGGCGCTTGCCAAGGAACTCAACGTTCCCGTCATCGCGTTGTCCCAGCTCTCGCGCCAGGTTGAATCCCGCGACGACAAGCGGCCGCAGCTGTCCGACTTGCGTGAATCCGGATCGATCGAGCAGGACGCCGACGTCGTGCTGTTCGTGTACCGCGAAGAATACTATCTCGCGATGAAGGAGCCGCGCCCGGGCACGCCCGAGCACGAGAAATGGCGGCTGGACATGGACCTCGCGTATGGCAAGGCCGAAGTCATCATCGGCAAGCAGCGCCACGGCCCGACGGGCACGGTCGACCTGGCGTTCGAAGCTTCCGTCACGCGGTTCGGCGACCTCGCGGCTGACGCTCAGCTGCCGGCACGTGGCGGCAACGACTACTGAGTTCCTTGAACCAGCAGAGTTCCTTGAAGAATATCTGCCTCTTGCGTAAAACGGCGCCATGACAATGGCGTCCGACACGAACATGATCCCGCAATCCGGCCTTCTCTCCGCGGAAGCCAACCAGGCTGCCGCGCTCGCTGCCTATGGCGGCGTGCTCACCGTCGATCTCGACGCCATCATCGCCAACTGGCGCAAGCTCGAGAAGACCGCTGTGCCGGCCGAATGCTCGGCTGTCATCAAGGCCGACGCCTATGGCTGCGGGGCTGCGCAGGTCGCGCAGGCCCTGAACAAGGCCGGCTGCAAGACCTTCTTCGTCGCCACCATCGAGGAGGCGCGCACTGCACGCGCCGCGGTGCCGGACGCGGTGATCTACGTCCTCGGCGGCTATTTCCAGAACACCGGCGAGCATTACGCCAAGATCAACTGCCGCCCCGTGATCGGCGATCTCAACGAGCTCGCTGAATGGGACGTGTTCTGCCGCCGCACAGGGTGGTCCGGCGGAGCGGCGATCCACGTCGACACCGGCATGAACCGGCTTGGGCTGACGCTCACTGAAGCACAGGCCATCATCCCCCGCATCAATGCCGGCGATCACGGCATCACGCTGGTGATGAGCCATCTGGTCTCGGCCGAGCAGCTCAACAGCCAGATCAACGCAAAACAGCTCGCGGCCTTCCGCGGCATCGCCAGCGAATTCTCCGGCGTGCCGGCAGCGCTTGCGAATTCCTCGGGCATTTTCCTCGGCGCGCCCTTCCAGTTCGATCTGGTGCGGCCCGGTGCGGCGCTCTATGGCGTCAATCCGACGCCGGAGGCCGACAATCCGATGCAGCCGGTGGTCGACCTGAAGGCGCGCATTGTGCAGGTCCGCAATATCGAGCGTGGCGAGACCGTCGGCTATGGCGGGACCTGGTCCGCGCGGCGGCCGACCAAGCTCGCGATCATCGCGGTTGGCTATGCCGACGGCTATTTCCGCGCTGCCAGCTCGAACGACGGTACCCGCGGCGCCGAGGTGATCGTCGCCGGCAAGCGCTGTCCCGTCGCGGGCCGCATCTCCATGGACCTGATCGCGATCGACATCACCGATTTGCCGCCGAACGCGGCGCGGCGCGGCCACATGGTCACGCTGCTCGGCGAAGGTATCACCGTCGATGAGCTCGCGCATCATTTCGGCACGATCGGCTATGAGGTGCTGACCAGCCTCGGCCACCGCTACGCCCGCGTCTACAAGGGCGGCAATGTGGTTGAGCCGCTGACCAAGCCGGAGCCCGCGAAGGCAGCCGAGCAGCCGCCCTCCCCGCCGCCGCTCGAGCAGGCGCCAGCTCCGCCGCCGTTGCCGTCTTAGCCAACACTTTCGTGCCCCGGACGCAGCGCAGCGCTACTTCAGCGCTGCGCTGCTGAGCCGGGGCCCATCTTTCCACGTTATACAGTGTCGCTTTCTGGGTCCCGGCTCTGCGGAGCAGCGTTACACGCTGCACCGCGTCCGGGACACGAAAGCGATGACTTACTTCTTCCGGCTATCGAGCGCCGCCTTGCAGGTCGCGCTGAGCTGATCGCGCTTGGCGTTGAGGCAGGCGATGATCTTGCCGCCGCCCGGGGCGATGCCGGCACAGAATTTATCGTAATCCGCCTTGCACGCGCCGCGCGGATCGGCCGATTGTGCCGAAGCGACCCCGGAGAACACGACGACGGACGCAAGAACGGCAAAGCTCAACTTGGACATTGTATCTCCGGGTACGGAAGGCGAGAGCCGGTAGCTCTACATGAAGATCGCGACATTCAACATCAACAACATCAACCGCCGCCTGCCCAATCTGCTCGCATGGATGCGCGCGGCGAAGCCCGATGTCGTCGCGCTTCAGGAATTGAAGGCAAGTGATGGCGAATTTCCGGCAGACGCGATCGAAAAAGCCGGCTACGGCGCGGTCTGGCGTGGACAGAAGACCTGGAACGGCGTCGCCATCCTCGCCCGCAACGCCGAGCCCGTGCTGACGCGCGACCGGCTGCCGGGACGCCCCGACGATCACGAGGCGCGCTACATCGAGGCCGCCGTGCGCGGCGTCATCGTGACCAGCATTTACCTGCCGAACGGCAATCCGCAGCCGGGCCCGAAGTTCGACTACAAGCTCGACTGGTTTGCGCGGCTGAAGCGCCACGCCAAGACCTTCCTCAAGCAGGATCTGCCGGTCGTGCTCGCCGGGGACTACAACGTCGCCCCCACCGAGATCGATATCTATCCGACGCGCTCATGGGACAAGGATGCCTTGGTCCAGCCCAAGAGCCGTGCTGCGTTTGCCTCACTCGTCGAGCAAGGCTGGTGCGACGCAATCCGCGAGCTGCACGGAGACAAGCGCATCTACACGTTCTGGGACTACAAGCGAAACCGCTGGCCGCGCGATGCGGGCCTCAGGCTCGACCATCTGTTGCTCAGCCCAGCGCTGATTTCGCGCCTGGCAAAGGCCGGCGTCGACAAGCAGGTCCGCGGCGAAGACGGCGCGAGCGATCACGCGCCCGCATGGGTAATGCTGAAATAAGGCGACGCTCTCGTAGGGTGGATTAGCCCCGCGGATTGCGCGGAGCGCAAACCGCTCGGCGTAATCCACCGCTTCTGTCTCCGTGGACCCGAACAGTGGTGGATTACGCTACGCTAATCCACCCTACGAGTTACCGCCGGTAATAGTCCTGCACCGTATCCCAGGCCGCCGTCTGCAGCAGTTGCGCCGTCTCCGGATCAACCCCGGTTGTGTAGGAATTGCCGACCGGTGAACGTCCCGTCAACGCAGCCAGCGTCACACAGGCCGCCAGATAAGTGCCCGCGGGACTCGGATGCCGCTTGTCCGGCGCATAGAGGTTGAGGTCTGGCTGCAGCTTGCGGACGCGCGCGAAGGCGAGGCCTGCGGGAATGACCAGCATGTCATTGGCGTTGCCCGCGGTCGTATAGGCCTCGGCCAGGCCTTCCGTCATCTCAGGCTTGTCGAGATAGGCCCAGGACATGAACAGCACCGGCCGCATGCCGTGGGCGCGGACGATCTCGCTGTCCTTCTTGGCGAAAGTCGCGAAGGCGTCCTTGAGCTGCGGATGGATCGGACACTGGCTGCAATCCATCATCACGACGGTGTCGAATTGTCTGCCAGGCTTGTTGAAGACGACGACGTTGTGGTCGTCGAAGGAATAGGCGCCGAGGCCGCCGGGTCGCAGCAGATTGTCCATGTCATGCCAGTCAAGACCGGAGCCGCCGATCGTGGCCATGGTGTTGCGGTACGCAGTCTTGTTGTCGGCATCCGCAGCCTTCTCGAGGAAGGAGAGATGCCCGGGCAAGCCGTTGTTGTAGTAGAAAAAGCTGTTGCCGACGAACAGACTGGCCTTGGGAAAGTCCGGCCCAAGCGTCGTGATCTTCGGCTTGGTCTGCGCCTGTGCATTGAGGCCGGCTACAACGAACAGACACATAGCCAGCATCGTTCGCGCAAAGAGACGCGTCATGGCTTCCTCCCCTTTTTCTTGGATCGGAAACAAATCAGCTTTTCAGATAGGCCTCAAGGGCATGGGCGTGCAGCAGGCATGCGGGAGACCCATTGCTCACCACAAATTCTTGCCGTCGATCATGTTGACTGGCACCGCTTCCAGATCGAAATCGTCGAACAGGCGCGCGTTCACCGCGACCTTGGGATTGTCGAAATCAGGCTTGCCGCTCGACCAGTCCGGCGACTCCGAATAGGTGCCGCAGCCGCAATTCGCGCAATAATGATGTTTGACGGTACGGCTTCCCCACTGGTAGGTCGCGACGTTATCGGCGGGCGACAGCAGGCGAAATTGCGCCGGCGTGTAATAGGCCCAGAGCGCGCCGCGCTTGGCACAGAGCGAGCAGGTGCAGCGCGTCACATTAGCAGGCGCCTCAGTCACCTCGAACACCGTTTCACCACAATGACAGCTTGCCTCGATCGGCATGACCCGCGCTCCGTTTTGTCAGGAGGTGGTCATAGCCAGGCTCTGCTGCCAACATGCTGTCAGCAGCGGGACGCGCGGATAGCTCACTTCGTGGTCGCACGCGCCGAGAGCCGAATACCCTCTTTCGAGGCCTCACAGCTTGCACTCGCAACCCTCGGCGACGCGAAAGGCGGCAAGCTGTTGGTGTTCTTGATCATGATCGCGCCGTCGCCTGCCGCGATGATGTCGCCCTCCACCGCCAACGTGGCGAAGCCGCTGATATCGCCATGCGAAATCGTGGACGCGCCTACTGTAGATGTCGATTTGGACTTGGTGACCGTGGTGAACGAGCCGGAGCCGGTCACGTCCTTTTTGGCGGTTGCCAAGGCGCCGGTCAGCTCCCAGACATAACCGACGCCCTTGAAGTCGATGGAGAGATGCACATGGTCGCCTGACGCGAATGATGCGCTCAGGACGGCGGTATCGCTATTCGCGAACAGCTTTTGGGCATCGGCCCCAAATTCACTGCAGCTCGTCGTGATCACGGTCCGACGTCCGCGGTCTGGCGCATCGAACAACAGCAGCCCGCCGGCAACGACAATGATCACCACCAGCAAGGCAACGGTCCGCGCGGCCCAATCAAACTGCTTGCTGTGACTCAAACCGGCCTCCGACAGAGTGGCGCAAAACGCACACGTCAGTCAGCGAACGGTCGTGGAAATCGCTACAGCGGCTGACGCGGCATCATCATCCACCGTCAGTCGCCCTTGCGGCGCGACGGGTTCATGGACGGCCCGCGACCATCCTCGCAAACGCCTGGAATGCCGCGGTGATCTTCTCGCTCGCCGTCAGCAGGGCTCCGTCCGGGGCAGCCTGATCGGCGTCGCCGAGCTTCTCGCAGTGAAGGCGAACCGCTTCGCTCGCTTCGACCGCGAGCATGGCACGCGCGTACCAGGGAAAGCCGTTGTCGGATCCGCCGAGCACAGCGTGGCGGTCGAGCGCGGAGAAGGAACGATGGTCGGGCATCACGGCCTCAAATTCTTTGAGCGAACGCTCCGATCAATACGCTTCAAATTCTAAGGATCCGGCCCGGGAACCGGTCGGATTGGGGGCGTCCGCAACACCGGCGATTAACCAAGGGCCTTGACGAGGCCCTTCTGGTCATCATACTGGTCTGACCAAGATCAGACCAACAAAGAGACCGGGATGGAGCTCAAGCGGGCCGCCGAAGGCGAAAGAGGGTTCGAGAAGGTGTTCGCCTTCCTGCGGGAGCGTCTGCTTGCAGGTTCGCTCAAGCCTGGCGACCGCCTGATCTCCGAGCGTGAACTCGCAGCACTGCTCGGTGTCAGCCGGCCGATCGTCCGGGAAGCGCTGCGCGCCCTCACCGTGCTCGGCATCGTCGAGATCCGCGACCGCATCGGCACCGTCGTGACGCGGCCGGACGTGTCGGTGCTGAACGACTTCTTCACCTTCGCGCTCGCCCAGCAGGCCGACATGCTCGACGACGTCATGCAGGCGCGCGTCGCGATCGAATGTCAGGCAATCAGACTTGCCTGCGAGCGCGCCAACATTGCCGACTTCGAACGTCTGCAGCGCGCGCTCGCCAGGATCAGCGAGACGATCGATGAGGCTGATGCCGGCGGAATGGCCGATTTCGACTTCCACCGCGCCATCGTCGTCGCATCGCATTCGGAGACGCTGACGGTGCTGCACAGCTCGATGGCGGGCCTGCTGACGCATTCGCATCGCAGCCGCCGCGAACTGGTGCAGGCCTTCCCTTCGATGAAAACCTATCTGATCGACGATCACCGCCGCATCTTCGAAGCGGTGATCGCGCGCGATCCCGAGCGCGCGGACGCAACGCTGCGCAAGCATTTTGCCATCGGCGACGAATATCGCAGGCGGGCCGTTGTCGGCGACATCGACCAGACCAGCGCTTCAGGCTGATCGCAGACGGACTAACCAAGAAACGGAAGATAATATGGGACGGGACGACAAGGGCAGCGTCGGCTTCATCGGCATCGGCACGATGGGCCGGGAGATGGTGCGTAACCTGCTGATGGCCGGTCACGCGGTTCGCATCTTCGATTTGAACGAGACTACTCTGGCCAACAGCCTCAAGGAAGGCGCCGTTCGCGCCAACAGCCCCGCCGATGCCGCGCAAGGCGTCGACATCGTCATCACCATGCTGCCTGACACGCCTCACGTCGAGGCGACCATCTATGGCGAACAAGGCCTCCTGAAGTCGCCTCCAACAGGCAAGCTCATTGTCGACATGAGCACGATCTCGCCGGTCGCCGTCCGCCGCATCCACGCCGATCTGCAAACGATCGGGGTCAGCTTCATCGACGCGCCGGTCTCGGGCGGACCGGTCGGCGCGAAGAACGCGGCGCTCTCGATCATGGCTGGCGGCGATGCGGACGCGTTCACCAGAGCCGAGCCATTCTTCCGCGCGATGGGCACGACCATCACGCATGTCGGCGCGTCCGGCGCCGGCCAGACCGTCAAGCTCTGCAACCAGCTGATTTGCGGCATCAACATCCAGGCCATCTGCGAAGCGCTGGCGCTCGGCCGCGCTTCGGGCCTCGATCTCGATCTTCTGCGCCGGGTGCTGCTCGGCGGTTCGGCAGCGTCGTGGATGCTCGACAAGCTCGGCCCGGCGATGATCGCGGGCGACGTCTCCGCCGGCTTCCGCATCGATCTGCAACTCAAGGACCTTCGCTTGGTGCAGGAACACGCGCAGGCGCTGAGCGTCCCCCTGCCCGGCACGGCCCTCGTCACCAGTCAATACGTCGACGCCCGCGCCCACGGCGAAGGCAGCAACGGCAACCAGGCGCTGTTCCGCGTCTACGACCGCATGACCAATCAGACCACGGGCTGAACTGATACGATGGGCCTCCAACTCGACTTTCCCGCAGTGCTGGACCGCTGGCCAAGCTTTCTGGCCGGCGCTGCGCTGACGCTGGAGTTGGCGGCCTTCGCAACCGTGCTAGGCGCCCTGTTTGGCACGCTTACGGCGGTCGGGCGTGGCATGCACAACGCGCTAATCGCCGGCGCCTGCAAGGTCTATGTCGAGACGATCCGCAACACGCCCCTGCTGGTGCAGATCTTCCTGGTCTATTTTGGCCTCGCCAGCCTCGGGCTAAAATTCTCAGCCTTCACCGTCGCTGTCGCTGCGCTGACGATCAATGTCGGCGCCTACACCGCCGAGATCATGCGCGCCGGTTTCGAAGCAATCCCGCGCGGGCAGATCGAGGCGGCCGAGGGATTGGCGTTATCGCGCTTCCAGATCTACTGGCACATCATCCTGCTGCCGGCGATCGAGAAGGTCTATCCGGCACTCACCAGCCAGTTCGTGCTGTTGATGCTGGCTTCCTCGGTCTGCTCGCAGATCTCGGCCGAGGAGCTGACCGCGGTCGCCAACTACATCCAGTCGGACACCTACCGCGCATTCGAGACCTACATCATCGTCGCCGTGCTCTACGTCATCTTGTCGCTGGTCATGCGCGCGGGCTTTTGGGGCCTCGGCCTCGTGCTGTTCCCGCGCCGTCGCCGGCTCGGCACGCCATTGTGAGATGAACATGGGCGGGCATCTCAACATCAACCATCTGATGTTCCTCGGCCAAGGCGCGCTGTGGACCATCGGCCTGTCGATGATCGCGCTGATCGGAGGCGGCATCGTCGGCTTCGCGATCGCCCTGGCGCGCATATCGCCGCTCAAATCGGTGCGGGTCGCCAGCGCCGTCTATGTTCAGCTCATTCAGGGCACACCGCTGCTCGTCATCCTCTTCCTTGGCTATTTCGGCCTCGCCGCGATCGGACTCAAGGTCTCCTCGCTCACGGCCGCCGGCGCCTCTCTCACGCTCTACGTCGCCGCCTATCTGGGTGAAATCTGGCGCGGTTGCATCCAGTCGGTTCCGAAGCCGCAATGGGAGGCCGCCGAGGGCCTTGCGCTGAGCCGGACCCAGCGCATGCTCAAGGTGATCCTGCCGCAGGCCATCCGCATCGCGACGCCGCCGACCGTCGGCTTCATGGTGCAGATCATCAAGAACACCTCGCTCGCCTCCGTCGTCGGCTTCGTCGAGCTGATGCGCTCGGGCCAGATCGTCAACAACTCGCTGTTCGAGCCGTTCGCCATCTACGCCATCATCGCCGTCACTTATTTCGTCATGTGCTATCCCCTGTCTTTGTTCAGCCAGAGGCTGGAACGGCGGATGGGACGTGGCAGGTCCAACCTCGCGCCGGCCTGACATGCAGCAAAATCCCTCCTCCGACCCGATTGTGTCGCTCCGCGACGTGCAGAAGAGCTTTGGCCCGCTCCGGGTGCTCGACGGCGTCAGCTTTGCCGTTCAGCGTGGCGAAGTGCTGGCACTGATCGGCCGCTCCGGCTCCGGCAAGAGCACGGCGCTGCGCTGCATCGACCGCTTCGAGAAAGTCGACGGCGGCGAAATCGTCGTGTGCGGGCACCGCGTCGATCGTCCCGACGTCGATCTCCGCGCGCTGCGCCAGGACGTCGGCATCGTGTTCCAGAGCTACAATCTTTTCCCACATCTCACGATCGAACAGAACATCACGCTGGCGCCCTGCGCGGTCAAAGGCATGGCGAGTTCGCAGGCCAGGGACCTCGCGCGAAAAGTGCTTGCGCAGGTCGGGCTCGAGGAGAAGCTGCACGCCTATCCCGAGCAGCTCTCGGGCGGCCAGCAGCAGCGCGCGGCGATCGCGCGCTCGCTCGCGATGCAGCCGAAAGTGATGCTGTTCGACGAAGTCACCTCGGCGCTCGATCCCGAACTCACCGCAGAAGTGCTGAAGGTGATCGAACAACTGGCGGCGGACGGCATGACCATGGTGATGGTCACCCATGAAATGGGCTTTGCCAAAGGCATCGCCGACCGGATCGTGTTCATGCATCGCGGCAAGGTCCACGAGACCGGCCCCGCCTCGATCCTGACGTCGCCGACGACGCCCGAACTCACGCAATTCGTGGGCACTGGAAATCTAAAATCATAACAGGGAGAGGAGAACCAAGGATGACAAACTGGAAATTGCTGGGCACCGCAGCCGCGCTGGTAGGCCTGATCACGATAGCAGCCACGCCTGCGTCGGCAGATCTGCTCGACGACATCATGAAGGCCAAGAAGATCCGCATTTCGACCGATCTGGCAATTCCGCCGTCGGGCATGATGGATTCGAACATGAAGCCAACTGGCTCCGATGTCGAGGTGGCTCAATTGCTCGCCAAGGACTGGGGGCTCGAGCTCGAATTCGTCCAGACCACCGGCGCGACCCGCATTCCCAATGTCCTCACGGGCAAGGCGGACATCATCATCTCGACCCTCTCGGTGACGCCCGATCGCGCCAAGGTGATCGACTTCACCAAGCGCTATGCGACGCTGCAATCCGACATCGGCTGCCTGAAGTCGATGAACGTCAAGGACTGGCCCGATCTGAAGGACAAATCGATCGGCGTGTCGCGCGGCACCACTCAGGACACCACGCTGTCCAACATGAAGGACAAGGACCTGAAGATCGCCCGCTATGACGACGACGCCACGGAAGTCACGGCAGCCGTCTCCGGCCAGGTCGATTGCGTCGGCACGTCGGCCACGCTCATTAACCAGATCGGTGTCAAGAATCCGGCCCGCATCTTCGAGTCGAAGATTCCACTTGCGACCTTCGACCTCGCCGTTGGCCTCAAGAAGGGCGAACAGCGCCTGATGGACAAGCTCAACGCCTGGATCGCCGAAAACGTCAAGAACGGCAAGCTCAACGCGATCTACAAGAAGTTCCACGGGGTGGAGCTGCCGCCCGACATGCGCAGCTGAAGCAGAAAGACACCGTGACAGCCGCTTACGGCTGTCACGGTCAATGCAAAAATAAAGAAGGACATCACATGCGTCTCGTCATCGGATCCGACCACGCCGGCTGGCCGCTCAAGCAGACCGTCATCGACCATATCCGCAAGCTCGGTCACGACGTCGTCGACGTCGGCTCCTATGACGACAAGCCGGTGGATTTCCCTGATATCGCGCGCGCTGTCGCGCAGAAGGTCACCTCGGGCCAAGCTCAGCGCGGCATCATGGTCTGCGGCACCGGCGTCGGTGCCTCGATTGCGGCCAACAAGATGAAGGGCATCCGGGCGGCGGTCTGCCACGACGTCCATTCCGCCCATCAGAGCGTCGAACATGACGATGTCAACGTCATGTGCATCGGTGCGCAGATCGTCGGCGCGTGGCTCGCCGTGGACCTCGTCTCCTCCTACCTCACGGCCGAATTCTCCACCGACGAGGATTTCCGCCGCCGCGTGGAAAAGCTGCGCGTGATGGACGAGCAAGGCTGACGGCCTGCTCGCGACGCTAGGCCCGGCGCGATTGGTGCGATGATGACAGCATGCTCCTGTTTTGCCCGACGTGTCAAATTTTAATTCGGAAATAGCTAAAATTACCCCGCGACAAATTCTCCAATGATTTGTACTGTACATGGGGTTGTTTTCGCGTTTTCGTTTTGACGGCGGCCTCCTCAACGAGGCGGAGACTTCCGGCGCGATCCGGTTGGTTGACGGAGCGGCTCCCTCCCTGGGACGGGTCGCCCGCAACGCTAGCCAGGGCTAAACTCTCCCGATTCGTGGGGAGCATCTTGGCCTTTCTCTTCGTCCTCAGCGTCGGCCTGGTCGCAGGCACCATCTCCGGCATCGTCGGCACGGGCTCATCGATCATGCTGATGCCGGTGCTGGTGTATGCGTACGGGCCGAAGGAAGCCGTGCCGATCATGGCGGTGGCTTCCGTGATGGCGAATTTTTCGCGCATTCTGGCGTGGTGGCGCGAGGTCGACTGGCGCGCCTGCCTGGCCTATTCGGTCACCGGCATTCCCGCTGCCGTGCTGGGCGCACGGACGCTGTTGGCCCTGCCCTCACACGCGGTCGATCTCGCCATCGGCATCTTCCTGATTGCGATGGTGCCGGTGCGTCACTGGCTGGCGCGGCACGATTTGAAAGCCAATCTCTGGCATCTCGCGATTGGCGGCGCGATCATCGGCTATCTCACCGGCATCGTGGTCTCGACCGGCCCGCTCAGCGTGCCGTTGTTCCTGTTCTACGGTCTCTCCAAAGGTGCATTTCTTGCGACAGAGGCCGCCGCCTCGCTTGGCATCTACTTCGCCAAGTCGGTGACGTTCGAACGTTTCGGTGCGCTGACGCAGGAGGTCTTCATCAAGGGCCTGATTGCAGGATCCTCGCTGATGGCTGGCGCTTTCGTCGCCAAGCGCTTCGTCATGCACCTGAAGCCGGAGATGTTTCGCATGGTCATGGACGCGATCATGATCGCGGCCGGGCTCTCGATGCTCTGGAACGCGACGCAGCCGTAGCTGTAACGATCAAGCCGCGAATTCAGGCGCGATCGACGGGCTGTCGACGAGCACACGGTCTTCACTGCTGACGGCCGCGGCAAGCCCCCGCAGCACGTCGTCGAGCGGCTGTGGCTTGTGATACAGAAAGCCCTGACCGAGGCTGACGCCCATCTCGCGCATGGCCTGCGCCTGCTCGGGCCGCTCGATGCCTTCGGCGACCAAGGTGAGCCCCAGCGTACCCGCGAGCGAGGCGATAACGCCGACGATCGCCTTGTCTTCAGCGCTCTGAGGAATTTCCCGGATGAACGCCTTATCGATCTTGACCTTGTCGAGCGGAAACCGCCGCAAATGCGCAAGCGAGCTATAGCCCGTGCCGAAATCGTCGAGCGCGATGGTCGCACCCAGGCGTCGCAGCCGGCGCAGGGTCTCGGACGCGCTGGCGATGTTGTTGATCAGCGATCCCTCGGTGATCTCGAGCTCGAGCGATGATGCCGTGACGCCGAATCGTTCGCAGGTCTCATGCAGCTCGGCGGCGAGCGAATGGTCGGCGAGCTCCGATGGCGGCAGATTGATCGCGATCCTGATCTGTGACCGCCCGGCAGCCACCAGGCGTTGCAGCGCGTGGCAGGCGTCGGTCAGCACGTAGCGCGTCAGGCGCGCATTGTTGCCGCTGCGTTCAATCAGCGGCAGGAATTCGCCGGGACTGATGACGCCATGCTCGGGGTGACGCCAACGGATGAGCGCCTCCAGGCCGATGACGTCCTGGGTCACCAGATCTACCTGGCTCTGATACCAGACCTCGAATTGGCGTTCGGCGAAGCCGTTGGGAATGGCTAGCTCGAGATCCCTGCGGCGGCGATAGTCGCGCTGGAGTTCTTCGTCCAGCACCGCGACGGTCCCCGGCGCCTTGCTCTTGGCGTGGTACAGCGCAATGTCGGCGAGCGCAGGCAAGTGGGACAATTCCGGATCGCCGGCGCGGCGCACGGCAAGGCCGATGCTGGCGCGCGGCACGACCTGCTTGTCATGCAGCAGGATCGGCGCCGAGATCGCCTCCAGCAATTGCCGCGCAAAAGCCTGCGCAGCCGCTTCATTGCTGACTTCCGGACGAATAACCACGAACTCGTCACCACCGAGCCGTGCGACCCAGTCTTCCGGTTCGACCGCGCCACGAAGCCGCTCGGAGATGTGAACCAGGAACTTGTCGCCGGCATCGTGACCGAAGGTGTCGTTGATGCCCTTGAAATCATCGAGATCGATGAAGCTGAAGGCGATCAGCGCATCCGGCGAGCCGGCATCGCGGCTCAGGGCGACCAGGCGCTCCGACAGCGAGCGACGATTGGGCAGCCCCGTGAGCGGATCATGATCGGCCATGTGGCCGAGCCGGTCGAGCGCACCTGAGGTCGTGTGTTGCATCGCGTTGAAGGCGTGCGCGAGCTGGCCGAATTCGTTGGACGATTTGACATCCGCCGGATAAGCGCGACCGTCTTGTTTGCTGCGCTGGATCGCCGACATCATCGCAGCCAATGGCTTGCCGATGAAGATGTTGGCGGAGATCCGCATCGCAATCATGGTCGCAAGGGTTCCGAGCAGGCCGACGACGAGGAGCAGTCCCAGCCTGCTGCCGGCGTCCGCGTAGAGCGTGGCGTAGGAATAAGCGATCACGATGCGCCCGGCCTGAACGGCGATATTGCCGTTGCTGTAGTCGATCGGCCGCGAAACCTCGGTGAGAGCCTGTACCGTGGGCCGCGCCACCACGCGAGCGATCACGGCGCCGGTGTCGTCGTAAACGGCTGCGGCTGCGATGGCCTCGTCGTGCATGATCTCGTTGAGTACGCCCGTCACCTGATCGTAGCGCATCTTCCAGAGCGGCTCGGCGATCAACTCGGCGCGGCTCTCGGCCACGTGGGCAATGTGGGTATCGAGCTGCTTGATCTGTGACCAGAAGCTCGAGACCTCGACGCCGGCGGAGGCGAGCAATTGCACCAGCAGCAGCACCGGCACCGTGGCCCAGATCATCGCGCGGACGACCGAGCGAGACGGCGCGGGTTTCGTCGAACGTCTCATCCCGTCAACACCCAGCATCACTCACCAGTGCCGGTTGGAGACGACAGCGAAGAAATCAGCGCGTCGACCGAGAAATCATATTGGCCGCAACGTCCGTCCTTTGCCCTGAACCGAGCGAAGTCGATCCGGTCGAACGCCCGGGACTTGATCAGAGCGCTGACGGAGTCGAGATTGTCGCGTGTAATCGCCGAGGTCTTGACCTCGATATGCGGCGAGTTGGCTGCGAAGTCGCAGCCGTCGGCATAATCGCGCAACAGCACGATCGACCAGCCACCGAGGAGAAAATGACCGCCGTCGGTCAGCAGCAGACGACCGGCCTTGATTTCGCGCAGCGCGTCCTCGGACCAGTTGAGGCCGACCACCTGGATATCCTGTCCCGGTGTGATGCCAGCCGCCTCGACGGCCTTGAGTGCGCCCAGCGCCATCGGATCGTTGCCGGCCCAGATCCCTGCGGGACGGATGCCCTTGCGCTGCGCCCAGCTCAAATAATTGGCCGCGACCTGCTCTGCTTCCGACTTCGTCCAGTTGGCGAACAGCATCCGGTCGACGACGACATCGGGCGCAGCCGCGACAGCGAGCTGGAAACCTGCATTGCGGGCAATCGAGGCCGGCGTGATTTCGTCACCGCCGATTCCGAGAAGATGGATCTTGCCGTCGGGGCTTTGCCATTTCTCATTGCGAGCCGCGCCGATCAACGCATTCGCCATCCGTGCGCCGGCAGCCGTCAGATCCGTCGTGATGTCGCCGAGCCAGTTCTTGAGCTTAGCTCGCGGCGGTCCAAGGCGCACCGCATCCTCGCCGATCAGCGAGTTCGACAGCAGCAGCGTTTTCACGCCCGCCGCCTCTGCCGCCTCCAGGATCGGAACAGCGGCGGACTCCTCGTTCGAGAGAATGAGGAAATCGGGCTTGTCGCTGCGCGCGACCACGCCGAGGCCGAGCTCCTGCATAATGCGGTAATTGCGCTCGCTGGTCAGCACCTCGACATTGGCGTTGAGCTTGCGGCCGGCGGCCTGCATGGTCTGCGCGACCATGTCCCAATAGACCTCGCCGGTCTTGCCGGGGTTCACGAAGACGATGTTGAGGGGCTTTGCGTCGGCCGCAACTGCACGACCAGTTGGCGCGAGAGCGCTCAAGGCCATGCTCAGCGCGAGCAATATTCGCGAGACTACCGTCATTGTTTTCGCCACCCCATATTGGTTCCGAAACTGGACCCGCGTCCGCTAACATTTGGCAAAGTCCAGCGCGGCGGGGCGACGTAGGGCTAACAAAGGGTGCATTGGCTGCTTGGAATTCCGCTAAGTGGAGCGCTCGCGGACAACCGCGCAGCCTGCCATTCCGTGCTATCAGCAAATCGGTAACCTCCGACTCACCATACCCATGGCAAAGAACACACTTTCCTTCGTCTGCCAGAACTGCGGCGCGGCCTATAACCGCTGGCAGGGCAAGTGCGAGTCCTGCGGTGAGTGGAATACGCTCGCCGAGGAAGACACGACGGGCAGCGTGCCCGTCTCGATCCGCTCCAAGCGCAAAGGCCGCACGTTTGCGCTGGAGAGCCTCGCTGGCAAAAGCCCGGACGCGCCGCGCATGTCTTCAGGCATGACCGAGCTCGATCGCGTCACCGGCGGCGGCTTCGTTCGCGGCTCGGTGCTGCTGGTCGGCGGCGATCCCGGCATCGGCAAATCGACATTGCTGACGCAAGCGACCAGCATGATGGCGCGTGCCGGCCATCGCATCGTCTACATCTCGGGCGAAGAAGCCATCGCCCAGGTGCGACTGCGCGCAGAGCGGCTCGGATTGTCGGATGCTCCGGTGCAGCTCGCGGCCGAGACCTCGGTCGAGGACATCGTCTCGACGCTGTCGGAAGGCGCGGTCCCGCGGCTGATCGTGATCGACTCGATCCAGACCATGTGGACCGACACGGTGGAATCGGCGCCGGGCACGGTGACGCAAGTGCGCGCCTCCGCGCAGGCACTTATTCGTTTTGCCAAGAAGACCGGCGCGGCCATCATCCTCGTGGGCCATGTCACCAAGGACGGCCAGATCGCAGGCCCGCGCGTCGTCGAGCACATGGTCGATGCTGTGATGTCCTTCGAGGGCGAAGGCTCGCAGCAATTCCGCATCCTGCGCGCGGTGAAGAACCGCTTCGGTCCGACCGACGAGATCGGCGTGTTCGAAATGACCGGCCTCGGCCTGCGCGAGGTGACCAACCCGTCCGAGCTATTCCTGTCCGAGCGCGACCTCGGCACGCCCGGTACTGCAGTCTTTGCGGGCATCGAGGGCACGCGGCCCGTTCTGGTCGAATTGCAGGCGTTGGTGGCCCCCACCTCGCTCGGCACCCCACGACGGGCCGTGGTCGGCTGGGATCAGAGCCGGCTCTCGATGGTGCTGGCGGTGCTGGAGGCCCAATGCGGGGTCAAGCTGTCCGGCCACGATGTCTATCTGAATGTCGCGGGTGGCCTGCGCATCCACGAGCCGGCGGCCGACATGGCGGCTGCGGCCGCGCTGGTGTCGTCTCTGGTTAATGCGCAATTACCCACCGATGCCGTTTATTTCGGCGAGATTTCGCTCTCCGGCGTCATCCGCCCGGTGGCGCAGACCCCGGCGCGGCTGAAAGAAGCGGTCAAGCTCGGCTTCAAGCGCGCCGTGCTGCCCGAATCGGCCCGTGGCGGCGATGCCGGCGGTGAAGCCGGACTGACCCTGAACGCGGTCAACAGCCTCACAACCCTGGTCGCGGAGATCGCGGCCAAGGGCTCTCGTCGTGGCGACTCAGCCCCACCGGCAGAGAAAAATGCCACACCGGCAAGATTCCGCCGTGGAGAGGGTTAGCTGGTGGTGACGTCAGACGCCCCCACCGCTATACAGCCGTCACAAAAGCAGCATGGGATTGCGTGGTTGCGGCCTTGCCGGAAACGCTGTCTGCCCATCATTTAGGGCGGCGGCCAAACACCGATTCGCTGAGCACCCTTTGAGCGTACGAGCGGACCAGACCAGCCGATGCCAGTAACACTCCTCGACCTGATCCTGCTCGGTGTGATGCTGGTCTCGGGCCTGCTTGCCATGGTCCGCGGCTTCATGCGCGAGATCCTCTCGATCGCAGCCTGGGGCACCGCCGCGATCGTGACGCTGTACTCCTTCTCCAAGCTGCTGCCGACCGCCAAGACCTATTTCAACAACGACACGGTCGCGAGCGTCGTCGTGGTTGCCGGTGTGTTCGTCGGTACCCTGGTCGTGGTCTCCGTGATCACGGTCCGAATCTCCGACATGATCCTGGATTCGCGCATTGGCGCGCTGGACCGCACCCTCGGCTTCCTGTTTGGCCTCGCTCGCGGGCTTTTGATCGTCGTGGTCGCCTTCCTGTTCTTCACCTGGCTGGTACCGGACAAGCAGCGCCCGGACTGGGTCTCGGGGGCCAAATCCCGCGTGGTGCTCCAGGGAACCGGGGATTGGCTGATGTCCCTCTTGCCGGATGACCCCGAGAACACCATCTTGAAGAGATTCAAGAAAAACAAACCAGATGATGATCAAGCTGATACCGACCAGCAGCCCTCGGGCACTGGCGACGGCTACAGCAAACCGGCTCGTGACAGCCTGAAGAAGCTGATCGAGAAACCTGCGGCGCGTTGATTTAGCCCTAAAGAGAGGCGCGGACGAGATGCGATACCCTGACCAGGACGCCCATACTGATCTCGATCCCGGCTCCGCCGCGCTAGAGCTTCAGGACGACCTGGACGGAGATACGGTACGCGAGGAGTGCGGCGTCTTCGGCATCTACGGGCATCCTGACGCAGCCGCTATCACGGCGCTCGGCCTTCACGCTCTCCAGCACCGCGGCCAGGAAGCCGCCGGCATCGTCTCCTACGACGGCAGCCGCTTTCATTCGGAACGCCGCCTCGGCCTCGTCGGCGACACCTTTTCCCGCCGTGAGGTGATCGACCGACTGCCCGGCAACATGGCGGTCGGCCATGTCCGCTACGCCACCACCGGCGCGACCATCCTCCGCAACGTGCAGCCGCTGTTTGCCGAGCTCAATGCCGGCGGCCTCGCGGTCGCCCATAATGGCAACCTCTCCAACGGCCTGACGCTGCGTCGCGAACTCGTCAAGAACGGCGCGATGATGCAGTCGACATCCGACACCGAGGTGATCCTGCACCTCGTAGCGCGCTCCCGGCGCAGCCGCTTCATCGAGCGCTACATCGACGCGCTGCGCGAGATCGAAGGCGCATATGCGCTGGTCTCTCTCACTAACAAGAAGCTGGTCGGCTCGCGCGATCCGCGCGGCATCCGCCCGCTAGTGCTCGGTGAGCTCGACGGTTGCCCGATCCTGACGTCGGAGACCTGCGCGCTCGACATCATCGGTGCGAAGTTCGTGCGCGACATCGAACCCGGCGAAGTCATCGTGTTCGACGAGAGCGGCCAGGACATCCACAAGCCGTTCCCGCCGATGGCGCCGCGCCCCTGCATCTTCGAGTACATCTACTTCGCCCGTCCAGATTCAATCGTCCACGGGCGCTCGGTCTACGAGGTGCGCAAGTCCTTTGGCGCCCAGCTCGCCAAGGAAAGCCATGTGCCTGTCGACGTCGTGGTGCCGGTGCCGGATTCCGGCGTGCCCGCGGCAGTCGGCTACAGCCAGTATTCGGGCGTGCCGTTCGAGCTTGGCATCATCCGCAACCATTATGTCGGCCGCACCTTCATTCAGCCGACGCAGGCGATCCGCGAATCCGGCGTGCGCATGAAGCACTCGGCGAACCGCGCCGCGATCGAAGGCAAGCGCATCATCCTGATCGACGACTCCCTGGTGCGCGGCACCACCTCGAAGAAGATTGTGCGCATGATGCGGGATGCCGGCGCCAAGGAAGTGCACTTCCGCCTCGCCTCACCGCCGATCCTCTATCCCGACTATTACGGCATCGACCTGCCCGATCGCGGCGGTCTCTTGGCCGCGACGCATTCACTTGAAGAGATGCGGGAGCTCATCGGCGCCGACTCGCTCGCTTTCCTGTCGATCGACGGCATGTACCGTGCGATGGGCGAGCCCGGCCGCGACCCCGCCAATCCGAAATTCGCGGATCACTGCTTCACCGGCGCCTACCCGACCCACCTCACCGACCAGACCCAGACCGAGCCGCAACCGCGGCAGCTGTCGCTGCTGGCGGAGGCGAGCTGATCTTAGGTTGCCGTTCCGGGGCGCCTGGCACCCCGGAATGAAGGCTCGGCGGGCTTGTGCGGTCCGTCCGCCTCTGCAATACCCCCGCCATGACAAAACCCCTCGCTGACCGCATCGCTCTCGTCACCGGCGCCTCGCGCGGCATCGGGTTTGCCACAGCAATCGCGCTTGCCAAGGCCGGTGCGCATATCGTCGCGACCGCACGTACGCAGGGCGGGCTCGAGGAGCTCGACGACGAGATCCGCAAAGCGGGAGGCAACGGCGCCACGCTGGTACCACTCAACCTCACCGATTCCGACGGCATCGCGCGGCTCGGCGCAGGCCTGCACGAGCGCTACGGCAAGCTCGACATTCTCGTCGGCAATGCTGGTGTGCTCGGCCCCTCCTCGCCGGTCGGCCATATCGAGCTGAAGACGTTCAACGACGTCATGGCCGTCAATGTCTCTGCGAACTTTCAGCTGATCCGCTGCATGGAGCCACTGCTGAAGCAGTCCGACGCCGGCCGCGCCGTGTTCATCACCTCAGGCGCCGCCAACAAGGCGACCGCCTATGTGAGCCCTTACGCTGCCTCCAAGGCCGCGCTGGAGACGCTGGCACGCGCCTGGGCGCAGGAGACCGCGAACACGGCCATCCGCGTCAACCTGTTCAATCCCGGTCCGATCCGTACCCGCATGCGCGCAACGCTGATGCCCGGTGAAGATCCGGCGACGCTGGAGACGCCCGAACAGGTCGCCGAGTTCATCGTCCCGATGTGCGCACCCGACTGGACCGAGACCGGCAAGTTCTACGACTACAAGACACGCACACTGATGAGCTTCCGCGCGCCGGCGTAACAACCTGGGCTGACGGTGCATCCAGGATTCAAGCTGACCTCGGACGTCTTGAAATAGCGTCTCAACGCATTTTGCCCAAAAGTTAACCGACGGATGACGCTACGACGCAGCATCATCCGGCTTTAGGCGCATTGCCGCCGACCGTGGGACCGGCTACGGAATTTGGCGGAACAAGGCTCCGAAAGAGAGCCGTCCGCATATTTGACAATGGAGGAAACCTTTTATGACGACGACGTTCGCGCGCCGCTCTGCGGCTCTTCTGGCCTGCGCCGCCTTCGGATTTGCAACATCAGCCTACGCCCAAGAAAAGACCGTCACGATCGGCGTGCTCAACGACATGTCCAGCCTCTACGCCGACATCGGCGGTCCCGGCTCCGTGCTGGCGGTCAAGATGGCGGTTGAGGATTCCGGCCTGCTGGCGAAGGGCTGGAAAATCGAGGTCGTCAGCGGCGACCACCAGAACAAGCCTGATGTCGGCGTCAACATCGCGCGACAGTGGATCGACACCCAGAAGGTCGACATGATCACCGACACGCCGAACTCCGGCGTGGCGCTGGCCGTCAGCAACGTCGCCAAGGAAAAGAACGTCGTCCTGCTCAATAATGGTGGCGCCAGCGCCGACCTGACCGGCAAGGCCTGCAACGCCAACACCATTTCCTACACCTACGATACCTATATGCTCGCCACTGGCACCGGCAAGGCGCTGACCAAGGCTGGCGGCGATACCTGGTTCTTCCTGACCGCCGACTATGCCTTCGGTGCGGCGCTCGAGCGTGACACCAGCGCGGTCGTGACCGCGAACGGCGGCAAGGTGCTTGGCGGCGTCAAGCACCCGCTCAATACCTCCGACTTCTCGTCCTTCCTGCTGCAGGCGCAGAACTCGAAGGCGAAGATCGTCGGGCTTGCCAACGCCGGCGGCGACACTACCAACTCGATCAAGCAGGCGGCCGAGTTCGGCATCGTCGAAGGCGGCCAGAAGCTCGCAGCGCTGCTGCTCTTCATCAACGACGTCCATTCGCTCGGCCTCAAGACCGCACACGGCCTGACATTCACCGAATCCTTCTACTGGGATCTGAACGACAGCACCCGCGCCTGGTCAAAGAAATTCCAGGAGAAGATGACAAACCACGCGATGCCGTCGATGACCCAGGCTGGCAACTACGCCGGCGTGATCCATTACCTCAAAGCCCTCGAGGCGCTCGGCGGCAATCCGCATGACGGCGCCAAGGTCGTCGCCAAGATGAAGGAAATCCCGACCGACGATCCGCTGTTCGGCAAGGGCCCGCTCCGCGAGGACGGCCGCCGTATCATCCCGGCCTATCTGTTCGAGGTGAAGAAGCCGGAAGAATCGAAGGGACCGTGGGATTACTACAAGCTGGTCGCGAACATCTCGGCGGAAGATGCCGCCCGGCCGCTCAAGGACAGCGAGTGTCCGCTGGTGAAAAAGTAAGCGCGTAACACCGCGCATTGCTTGACGACGTCATGCCCGGGCTAAAGCGCGAAGCGCGTCTTCGCGCTAGATGTCCCGGGCATTCACGTTTTGGGCCCTGCGCTGTCGCCTCGCCGGCCTCACCGCTCACGACGGCCGCTTGCGCTTGTGGGCGAAGGGATTGGCCTTTTCGCGCAACGTGATGCGCACCGGCGTGCCCGGCAGATCGAACGCCTCGCGCATCGAGTTGACGAGATAGCGCAAGTAAGATTGCGGGATCGCGTCTGCGCGCGAGCAGAACAGGACGAAGCTTGGCGGGCGCGCCTTGGTCTGGGTGATGTAGTTCAGTTTCAGCCGGCGACCGGACACGGCCGGCGGCGGATTGGCCTGAACCGCCTGCTCGAACCAGCGATTGAGCGCCGAGGTCGGCACGCGCCTGTTCCAGAGCGCATAGGCGTCCTGGATCGCCTGCATCAGGCGATCGATGCCCTCGCCCATCAGGCCGGAGACGGCGACGATCGGCACGCCCTTGAGCTGCGGCAGCCAATGGTCGGCATCGCGGCGCAAGCTGGAAATTGCGCCGCCGCCCTTGGTCTCCATCAGGTCCCATTTGTTGACCGCGAGCACGACCGCGCGTCCCTCGCGCTCGATCAGATCGGTGATGCGCAGATCCTGCTCCTCAAAGCGGTTCTGCGAATCCATCATCATCACGACGACTTCGGCAAAACGCACGGCGCGCAGCGCGTCCGCAACCGAGAGCTTCTCCAGCTTCTCCTCGATGCGCGAACGCCGGCGAAGACCTGCGGTGTCGAACACGCGAAAATCGCGGCCCTTCCAGTTGATCTCGACCGCGATGGAATCGCGCGTGGTGCCGGCCTCCGGGCTCGTCAGCAGCCGCTCCTCGCCCAGTAGATGGTTGATCAGCGTCGACTTGCCAGCATTGGGACGGCCGACGATGGCAACCCGGATGGGGCGCGTTGCGGCCTCTTCCTCGGACAGCGGCTCGTCGTCCTCGGCCTCGTCTTCCTCGACGGGCTCCGGCATCAACTTGGCAAGCGCGTCGTAGAGTTCGCCCATGCCCTCGCCGTGCTCGGCCGAGATCTGGATGGGATCGCCGAGACCCAGCGCGAAGGATTCCATTGCGCCGGCATCGCCATGCTTGCCCTCGCTCTTGTTGGCGATGAGCAGCACCGGCTTGTTGGCCTTGCGGGCGAAATCGGCGAAAGCGCGGTCGGTCGGCGTGAGGCCAATGCGGGCGTCGATCACAAAGAACAACGCGTCGGCCTGCGCGATCGCCGCCTCGGTCTGCTCCTGCATGCGCGCCGTCAGCGAGCCCTTGGCGCCTTCGTCGAGGCCAGCGGTGTCGATGATAGTGAATTCGAGATCGCCGAGCCTGGCATCGCCCTCGCGGCGATCGCGGGTGACGCCCGGCAGGTCATCGACGAGCGCGAGCTTCTGTCCGACCAGGCGGTTGAACAGCGTCGATTTGCCGACATTGGGTCGGCCGATGATGGCGATCGTAAAGGACATCGGTCATTCGTGCGCCGCGGAGGCTGCGCCTGTCAATTCAATGAAAAATATCAGCGCGAGAAACTGCCGCTGGGCATCGGTGCCGGGAAGGCCCCCTGCGTCTGCTGTTGCTGGGTGGTTTGCGCCGGCTGGGCCGCCTGTTGTGCAGGTTGCTGGTCCGGCGGGGGCGCAGTGGTACGCTTGCGAACGATCTTGTGCTTGGGCGGCGGCGTGGCCTGCGCGGGCGCAGCCTCGGGCTGGGCCTCGCCATCGACCTCGCCGGCCGGGGCTTCAGCGGGTGCAGCTGTGGTCGCAGCCGGCTGCTTGGCCTTCTTGGCCTTGGCGGATTTCGACGATTTGGCGGTCTCGGCCGGCGGCGGCTCGGCTGGCAGTGCCGCGACGGCAGGAGCGTCCTGCTGTTGCTGCGCGCCCTTGTACATGTCCTTCGGCACGCCCTGCTCGAGACCCGGCACGCCCTCGGGGAAGACGGGCTTGCGGTCGCCCGGGAGCTTCTTCTTGGTATCGAGGAAGTCGAGCAGATCGCTCGGATCGAATCCGCCGCTGGAGCAGCCGCCCAGGAGGCCCGCGAAGGCGATCAGGACGGCAGCTGCGATTAAACGTGGCGTGCGGCGCATATCAGTATCTCGTCTCGGCTCTCTGGACCGCCAGCTCTGAAGCTTCAGCTTTTGGCGACGGGCGGCAGCAAGGCCTGGAGCGCCTCGGCGCGCGAGCGCAGGCCCGGCGGTGTTTCGCCATCCTCGGCGATCGCGTCGAGCCATTTGCGGGCCGCGGTCGTGTCGTTGTTGCGCCAGGCCGACAGCGCCAGCAACTCGCGGGCGCTATGGCGGAAGGTCGATTTGGGTTCGGCGGAGGTTTCCAGCCGCTGCTGCATGTCGGCATAGGACGCGCTGTCCACCAGCAAGCTGGCGGCGCGGATCTTCGCCAAATCCTGCCACTCGCTGCCGATGCTGCGATCAGCGGCGATGTCGTCATACATTTTGGCCGCAGCCTTGGGATCACGGTCCGACGTCTCGGCCGCGGCACGAAGCCGCGCCAGGGTGCGGTAGCCGGATGGAGCCTTGGCGGCGAGATCCGCAAAGGCCGTCTCGGCCTCCGCGTGCTTGCCCTGCTCCGACAACTCGACGGCCTTCTCGAACACGGCGCCAGCCTCGGCGGCCTTCTTGGCCTCCAGGTACTGGTAACCGCGCCAGCCGCCCACGGCAGCCACGACCAGCACCATCAGGGCGATGAAGTAGAGCGAATATTTGTCCCACAGCTTTTTGAGCTGCTCGCGACGTACTTCCTCGTCGACTTCGTCAAATAATTCAGACACTTAAGCTAATCCCATGCCCGGCCGGGAGCGCGCGCCAGATCGCGCGCGTCAAAAGCCCGTCCCCACGTGGCGGCGGCGATACCCTATCGATATGGCGGTGGCAAGGCAAAGCAAGGCCGATCAAGGCGTTAACGCGCGATCCGGGATATTCCGGTACCCCAACCCCGGCCCCGTTTACTCCCCGACCAGCAGCTCCCTCAACTGCCGCTTCACCACCTTGCCATTGGCGTTGCGCGGGAGCGGCTCGGCCGTAACCGTCATCGTCTCCGGCACCTTGTAGTCGGACAGCCGTTCGGCGCACCAGGCCCGCAGATCGTCACTGCCGACCTGCGCGCGCGTGACCACCACCGCATGGACGCGCTCGCCCAGCACCGGGCACGGCTTTGCGATGATCGCGCTCTCAATCACAGCGGGATGCCCGGCCAACACGGATTCGACTTCAGCCGAATAGATCTTGAGGCCGCCGCGGTTGATCATGTCCTTCTGCCGATCGAACACGCGGACGAATCCTTCGGCATCGACCGAGCCCAGATCACCCGAATGCCAAAAGCCGGCGGTGAAACTCTCGGCCGTGGCCTTCGGGTTGTTCCAGTAGCCCTTGATGACGGACGCGCTCTGGATCCAGAGTTCGCCAATCTCGCCGGGCGGCAGCTCGCGCCCATCAGTTCCCGTTGCAATGATCCGCGCGCCGGGACACGGCAGACCGACGCTGTCGATGTGGCTCTCGGTCAGTTCGCCCGGCATGATGGTGGACGGCGACGTCGTCTCGGTCGCGCCGTAGCAATTCGCGAGCTTCAGGCCCGGTATCGTTGCCTTCAGTTTCTCGATCGTCGCGACCGGCATCGGCGCACCACCGAAGCCACCGATGCGCCAACTCGCGAGGTCGTAGCTGTCGAAATCCGGCTGCAGCAGACAGAGATTGTACATCGCCGGCACCATCACCGTGTAGGTGACGTGCTCGCGCGCAGCGAGCTTGAGATAATCGGCCGCCTTGAACTCGGGCATGATGATCAGCGCACCACCGCAGCGGATCATCGTCGTGATGTTCGCGACAACGCCAGTGACATGACCGAGCGGGACCGCTGCAATCGAGCGATCCGCCGCAGTCAATTGCAGGCAGGACACAAACACCATGGAGGAATGCACGATGTTGCAATGGGCAAGCATCGCGCCCTTCGGCTTCCCAGTAGTCCCCGAGGTGTAGAGGATCATCGCGGTGTCCTCCTCACTCACCTCGACCGGTGCTGGTGCTGGCGCATGCTCCGCCAGCACCGCGAAACGCGACAGTGCCGGATCGTTATCGATGGCGATGCGATGGATCACATCGGGCACGTCCTTCGCATCGGGCAGCCGTTCGGCGAGTGCTGCTTCGTGGATCAGAATCCTTGCTCCGCAATCGGCCAGCACATAGGCGATCTCTGGCTTTTGCTGGCGCGTGCCGAGAAGCACCGTGACGAGGCCCTCATGCGCGGCCGCGAACAGCAGCAGCGGAAATTCGATGCGGTTGCCGAGCAGGATCGCAACGCGATCACCGCGTTGCAGACCGAGCTTGCGAAAGCCCGCGGCAATCCGCGCCGCATGCTCCGCCACCTGCCGCCAGCTCAGCCGGACATTACCGCAGACGAGCGCCTCGCCATCGCCGTTGCGCGCGGCGGCGTCCGCGATCATCGCCCAGAGGCTAGCTGGTCGATCCGTGAAGGCTGGCACCACCCGATCGCCAAAGCGCGCCTCGAACCGCATCGGCGGGATCTGAGATTGCGACCAGTCCATCGGAGGACCTCTTGTTGTTGCTCTTATCACCTTCCGCGCATGGGCACGCGGGTCGTCTTGTGCCGATCGGCTAACCCATGACGGGAACACCGATCACGACAGGATGGAACGCGAATGCCAGCGCTAGATAGGCAACGATACCGACCGCGACCGCGATCAGATCATTGGTGACGCCGCCCACCGGAATCGGCGGACCGCCGGCATCAGTACGATGCTTCAGCGAAATCCGGTCGTACACGCCCCAGCCCAGGAACGAGCCGAACAGGATGATGGAGCCGAGATCGCCGTTAGCGAGCAGATGCGCCGCCGCCCACAGCTTCAGGCCGGCAAGCATCGGATGCTTGAGCGTCGCATAGATGCGGCCACGCAAATAGGATGCGACCACCAGGATCACAGCGGGCAGCATCAGCGCGACCGTGATGTGCTTCATCGCCTTCGGCGGATACCAGACGTCGATCCAGCCAGTGGCGCGATAATGACCAAAGCCCCAGACAATCAGTGCCAGCCCTGCGAGCGAGACAACCGAATAGAGGATCTTGTAGGTCCCCTCGCCCAAACGCGCGATCGCCTGTGCGCGCGCGTCACGTTTTGTTGTGAAAACATGGGCGGCGAAAAACAGCACCAGCCCCAGGATCATGACTAGCAGACCCACGATATCCTCCCCTTAACCAGCGCCCCCGCCATGGCGTATCATCGATTGGCCGCCGGTCGCAACTGATGGGCTACTTTCCCAGCTCTCGATTGTCGACATAACGGATCGCAATTGGCCGTCCGGCCAAAGCGCCACCAAGGCCCCTGGTGAACTTCAGCGGCAGACAGGCGTTCAGGGATGAATTGATAGCATCGAGGTAAGCGGTGCGCGTATCGGCAGGAACGCCCGCAGTCGCGAAGGTCAACCGCGGCGGGCCAATCAGGCCGCCGGCCTTATTGAAGCTGAAACGGACAGCGATCTGCATGCCTGCGCGCGCATTGTCCGATGGTGGTGACCAGCATGTGCGCAACTCGGCAAAGAGATCACCGATCGTATCGAGATCGTGATCCGGCTTTTGATACTTGGCCCGATCAGCCTCCGCCGGCACGCTCTCGATCGTGAGCTGGAGGTTCTGGCCATAGGGATAGTCCATCTCGGGAACGCACGGGCCGGGCTCGAGCGGACTGCAATAGGACGGCGCGCAAGGCCGGCCGTCGAGCACACTGCAGGGCTCATGCGCAAACGGGATCGGATTGATCTGGCGACGCTGCGCGTCGGCGGCAACAGTTGGTATCGCCAACAGTGTGAAGAGGAGGATGCCGCGCCACATGCTTTGAGCCCACGGTGTCACGTCAGTGAAACGTGGCACCGGCTGCGAGAGCGTCAAGTCCGCGCGCGTTCACATGCTCGCGCGCAAGGGGCCGGGACCTGCCCTACCCCTTCTTCTTGACGTCCTTGACGTTGGTGAACTCGATGCCCTCGGCCCGCTCTTTGGTATAGCCGAGATAGAACTCGTTCCGGGCCAGATACACGGGATCGCCATCGACGTCGTCGGCGATGCTGGACGTGTTGGAAGCGATGAAGGTGTCGAGCTTCTTACGGTCCTCGGACGAGACCCAACGCGCGAGCTGGAACTCGCTCACCTCGAACTCGACCGGCAGCGAATATTCCGCATCGAGCCGTGCCTTGAGCACGTCGAGCTGCAGCGCGCCGACCACGCCGACCAGCGCCGGGGCACCGTCGCGCGGACGGAACACCTGCACGACGCCCTCTTCAGACATCTGCTGCAGCGCTTCCTTCAGCTTCTTGGCCTTCATCGCGTCGGTGAGACGGACGCGGCGAACGATTTCCGGTGCGAAGCTAGGCACACCGACGAAATTGAAGTCCTCGCCCTCGGTCAGCGTATCGCCGATCCGCAACGTGCCGTGATTGGGAATGCCGACCACGTCGCCGGCAAAGGCCTCGTCCGCCACCGAGCGGTCTTGGGCAAAGAAGAATTGCGGGCTCGATAGCGGCATGCTCTTGCCGGTGCGCACCAGCTTCGCCTTCATGCCGCGGCTGAGCTTGCCGGAGCAGAGGCGCGCGAACGCGATGCGGTCGCGATGGTTTGGATCCATGTTTGCCTGGATCTTGAAAACGAAAGCGCTCATGCGCGGATCGGTCGCTTCGACCTTGCGCTGGTCGCTGTCCTGCGCGCGCGGTTCGGGCGCGAACTTGCCGAGGCCTTCCAGGAGATCGCCCACGCCGAAATTGCGCAGCGCGCTGCCGAAATAAACCGGCGTCAGATGGCCCTCGCGGAACGCATCGAGCTCGAACGGTTTTGACGCCTCGGTGACGAGCTCGAGCTCCTCCTTCACGGCGGAGGCGTCGAGATTTGCGTTGAGCTTGGCGAGCTCTGCGATCTCGATCTGCTGCGCCGCGCCGGTCTTGGCGCCGCCACCTTCGAGCAGGCGCACGCCACCATTGATGACATCATAGGTGCCGAGGAAGTCGCGACCGCGGCCAACCGGCCAGGTCATCGGCGTGGTGTCGAGCGCCAGCGTCTTCTCGATCTCGTCGAGCAGCTCGAAAACGTCTCGGCTCTCGCGATCCATTTTATTGATGAAAGTGATGATCGGAATGTCGCGCAGGCGGCAGACCTCGAACAGCTTGCGCGTCCGCGCCTCGATGCCCTTGGCGGCGTCGATCACCATGACGGCGGAGTCGACGGCCGTCAGCGTGCGATAGGTATCTTCCGAAAAGTCCTCGTGGCCCGGCGTGTCCAGCAGGTTGAACACGAGCCCCTCGAACTCGAAGGTCATGACCGAAGTTACGACCGAGATGCCGCGCTCGCGCTCGATCTTCATCCAGTCCGAACGGGTGTTGCGCCGTTCGCCCTTGGCCTTGACCTGACCGGCGAGGTTGATGGCGCCGCCGAACAGCAGCAGCTTTTCGGTCAGCGTGGTCTTGCCGGCGTCCGGATGCGAAATGATCGCAAAAGTGCGCCGCCGCGACACTTCTGCGGCAAGCGGGGAACGGGCCGGCGATTCGGCTGTGGTGGCGGCAATGTCGGACATGGCGGGAGCGTTTGGCAGGGAAAATGGGCTGGATCAAGCCTCATTTGGTGATTGCACGGCCCTTCGGCCAGCCCCATATCGGCCTTGGGGAGGACGACCTTCCTGCTCATCAGCCAATTTACCTTAGCGGGGACGACCCTGCCTTGAATGGAGGGGCGCCATGGCCTGGAGCATCCTGTTCGTTGCCGGTCTTCTCGAAATAACCTGGGCGATCGGCCTGAAATACACCGAAGGCTTTAGCCGGCTTGTTCCCTCCATCATCACGCTCGCGGCCATGGCCGGCAGCGTGATCCTACTCGGACTGGCGCTCAAATCGCTCCCGGTCGGAACCGCCTATGCGGTCTGGACCGGCATCGGCGCTGTCGGCACCGCGACACTCGGAATCTACCTTTTCGGCGAGCCCGCCACCGCACTTCGCCTCGCCAGCATTGGCCTGATCGTAGCCGGTATCGTCGGGCTGAAGCTCGTTACTTGAATATCTGGACCGCCCACCAGCTCAGCGCCGCGACGATGGCCGAGGCCGGGATCGTGATCACCCAGGCGTAGACGATCGAGCTCGCCACGTTCCAGCGCACCGCCGAGACGCGACGGGCTGCGCCGACGCCGACGATGGCGCCGGTGATTGTGTGGGTGGTCGACACGGGAACACCGAGGAAGGTCGCGATGAACAGGGTCGCGGCACCGCCGGTTTCGGCGCAAAAGCCTTGCATCGGCGTCAGCTTGGTGATGCGCAGGCCCATGGTGCGCACGATGCGCCAGCCGCCCATCAGCGTGCCCAACGCCATCGCCGCCTGGCACGACAGCACCACCCAGAACGGCACTGTGAATTCGCCGGCGAGATAGCCCTGCGAATAGAGCAGCACCGCGATGATGCCCATGGTCTTCTGCGCGTCGTTGCCGCCGTGACCGAGCGAATAGAGCGAGGCGGAGGCGAATTGCAGGATGCGGAAAGCGCGGTCGACGGCGAACGGTGTCGAGCGCACCGAGAGCCATGACACGACAGCGACCAACAGCATCGCGAGCAGGAAGCCGACCAGCGGCGACAGCACGATCGCCAGCACCGCCTTGGTCAGTCCGCTCCAGACCGCCGCCGATATTCCGGCCTTGGCCATACCACCGCCGACGAGGCCGCCGATCAGCGCATGCGAGGATGACGACGGGATGCCGAGCCCCCATGTCACGAGATTCCAGACAATGGCGCCAACGAGCGCCGCGAAGATCACCTGGGCATCGACGATCGCGGGATCAATGATGCCGGTACCAATGGTCTGGGCAACGTGCAGGCCGAACACCATGAACGCGACGAAATTGAAGAACGCGGCCCAGAACACCGCAAATTGCGGCCGCAGGACACGGGTCGAGACGATCGTCGCGATCGAATTGGCGGCATCGTGCAAGCCGTTCAGGAAGTCGAACAGCAGCGCGACGGCGATAAGTCCGACCAGGACGGGAACACCCAACGCAGCATCCACGGCGCGGCCCTGCCCTAACCTTGGCGCATGATCTCCGCGCAAACGCGTTCAGCGCTTGTCGCGAAGGAAAACCGCTGCACACTTTTCCGGATCATGCGCTAAACCTGCTCGATGACAATGCTGTTGATTTCGTTCGCAACGTCGTCGAAGCGATCGGCCACCTTCTCGAGATGATCGTAGATCTCGACGCCGACGATGAAATCCATCGCGCTGCCGTTGCGGTGTTTGAGGAACAGCTCCTTCATCCCGATGTCATGGAGATCGTCGACGCGGCCTTCGAGCTTGGTCAGCTCTTCCGTGATCGCGGTCAGCATCGCAACGTTCTTGCCGATCTCCTGCATCAGCGGCAGCGCACGTCCGACCAGATTGGCGCATTCGATCAGCAGCGCACCGATCTCGCGCATCGGCGGCTCGAAGCTGCGGACCTCGAACAGCATCACGGCCTTGGCCGTCTGCTGCATCTGGTCGATAGCATCGTCCATCGAGGTGATGAGGTTCTTGATGTCGCCGCGGTCGAACGGCGTGATGAAGGTACGCCGCACCGCCGTCAGTACCTCGCGGGTGATGTTATCGGCGTCGTTCTCGAACTGGCTGACGCGCTGACAATAGACCGGCGTCTCCTCGCCGCCCTTCAGCACGCCCTGGAGCGCGATTGAACCCTGGATCACGGTCTGGGCGTGGCGGTCGTACAGGTCGAAGAACCGTTCTTCCTTGGGCAGGAAAGCGCGAAACCATCGCATCATGGGGGTAGTCTACCGGTTGGAAATGGCCCGGCCCGAACGGGCCGTCACAAAACCGTCATAGACCATTTTCGACCCGCGTGCGTGTCATCTCACGCCCGCGGGGCCAGATCATCCACCACTTTCACGCGATAGGTAAATCGACCTCAAATCAATACCTTAGAGCGAGCGTCGGAAGTAGTGGGCCAATTCTCCGACGACGCCGCGGCGGAAGGTGAGCACACAGATCACGAAGATCGAGCCCTGGATCACCGTCACCCACTGCCCGAAGCCTGCCAGGTACTGCTGCATGGCGATAATCGCGAAGGCACCGACCACCGGCCCGAAGATAGTGCCGAGACCGCCGACCAGCGTCATCAGCACGACCTCGCCGGACATAGACCAATGCACGTCAGTGAGCGAGGCGTTCTGTGCGACGAACACCTTCAGCGCACCGGCAAAGCCTGCCAGCGTCCCCGACAGGACGAACGCCAGGAACTTGTACTGATCGGTCCGGTAGCCCAGCGAAATGGCGCGCGGCTCGTTCTCACGGATCGACTTCAGCACCTCGCCGAACGGTGAGTTGATGATGCGATAGATCAGCAGGAAACCCGCGAGGAAGCCGACCATTACCACGTAGTAGAGCACCGTCGGCTTGGACAGATCGAGCACGCCGAACATGTGCCCTTGCGGGATGCCCTGGATACCGTCCTCGCCGTGGGTGAACGGTGCTTGGAGGTAAATGAAATACAGGAGCTGCGACAGCGCCAGGGTGATCATCGAAAAATAGATGCCCTGCCGGCGGATCGAAATGTAGCCGGTGATGATCGAGAGCGCGAAAGCCGCGGCGATACCGACGAGAATGCCGAGTTCCGGCGGCAGCGCCCACACCTTCAAGGCATGCGCGCTGCAATAGCCGGCCGTGCCCATGAACATGGCATGGCCAAACGACAGCAGGCCGCCATAACCGATCAGAAGATTGAAGGCGCAAGCAAGCAGTGCGAAGCACAGCGCCTGCATCACGAAGAATGGATAGATGCCGCTGAATGGCACCGCGGCGAGCAGCACCGCCATCACCACGAACAGGATCATCTCGTCGCGCATCGCGCGCGGGGTCACCGGCAGCGTGTCGTCCGTCAAGGCTGTCATATCAGGCTGCCCTTCCCGTCAATCCCGTTGGCTTCACCAAAAGCACCAGCACCATCAGCACGAACACGACGGTGTTGGAGGCCTCGGGGTAGAAGTATTTGGTCAGACCCTCGATCACACCGAGCGCAAAGCCGGTGATGATGGAGCCCATGATCGATCCCATGCCGCCGATCACCACCACCGCGAACACCACGATGATGAGGTCGGCGCCCATCAGCGGCCGCACCTGGTTGATCGGCGCCGAGAGCACGCCGGCGAGCGCGGCGAGGCCGACGCCGAGGCCGTAAGTCAGTGTGATCATGCGCGGCACGTTGATGCCGAACGCGCGGACCAGCGTCGGGTTTTCAGTGGCGGCACGCAGATAAGCGCCGAGCCGCGTCTTCTCGATCAGGAACCAGGTCGCCAGACAAACAACCAGCGAGAAGATGACGACCCAGCCGCGATAGATCGGCAGGAACATGAACCCTAGATTCATGCCGCCCTTGAGCTGATCCGGGATGGCGTAAGGCAGGCCGGACGAGCCGAAAAAATTCTGGAACACGCCCTGCACGATCAGCGCGATGCCGAACGTCAGCAGCAGGCCGTAGAGATGGTCGAGACCGGTAAGGAATTTCAGCATGGTCCGTTCCAGGATCATGCCGAAAATGCCGACGATGATCGGCGCAAACAGCAGCGCCCACCAGTAGTTGATGCCGCCGAGGTTCAGCAGGAAATACGCCATGAAGGCGCCCATCATGTAGAGCGCGCCATGGGCGAAATTGATGATGTTGAGCATGCCGAAGATCACGGCGAGCCCGAGACTGAGCAGCGCGTAGAACGAGCCGTTGATCAGTCCTACCAGTAGCTGTGCGTAGAGAGCCTGCATCGATCCAGCACCCAGTCCCTTCGGCGTTCCCAAAGTAGCGCCCGCCGGTCATCGCCGGCGGGCTGTTGGTCTTACTTCTTAAGCAGCGCGCACTTGCTCTCGGAGAGCGGCGTGAAGGCCTGATCGCCCGGCACGGTGCCGACGAGCTTGTAGAAATCCCACGGTCCCTTGGACTCGGAGGGCTTCTTCACCTCGAACAGATAGGCGTTGTGAATGGTGCGGCCGTTGGGCTGAATCTCACCCTTCCCGAACAGATCGTCTTCGGTCGGCATCGACTTCATTTTGTCGACGACCTTGACGCCATCATGCGGATTGCCGCCGAGGGCTTCCAGCGCCTTAAGATAATGCCGTACGCCGGCATAGACGCCCGCCTGCACCATGGTCGGCATCGCGCCATTCTTCATCTTCTCCGAGAACTTCTTGGAGAAGGCCCGGGTCTGATCGTTCATGTCCCAGTAGAAAGTCTCGGTGAAGTTCAGGCCCTGCGCGGTTTCCAGACCGATCGCCTTGACGTCGGTGAGGAACAGCAAGAGCGCGGCAAGTTTCTGGCCGCCCTTGACGATGCCGAACTCGGCCGCCTGCTTGATCGTGTTGGTGGTATCACCGCCGGCATTGGCAAGGCCGATGATCTTGGCCTTGGAAGCCTGCGCCTGGAGCAGGAAGGACGAGAAGTCCGGCGTATTCAGCGGATGCTTGACGCCGCCGACGACCTTGCCGCCATTGGCGGTGATGACGGCCGTGGTGTCGCGCTCGAGTGCCGCACCGAAGGCGTAGTCGGCGGTCAGGAAGAACCAGGTGTCCCCGCCGGCCTTCACCAGCGCCTGGCCGGTGGTGTGGGCCAGCATGTAGGTGTCGTAGGTCCAGTGCACGGTGTTGGGCGAGCACTGCGCGTTGGTGAGGTCCGAGGTCGCCGCACCAGAATTGATGTAGACGCCGTTCTTTTCCTTGACGACGTTGTTGACGGCGAGCGCCACGCCGGAATTCGGCACGTCGACGATGATGTCGACCTTGTCGACGTCGAACCACTGCCGCGCGATCGCGGTGCCGATATCCGGCTTGTTCTGGTGATCGCCCGAGATGATGTCGATCTTCCAGCCCTTCGCGGCGAGGCCGGAATCCTCAACTGCCATTTGGGCCGCGAGCGTCGAGCCAGGTCCACCGAGATCGGCATAGAGACCGGACTGATCGGACAGCGCGCCGATCTTGACGGTCTTGTCCTGCGCGAAGGCTGCGCCAGCGGTGGTCACGGCCAATGCCGTGCCGAGCAATAACGAAGCAATCGACTTTTTCATGTGACTTCCCTCGTGAATTCTCTCTTCGCCGTTTCTTTTGGCTGACCCACTGTGGGTCGCCTAGACGCCGAGATAGGTGTGGAGCTTGTCCATGTTGGCGGCAAGCTCCGCATTGGAAAATCCGTCAATGATTTTGCCGTGTTCGACGACGTAATAACGATCGGCGACGGTGGATGCGAAACGGAAATTCTGCTCGACCAGAAGGATCGTGAAGCCTTCCTTCTTCAGCCGCGCAATGGTGTGGCCGATCTGCTGAATGATGACGGGAGCAAGACCTTCGGTCGGCTCGTCCAGCATCAGGAAGCTGGCTCCGGTGCGCAGGATGCGCGCGATCGCCAGCATCTGCTGCTCGCCGCCGGAGAGCTTGGTGCCCTGGCTGTTGAGCCGCTCCTTCAGGTTCGGAAACAGATCGAAGATCTGCTCGAGCGGTAATCCGCCTGGGCGGACCACCGGCGGCAGCAGCAAATTCTCTCGCACATCGAGGCTTGAGAAAATTCCCCGCTCCTCCGGGCAGAACGCGATGCCCATCCGCGCGATCTTGTCGGAGGTCGCGCGCATGATCTCCTGGTTGTTGAATTTGATCGAGCCGGCACGCTTGCCGATGATGCCCATGATCGACTTCAACGTGGTCGTCTTGCCGGCGCCGTTGCGCCCCAGCAACGTGACGACCTCGCCCGCGTTCACGTCGAAATTGATCCCGTGCAGGATGTGGGATTCGCCGTACCATGCCTCGAGGTTGCGGACCTGGAGGATGTTGCCGCCGGTTGCGGTCTTCGACGGAGCCTCGGCCATTGCAGTCTCAGGCATGACCGGCTCCCAGATAGGCTTCCTTGACGCGCTCGTCCTTGGTGAGCTCGCTGTAATGGCCCTGCGCAAGCACCTGCCCGCGGGTCAGCACCGTGATGATGTCGGAGAGATTGGCGACGACGCTTAGATTATGCTCGACCATCAGGATGGTGTACTTCGCCGAAATACGCTTGATCAGCGCCGCGATCTTGTCGATGTCTTCGTGACCCATGCCAGCCATCGGCTCGTCCAGAAGCATCATCTCCGGATCGAGCGCCAGTGTGGTCGCAATCTCGAGCGCGCGCTTGCGCCCATAGGCCATTTCGACCGCCGGTGTATTGGCGAACTCGCTCAGACCAACATCGTTCAACAGTTCACGCGCGCGATCGTTGAAGCGGTTGAGTACCGATTTGGAGCGCCAGAAATCGAAAGAGCTGCCGTGCTGGCGCTGAAGTGCGACACGAACATTCTCCAGCGCGGTGAGATGCGGAAACACCGCCGATATCTGGAATGAGCGCACCAGCCCCAAGCGCGCCACGTCGGCCGGCGCCATCGCGGTGATGTCCTGTCCCTTGTACAGGATTTTTCCGGCAGACGGTTTGAGGAACTTGGTCAGGAGATTGAAGCAGGTCGTCTTGCCGGCCCCGTTCGGGCCGATCAACGCATGGATGCTCCCACGGCGAACCTTGAGCGCAACGTCGCGGACGGCGAAGAAGCCCGCGAACTCCTTGGTCAAGCCTTCCGTTTCGAGAATGAACTCATCGGCCAAACAGATTTCCCCCCGCCCGCGCAAGCCGCGCGGAGCTGTCCTTGTTACTTCGGCTTTCCGGAGGCCTTGGAGCCTTCCCGGAACGCCGCCTCCGGGCGCGGAATATGCCGGAGGTGACGGGGGTTAGGCAAGGCGGAAAGCTGAGCAGGTCAGGTCTCCGGCCGGGAGTCTTATGCTCCCTTAGTTGGAGGTTTTGTGATGTCGCCTGCCGGCCTTCCGGTTCGCAAGACACCGGTCATCAAGCCGTCGTTAACGGTCTTTGGTCCCGTGCGCCAGCCTTCATAGAAAATTTTCCCGCTGCGGCGATCATGCGCAGGTTTCATTCGCCGGGAATATTGTTTTGGATTTCGCCAGCGCCGTTCCCTCCGTGGTCAAGTCGATCAAGCAGCGTGACCTGCTCAACACGTGGCTGCGACTCTATGCGCGCCAGCAGGCTGTGCCGGCGATCTGGGAATATCAGCCCGCGCGGCTCGAGGACGAGCTGTCGGACCTGATCTACTACACGGTGGACAATTCGGCGCCGACACCGCGCCTGACGATCCAGAGCGAGGGCACGCGAATCTCGCGCGCCTACGGCCATACCGGCAAGGGCACCCTGCTGGAGGACTACGTCGGGCCGCGGCTCGCGCCCTTCGTGATGCCTGTTTACAACGAATGCGTCGCGCGCGGTCTTCCGGTATACAGTGTTGCAGATGTCGACGACATCTATGGCCGCGTCGTCGCCTATGAACGGCTGCTGCTGCCCTTCATCACTGACGACAAGGTCAGCCACGTCATCGCCTCGCTCAAGACCTTCTGCGAGGACGGCGGCTTCGAGATCAAGAATTTGCTGCGCGGAAATGACGCGCCGCCACGTCCGAAATTGCGCGTGGTGATCGACCGCGATCTGTTTCACCGCGCTCCCGGCCGCATCGCCGCCGCTGACGTCGTCGAGTTCGCCGATCAGTCCAGCGGACCTGATATCACCGCCGAGATCATCGAGCTGAATTAGCTCTTGCGCAATTTGGCGCCGACCTCTTTGTCATAGATATCCGGCTTGAAGCCAACCAGCAGCTTGCCGCCGATTTCGAGCACCGGCCGCTTGATCATCGATGGTTGCGCTAGCATCAGTGCTAGCGCCTTTTTCTCGGTCAGGCCTTCCTTGTCCGCGTCGGGCAGCTTCTTGAAGGTCGTGCCGGCCCGATTGAGCAATGTTTCCCAGCCGAGCTTGTCGCTCCATTGCTTGAGCTTGTCCTTCTCGACGCCAGCCGCCTTGTAGTCGTGGAACTCGTAGGCGACGCCATGGGTGTCGAGCCAGGTCCGCGCCTTCTTCATGGTGTCGCAGTTCTTGATGCCGTAGATGATGTTGGGCAAGACGGTCCTCGTGCATGCGTCGTGTGATGCTGTGCTGTGACGCGTTGTACGAAACTCCACTTCGCGCGACAATATTGCGAACGACGCTTTGGACCTCTTCCCAACGGACACACCATGCACGTCACCCACGATCCTGCCGCATCCGCCTCGCCGACGATCGACTTCAACACGTTCCTCGCGGTCGACATCCGCGTCGGCACCATCGTCGATGCCAAGCCGTTTCCGGAGGCGCGCCAGCCGGCGTGGCGGCTGTGGATCGACTTCGGTCCGGCCATCGGTGTGCGCAAGAGCTCGGCGCAGATCACCGAGAACCATCCGCTCGAGACGCTGGTCGGACAGCAGGTCGCCGCCGTCGTCAACTTCCCGCCACGCCAGATCGGCCCTGTCGTCTCCGAGGTGCTGACGCTCGGTTTCCCCGATGCCGACGGCAAAGTCGTGCTGATGCAGCCGAGCAAGCCGGTGCCGAACGGCGGCAGGCTGTTCTAGCGGCGAGCTTCCCCTTCACCGGCCGACCACCGAACGCCTCTTCCTGATTCCCCCGGCCAAGCCCCGCGGACTTGACCGCGATCCAGTTTCAAAATAAAAATGACTGACTGATCGTTTTTTATATTTGACGACTTTGCTCGGCCGCCTTCCTGTGGATGGCCAAAACGATCGATCTGTCAGTTATTCATGGACGGGACGGATGCCCAAGATCAGCGACAAGAAGCGCGAAGACCGGCGTCAGCAGATCCTCGAAGCAGCCCTCGCATGCTTCTCTGAAGATGGATTCCACCAGACTGGCATGGCCGACATCGTGAAGCGATCGGGCCTAAGCCATGGCGCGGTCTACCTCTACTTCCAGAGCAAGGACGATCTGATCGAGGCCCTTGCCGACGACCGGCATCGTCGCGAGGCCGTCCTCAACTCGGTCGCGCAAGGATCCGGCAACCCGATCGAGGGACTTCACGCGCTGGTGCGTGTCTATGCGCAATGGCTGACTGATCCTGCGGGCGAAGCGCGGCGCCGCGTCGGCATCCATGGCTGGGCCGAGGCGCTCCGCAACCGTCGCGTCCGCACCAGCGTCGTCGAAGGCGTCGACATGCCCCGCGCGCTGATCGTGGCCCTGATCGAGCACGGCCAGCAT
>JAEWHT010000367.1 GCA_023387695.1 Pseudomonadota bacterium | reverse complement strand
ACCACCGCCGGGCCGGTGAGCGGGTATCGCGCGCTCACATCGGCCTCGGCGACGAAGACCGACACACCGATCGAGCGCATTCCGCAGGCGATTGCGGTGATCCCGCGCGCCGTGCTCGATGACCAGCAACCGCTCGGGCAGATGGATGCGCTGCGCAACATCTCGGGCGTGACGCCGATGTCGGCCAACACGTTCATCGGCTATGCCTACAAGGTGCGCGGCTTTCCGGCCGACCGCTATGTCGACGGCCTGCCGAACTATTATGACGGTGGCGACAACACCTCGCTCGTCAACACCGAGCGGATCGAGGTGCTGAAAGGTCCGGCCGGCATTCTCTATCAGGGCGGCATCGGCCCTGTCGGTGGCATCATCAACACCGTCTCGAAGCTGCCGACCGAGAACCGTTTCGCCGAAATCGGCGTGACCGCGGGCGGTTACCAGTTGGGAAACACCTGGTTCGACGTGAACCAGCCGCTCACGAACGGCGGCACGGCGCTATTTCGTATGACCGGCGAGTTCGAGAAATCCGGCGACTTCGTCGATGTGATCGAGCACCGCCGCTACGCATTCAATCCGACGCTTCTCCTCAACGACCATGACGGCACGCGCCTCACCATCCAGGGCAGCTTCTCGTCGCGCTCGTTCCAGAACTACACCGGGCTACCCGGCGCAGGCACGGTCGACCGGTCGCTGTTCACGATTCCGCCGTCGCTGTTTCCCGACCGGGCCGATCTCGGCCGCAGCTGGACGACTTACAACGGCGTGACGGCGCGTATCGATCACGATTTCAATGCAGTCTGGTCGGCCAATGCCACGACCCGCATCGGCGAGATGCGGCTCGACCAGTTCGGACATTTCCTCGGCACCGACACGCCGCTGTTCGGCTCAACGTTCCCCTTTCTCAGTTTTCATTTGCCGATCGACGTGCGCGAGGTCGCGTCGAACGCCAACGCGGTTGCCAAATTCGCGATCGGGCCGACCAGGAATACGCTTCTGTTCGGGGCGGACAGCGATCATGTCACCGACAAGATCCGCGACGATGTCGGCTTCGCCGGCCTCGTCGACTTCGCCAATCCGGTTTTTCCCGCCTACACGCAGCCGACCACCTCCGCGGTCAACTCCGACAATCTCTACGTCAACAGCGGGCTGACGGCGCAGTGGCAATCGGACATCTATGAGCGGCTGCATCTGCTCGCGGGCGTGCGTCTTGCGAACGTCTATATTCACGGCACCGACACGGTGGCGGGCAGCGATTTCGTCACCAACGCCTGGAAGCCGCTGCCGCGGTTCGGTGCCGTGGTCGATCTCCTGACGGGCGTATCGGCCTTCGCCGACTATTCGCAGGGCTACCGCGGTGTCCCCTTCTTCAACGCCGTCGGAGCCCCGAAGCCCGAGGAGGCCGAGCAGACCGAGGCCGGGCTAAAGCTCGCGCTGCCGTCGGGCTTTGCCGGCACGCTGGCATGGTTCACCAACACGCGGCGCAATGTCATGAACCTGCTGCCGGGCAGCCTCGTCCTCGCCACGCAGGTCGGCGAGCAGCGCGCAGAAGGGTTCGATGCGGACCTGACCTGGCAGCCGTTCGCCGGCCTTTCGATCCTTGCAAGCTATGCACATGTGAAAGCCGTCGTGCTGAGGGATCAGCTCTACGCGCCCGGCACCGTCCTCGAACGCGTGCCGCGCGACTCCGGCCGGCTCTGGGTGAACTACAGGGTTCAGGATGGATGGTTGCAGAATGTCGCGTTCGGGGCCGGGCTTTACGCGGCCTCCGCGCAGGCCGTGTCACTCGACAACATCTATTTCACACCGGGATATGTCACGTTCGACGGCAAGATCGCCTATGAGACGGATCGCGGGAGCATCGGCGTGACCTGCAAAAATCTCGCCGATCGCCGCACTTACGTGCCCTACGCGAGCGGCTCCGGCTACATCATGCCGGCCGACGGGCGCACCGTTCTGGCTTTCGCCAGGCTGCGATATTGAGCGGAGCAACAGGGCATTCGGTGCAATCACCAGTTGCCGTTTGGAAAAGATTGCGTAGATCGCCGTAGCCTTATACCTTCCAGTCGGCCAAAGACTGGGGGAAACCTTGGAAAGAGACGAACTCGAGCGCCTCATCGGGCGCCCGCTGCGATTGAGCTTCGAGGACATTGTGAACCATCCCAGGCTGCCGGAAGCACGGCACGCCCATCTCGAGAGGTTTTCCAAGGTCTACGAAGGCGATCAGTTTCTGGTCCGGCTTCTGCTTCAGGCAGGACGGTTCATGGTTTTTCACAATGCGGCGGTGCTCGAAGCCGCGCAGGATCCGTCGCGGCGCGAGACCTGGTTCACGGTCGCAGCCCTGAAGCGGCAGTTGGCTATGTTCGGATTTGCGAGCGCGCGGCAGGTGGATCATCTGCTGGAGCGGCTGTGCGAGGTCGGATTCATCGAGCGGCGCCGCGCGCCGCAAGACGGGCGCGTGCGGCTGCTTGCGACCACGGAGAAGCTGCGCGCGCATCACGCCGACTGGCTTGCGGCGTATACCGGCCCGCTCAGCATCTTGTACCCTGATCACGACTACGGCCCGACACCGTCGCAAGATGCCCTTTACCACCTCCTGCTTTGCCGCGCGTCGCTGCCGCTTCATCCCGTCGCCGCGCGCCTCATGATGACGCTGCCCGACACGTTGCTGTTTTTTGCTCACGCCGCCGGGCCGCTGATCCAGAATGCGCTGCTGAAGGCCGCCATGGATGCGAACGATCCGGCCGCAGCGATTCCCTATATGGAGGTTGCCGAGCGACTTGGCGTTTCCCGAACCCACATCCGCAATCTGATGGACTCCGCGGAAGCCGCGGGTCTCGTCAGGATCGTGGGGCGCGGTGGCCGTAGCATCGAGATCCTTCCCCGCCACTGGGTGAGCTACGACCGCGGCCTGGCCGTCGGTCTTTATCTGCACGACGCGGTCAATCTCGCCGTGATGCCGGAGTGGACGAAGCGCCGGGCCGAGGGCGCAGCCTGGCCGCTCGCTGCTACGGCTGCTGAATAGCAAACAGGCTCAACCAAGCGCGGCCATAGCCCGCATTTGCGGGCCGACGCGCAACGACCGGAATATGCGCAAAGTTTTCCGGACGCATCAGGCGCAGGACGGCTAGGTTGCCGGCGCCTGGAGGATTTTCATGAGTCATTCTGATCGGCGTTTTGCTCGGTAATCTCTGCGCATTTGAAACAGTCATATTTGGAGGAATTGCATGCCGGAGACGGTGGAAGTCCTGCTGTGGTGTGCGGCGCTCGCGACGTGGCTCATGATGTTCTTCAAGATCGCCAACGAAAGCGTGAAGAAGCTCGTGATTTTTGTCCGCGGCAAGACGAACAAGCGACGGCCGGCACCACCCGACTGGCATCGAAACGCCGAGCGATGAGAGTCTTCGACCTTGCAGATCATGGCATGCGCTGGGAATTCCGAGGTCGAGGCGACGCGGCGCCGCGAAATCCCGAGAGATAAGGTGAGTACCTTCATTATCGTCGTTGATGACGAGCCGGACGTCGAAAGCATGTTTCGCCAACATTTCCGGCGCGATTTGCGCGCGAGCCGGTTCGTGATGGAATTCGCAACTTCAGCGATGGCGGCTCTCGAGCAGATCCAGGCCATTGCCGACCCGTCGCTGATCCTGATTCTATCAGACATCAACATGCCCGGCATGAGCGGGCTGGAAATGCTGGCCGCGGTGAAGACGGCGCGGCCCAATGTACCCGTGATCATGATCACCGCCTATGGTGACGACGAGACGAAGAAGACAGCAACAAAGCTCGGCGCGGCCGGCTTGTTGACCAAGCCGATCGATTTCAGCCTGCTCCGCCATGAGATCGATGCGCGCCTGGAGCACGCATCATAAGGGCGGCAGCGCCGCGAAGGTCGGATGTTGCCGTTCTCGAATATCGACCGCAGATTTTCCAGGAGCTGATTTTGATCTTCGCGAAACGAATTTCCTTGTGCGCATTGACCCTGCTGGTGGTCGCGATTGCCGTCAGTGGCCGCGGATTGTCCGCTACTCCGGCGTCCGATGGGTTTCCGGCTTGGGCCTTCCTGTGGGACCCGACCGTCCAGGTGCCCACGCCGGACGACAAGCCCAATGCGCTTCCTGGCAGCAACGCCGCGTTCAGTTGGAAACAGGCGCGCGATCTGTTCGCCGCGCTCGACTGGCATCCGGACGCCCATCCGGCGATGCCGGACATTGTCGCGAACGGGCGCAAGCCCGAGATTCGCGCTTGCGGCGCATGTCATCGCGTCGAGGGCACCGGCGGCCCTGAGAATGCAAGCCTCGCCGGTCTGCCTGTCGCATATTTCGTTCAGCAGATTGCCGACTTCAAAAGCGGAGCGAGAACGATGTCCGGCCCTCAGAGGTTGTCCACGCAAGTCATGCTGGCGTCCGTCAAGAGCATGACGGACGCCGACATTCTGGCCGCGGCGGAATATTTCGCCGCGCTGAAGCGCAAGCAAATCATCAAGGTCGTCGAAGCGGAAACGATTCCGAAAACGGGACCGTCGCGTCTGTTCTACACCAGGAGCCCGGATGGAGGCGTTGAACCGCTCGGTCAGCGCATCGTCGAGATGCCCGACGATGTCAACCAATTCGAGCTTCGCGACCCACGCGCGACGTTCACTGCTTATGTCCCGGTCGGGAGTCTGGCGAAGGGAGAGGCGTTGGTGAAGACCGGCGGTTCGGGAGTGACTGTCGCCTGCAGTGGCTGTCACGGACCGGACCTGAAGGGCGTCGAGACCATTCCTCCGATTGCAGGGAGATCGCCAACCTACATCATGCGCCAGCTCTACGAATTCCAGCACGGCAGCCGATCGGGAGCCGCGAGCGCTCCGATGAAACAGACTGTCGAGAAGCTGTCGCAGGACGACATGATCGCCCTCGCCGCCTACGTCAGCTCGCTCGATCCATAAAACCACCTTCCCGGAAGGTGATTTGGCGATAATATGCCCTATCTCGGGTCGGGGGATCGATATGGCGCGTCGTTCGTCGACGGTCAGTGGTGCGAGTAAGCGACGCCAGGTTGCAAAGACCGCGGCAGGGAAGCCGAGGCGCAAAGCGGCATCGGCTACGAAACTGCGCGCCTTGGCAATTGAGAACGCGCGGCTTTCCAACGAGACGAAGCAAGCGATCGAGCGTCAGGCGGCGACGGCTGACATCTTGCGCGTGATAAGTCAGTCGCCGACGGATGTACAACCAGTTTTTGAGGCCATTGCGCAAACGGCTGTACGGTTGCTCGGGTGTGACAGAGCCTTCATTCAGCGCACGGACGGCAAGAGTTTCTGGACTGTGGCCTTCTGCGCGCCGGAGGGCCAGATCCCGATCGCCAACAGCTCGCCCATTCCAATTGATCCGGCCGCGAATTTTCCTTCCCGTGCGATCGTCGAAAAGCGAACGCTGCACTTGCCGGATTGGTCGGCAATCGAATTGCCGGAATTCGAGCGCGCGATTCACGACAGATTGGGAATCCGCTCTGCGCTCTACTTGCCAATGCTGCGCAATGGAGAGTGTATCGGCCTGCTTGCGATGGCGGGAACGCACGCCAATGTCTTTGAAGCGAAAGACATCCTGCTGGCGGAATCCTTCCGCGACCAGGCATCGATCGCCATCGAGAACACGCGGCTGTTCAACGAGACACAGGAATCGCTTCAGCAGCAGACCGCGACCGCCGAAGTGCTTCAGATCATTTCCGACTCACCTGGCGAACTCCAGCCGGTTTTCGAAGCCGTGCTTCAAAAGGCGACCCGCATTTGCGACGCCCGATTCGGTTCGCTGTTTCGCTTCGACGGCACCTCGTTCTACTTTGCCGCTGACGCCGGAACACCGGAGGCGCTCCGCGAATATATGAAGCGCCCTGGACCGTTTCAGGGATTGCCAGGAGGCATGATCGATCGCATTCAAAGGACCCGGCAGGTCCAGCACTCCGCCGACTACGCCGCGGATTTCGCCCCGGGCGTCGCGGCCACACTCGGGGGCGCGCGGTCGACCATGGGTGTGCCGATCCTCAGGGACGACGAACTGGTCGGCGCCATCGTCATCTACCGCCAGGAGGTCAGACCCTTCTCCGAACGGGAGATTGAACTCGTCCGGAGTTTCGCCGCGCAAGCGGCCATCGCGATCGAGAACGCACGGCTCTTCAACGAGACCAAGCAAGCGCTCGAGCGGCAGTCGGCGACGGCCGACATCCTGAAGGTGATCGCCAGCTCGCCCGACGATGTGCAGCCGGTCTTCGAAGCCATTGCATCCAGCGCCAGGCGCCTGATCGGCGGTTTCTCGACCGCAGTCCATCTCGTCATCGACGATATGGTGCATCTCGTCGCCTACACGCCGACCACTCCGGAGGCGGACGCGATCCTTGTCGCGGCCCATCCGCGGCATCGCAGTGAGGTCGGCGCCGTTGCGCTGGTCGAGAACGGCGAGATTGCGCAGCTCGCCGATTCCGAAACCGCCGATCCACATACGAGGGAGCTTGGCCGCGCCCGCGGGTGGCGTAGCGTAACCCTCACGCCGTTGATGAACCAGGGGAGCTTCATCGGCTTTATCGCGTCCACCCGGCGCGAACCAGGTGTGCTTGCGGATCACCAGCTCGAGCTCTTGCGTACCTTCGCTGACCAGGCCGTGATCGCGATCGAGAATGTACGGCTGTTCGACGAGGTGCAGGCCAAGACGCGCGATCTGACCGAGGCGCTGGCTTACCAGACCGGCAGCGGCAATGTTCTCAGGGTGATCGCCTCGTCGCCGACTGATATCAACCCGGTACTCAAGGCGATCGTCGAAAGCGCCCGCGAGCTTTGCGATTCCAACGATGCCGTCGCCCTGTTGAAAGAGGGCGACAGCCTTCGCTTCAGCGCGCACTCCGGCCCGATCGCCTTAACGGCCGGCAAATGGCCGATCAGCCGCAGTTGGACGGCGGGTCGCGCCTTCGTCGATCAGAAGCCGGTGCATGTCAACGACATGCTTTCCGATGAGGGCGCCGAATTTCCGGACGCGAGAGCGATGGGACAGGCCACCGGAACGAGCATTCGTACCGTTCTGTCGGTACCATTGCTGCGCGGCGACGAGAGCATTGGCGCGATCCTGCTGCGCAGGACCGAGGTACGTCCATTCAAGGACAAGCAGATCGATTTGTTGTCGACATTCGCCGACCAGGCGGTGATCGCGATCCAGAATGCCAGACTGTTCAACGAGACAAGGGAAGCGCTGGAACGGCAAACCGCGACGTCGGATATTCTGAACGTGATCGCGAGCTCGCCGACCGACACGCGGCCGGTGTTCGAGGCGATCGCGACCAGAGCCAAAGGCCTTGTCGGCGGCTTTTCCAGCACGGTATTCCGTTTCATCGACGGACAGGCCCATCTCGAGGCGTTCACGCCGACGACGCCGGAGGCAGATAAGGTCCTGACGTCGACCTTCCCCACGCCGGTCGCGGACTTTGCGCCGTTTCTCATGGCGCAGTCCGGCGAGGTCACGCAAATTCCCGATATCGAGGACATCACGGATCAGATCAGGAATATCGGCCGCGCCAGGGGCTTTCGCAGCATGCTGTTCGCGCCGCTGATGAACAAGGGCGCGTCGATCGGTCTGATTGTGGTGACCCGAATCGAGCCCGGCCGGTTCGCCGAAGATCACGTGCAATTGCTCAAGACCTTTGCCGATCAGGCGGTGATCGCGATCGAGAACGTCCGGTTGTTCGACGAGGTACAGGCCCGGACTCAAGATCTCGAAGTCTCCTTGCAGCAGCAGACCGCGACCGCAGATGTCTTAAGGATCATCAGCCGTTCGGTGGCGCACGCAGCGCCGGTCTTCGACACGATCCTCGAAGCTTGCGGGCGTCTGTTTCACCCCTTTGACGCGGCAATCTATCTGGTCGAGGGCGACAGGGTGAGAGGCGTCGCGCATCGCGGGCCCGGAGCGGGCGACTGGGGCACGGACACCATGCCGCTGGAGGGCAGCCAGACCGGTCTGGCAATCGCAATGCGGCAACCGATTCATCTTCACGATCTCACCGACAAACCCGAAGTACCGGAGGACAAGAGGGCAACCCTCAGGGAGGCCGGCGGCATGACCGTCTTGTACGCGCCCATGATG
>JAEWHT010000331.1 GCA_023387695.1 Pseudomonadota bacterium | reverse complement strand
TCTTTACACCGTCGAGACTCTCCCCATCGCGCTGCGTCCGACGCTTGGCATTCAACTCGCGCCACCAGTGGTCGGCGCGACCTCTTATCTCGCGATCAACGGCGGTGTCCCCGACATGTTCGCTCATATCCTCGTTGGATACGGGCTGATGATGGCGTTGCTGCTGCTCCGCCTGCTGCCCTGGATCATGGAGCAGCCGTTCTCGGTGTCCTATTGGGGCTTCACCTTCGGCGCGACAGCACTTGCGATCGCACCGATCCGCATGGCCGGGCATGGCGACACCGGTGCGATTGCAATACTCGCGCCTTATCTGTTCGCGGCCGCCAACATCGTGGTCGGGTTGATCGTGCTCGGCACGCTGCGCCTGATTGTCCAGGGACGCCTGCTGCCGCCGCCCGTCGCCGCACCGCCGCCTCAGGCAGCACCAGCCTGAAGCGCTACTTCATCTGCCCGATCAGATTTGCCGCGCCGCTCGCGGTCTTCGCCAGTTTCAACAGCGCCTCGCGGCCGCCGGCCGCATACGCCGCGGCGGCCCGCAACAGCTCACGCAACTGCGCCGCCGCGCCCGGATCGAACCTGCACCAGGCGCCACCAGTCAGACGCGCGATCTCGCGAAATGCCTGCTCGGCGTTCGCATCATGGCCTTCCTGAAACAGGAATACCGGCACCTTCAGCATGCCGAGTTCGCCGGCCTTGGCGCAAAGCGCGTCGACCCTCTCCTCCATGGCGTCGCCGACAAAGACCACGGCACGCACGCCCGATGCGACCGCCTCGCGCCGCGCATCGGTCAGCACCCTGCCGATCTGGGTATCGCCGCCGCGGCAATCGATCTTGCTCATCAGCGTCGCGAGCTTGGCACTGTCGGAGATCCACCCCGTGGCGCGGCATTCATTGTAGCCGCGATAATAGACGAGCCGGATGTCGAGGCTGCCGAGCGTTGCCGCCTCGCGAAACATGTCCGCCTGAAGCGCGCAGGCCATGTCCCAGGTCGGCTGCCGGCTCATCGTCGCATCGAGCGCAAAGATCAGGCGGCCCTTGGCGCCGGGCGCATGCGGTGACAACGCGCGCGCCTTGGCGACGAAAGCAGCGACGTCCTCGGAGGTCGACGTCTTTGCCTGCGGCAATGCGTTGTCGCTTGCGGTCTTCGCAGACAAGACGTCGCTCTTGCGCGATTTGATGGGATCGTCGGGCATCCGGGTCGCACTTTGTCTCACGCCACCAATGTGGATAGCGAACCCTGCCCGGTCAATGCGCAAAGCCTCCGCAGGCGGCAGCCGGCGGAGGCTTTGAGATTCGGTTCTGGTATGGCCTAGATCAGCCCTTTCTGGCTAGCTCTTGGCCGGCGCCATCAGCGCGACCGGGCCGGGCTCCAGGATCTTGGGCGGAGCCGAACGGGTATCGACCGGCGCGAGCGCGCTGTCGGTATCGCTCAGGAATTTATCGAGCATGCCCTGGATCGAACTCTTGGCATCATCCGGACCAGTGTCGCGCATGTCGTTGTGCTGGAAGTCGGTCTTGACGACCTGAATGCCCGCCTTCTCGCATTCCTCGTCCGTCGGAATCACGCCGGGATCCGTCTTGAACTGCGGATCCTTGGAGCGGAACGAGAGGATCTTGAACTTGCCGGCGGTGACGAAGGGCACGCGGAGATTATCCAGCGTGACGACCTTCTTGACCTCATCCGGATACTGCTTGGCGAAATACATCGTGATGTCGCCACCCATGGAGTGGCCGACCATCGTCACCCTGCCGTAGTCAGCGTTGGGCTGAACCTTCTTCATCTCCTGCAGAGCGAGATGGATGTTAGCGACGCCGCGCAGGATCTGCGGCAGGCGTCCGACATAAAGCTCGCCGGGCTTGGTCACCATCGGAGGATCGGTCGGCAAATCGTGCTGCGGGCTCACGACGAGATAACCGCGCGCCGCAAAGATGTTGGCGAGGAAGCCGTATTCGGTGTTCTTGACGGTGTTGCCGTGATTGATCACAGCAACCGGCATGGTGATCATGCCGGCATTGGCCTGCATTTCCTTGTCGCGACGGATCGCGATGTCGACAGGCACGGGACGGTTATCGCGCGAAGCGTCGTAGAAGGTGATGGTCTCGTGCTTGATGGCCCACTTGCTCGCCGTGAAATAGGCGACGCCGAAGAGAGCTCCGACCGAAACCAGAACGGCAATTCCACGCTTCATTTTCGTCCTCAGCCTCAGACCTTTCGATCTGATCCCTGTTGAAAATCGTGTTGTTCGAGGAGCTCTTCGGCTCCTTCTCGCCTATTCCCTAATATATGTCACAGGCGCGTGACAGGAAGGCTAAATATTGTGAACTGACAGCCCTTTCATTGTGCGACGCACACGTTTGATGGGCACCCTATTCCAACACCGCCACTCCCGGATGCAGTTAGCTATCCGACGCAACCTGTCACGATCGCGTTCAATTTCACAGTGAATGATGGGTGAAAACGAATTTGGGTCCGCTCTGGTTCCCGTGGGCACTGAACACGACGATCGACATGGAGTAGCGGCGTACCGCCTAGGCGCCGAGGATGTCGTGAACCTCGAGCGGCTTGTCGACCTGGCTGAACCATTCGGCGCGATTTGCCGCACGGCGGCGGCCGCGCTCGTCGAGCGGCAACTTGAGTTGGCGGAGCAGGCTCGTCACCTCTTCCCGAGCGGTGAGATGGCCGAGATTGGGCCGCATCCCCAGCGTCGCCTCGTCGATCTCGTCGAGCGCAGTGAGGCCCCGCGGGAAAAATTCGCGATAGACGACGCGCTCGGCGAAGCCGTCGACGTAGCGGAAGCCGAGCCGCAGCGACAAATCCTTCAGCCCGTCGGCGACGAGCTGCTTGTTGCGGGAGCCCAGCATCGACAGGCGATTACGCACCACGATCCAGTCGGTGGTCGAGCCGTCAAGCTGGCGGCGCTTGCGCCTGACGTCGCGCACCATCTCGGCGTAGTGGCTCTCCCCCGTCACCGCGTAATTGGCGGGATCGACTGTGCCGAGCACGTCGAAATCGAGGAAGCTGTCGTTGATCGGCGTGACCAGCGTGTCAGCCATCGAATGGGCCAGCCGCATCAGATAGCTGTCGGTGCCTGGCGTATCGATGACGATGAAGTCGAAACTGCTCTCGACCGCCGAGACTGCATCCATGAATTGCTGGAACTCGGAATTCTCGTTCTCGGCGATTTGCATGGTCTCGCCGAGCTTGATGCAGCGATGCAACGGCAGCTCGAGATCGAGCTTGGTGCGGCGCGCCCAGGCGGAGCGGTTGTTGATGTAGCGGGTGAAGCTTTGCTGGCGACAGTCGAGGTCGATGGTGGCGACGCGCTGGCCGGCTTTCAGGAGGGCAACCGCGATGTGCAGGGCGGTGGTCGATTTGCCGGAGCCGCCCTTCTCGTTGCCGAGCACAACGACGTGCGCCGAGCCGGATTGGCTTTGGCTAGCCTGCACAAGCATGGCGATCCTCAACACCCCTAAACAATATCTTCGAGTTGGCCGCGTCTGCGGTCAAGTGAAATGCGTGACAGGATGACGAAATCACAATGCTGCTCGTCATCATGAATAGCGTCGCGACAGCGCGTCTGTGATCCAGCCCACAATGGCGCGACATCGTTGCAGCACGGGATGATGTGCCTGATGTCGATGCGCGGCGTCCACGGCCGCCGCTTGTTAAGGTTAGCCGGCGGCGCGGCTGGTGGCGCCGACGCCCAACCTTCCCAGGCTCTGATGTTACGAAGCCCCTTGATCACCCGCACGGTGCCCGCCCCGCGACGCGCCGTCGACGATGTTCGCAAGCGAAAGGCCACGGTCGCGCTGGCGCCGACCATGGGAGCACTCCATGACGAGCATGTGTCGCCAGCCCGGGAGCCGGCGCTCGTCGACAGGCCTCAGAGCAGACCGAGATCGCGCAGTTCGCGGCGCATCGGCTCCGGCATCGCGGCGATGGTACCGGCGGCGGATTTGCTGAGATCGGGTGGCACCGAATCCTCGGTGAGATAGCGCCAACCCTGGAACGGCCGCATCGGCCGCGGCGATACCGAGATTACCTTCGGCTGCATCACAATGCGGCAGCGTCCAATGCCGTCCTTGTCGCGGAACGGCTCGATGCCGATGATCTTCTCACGCGCGGCGATCTCGCCCTTGATGACCCAATAGAGCGAGCCGCCCGAAAGAATCTCGGCATCGCGCTTGGGCACCATGCGGGTGATGTGGATGTGGTGTTGCGGCAGGCCTTTTTTCTTGGCCGTTTGCATCCGTTCGGCGACCCACCCCTTCAATTCCTTGACGGAGTCGCAGCCGACGGC
>JAEWHT010000257.1 GCA_023387695.1 Pseudomonadota bacterium | reverse complement strand
CCTGATGTGGTGGACGGCGGATCATTTTGTCGCCGTGTTCTGGGTGGCCGTCGTGCCTGCGTTCCTGTCCTTCGGTCTGATTGCGTTCGCGGTGAAAGAGCCGGAGCCGGAGCCGAGCCGGGAGCCCGCGAAGAACCCGCTGAATACCGCGGCCATGCGGCAACTCGGAGCGGTCTACTGGCGCGTCGTCGCGGTCGGTGTCGCGTTCACGCTGGCGCGCTTCAGCGAGGCCTTTCTGATCCTGCGCGCGCAGAACATCGGCCTCAACGCGATGTGGGTGCCGGCGGTGCTGGTGCTGATGAACATCACCTACGCGCTCTCGGCCTATCCGGCCGGCGTGCTGTCGGACCGGATCAACCGGACTGCCCTGCTCGCGCTCGGCCTCGTCTTTCTCGCCGGCGCCGACCTTGCTCTGGCGCTACTGCCGAACCTGGCCGGCCTCGCGCTCGGCGTCGTGTTGTGGGGCCTTCATATGGGGTTGACGCAGGGCTTGCTCTCGGCGCTCGTCGCCGATACTGCACCGCCAGCCCTGCGCGGCACCGCGTTCGGCTATTTCAACCTGTTCACCGGCCTCGCCCTGCTGGCCGCGAGTGTCATCGCCGGCGCGCTGTGGGATGCCTATGGCCCGGTCGGCTCGTTCCTTGCCGGACTGGGCTTTGCGTTGGCCGCGCTGGTGGGACTGCTTGCCGTCGGCAAGGGTCTGGCGTTGGAGAACAAGTGATGACGGGGGACGGTTCATCGTGCTGAGCGGATTGATCGCTATCGTGGTCGGCAGCGTGCTGGGCGGCTCCGCCCGCTATTTCGTCTCCGGCGCCATCGCACGGCGACTGGGCGAGACCTTTCCCTGGGGCACCATGACCATCAACGTCACCGGTGCCTTCCTGATCGGCATCTTCGGCGCGCTGGCGACCCATCCCGGTTCGCTGTTCGCGACGCCCAATCCCTGGCTGTTCGCGGTGACCGGCTTCCTCGGTTGCTACACCACGGTGTCCTCATTCAGCCTGCAGACACTGACCCTGGCGCGCAACGGCGAGCCGGTGCACGCACTCGGCAATGTCGTGTTCTCGGTCGGACTGTGCCTTGCGGCCGTGAGCTGCGGCTTCCTCCTCGCAGACAGTTTCGGGAGCTAGCGGCGGATGAATACTTCCTCTGCTGACCGCTGGCGCACCGCGATGCTCTATGCCTGGGTTTCTGCCGGCAGCATCGTCGGCGGGCTGACGCGCTATCTGGTCGGGATCGCCCTCGATACCGGCCCCGGCTTTCCCTTTGCGACGCTGTTCATCAACGCCACGGGCTCACTGATCATCGGCTTCTACGCGACGCTGACCGGCCCCGACGGCCGCGTGCTGGCGCGGCCTGAGCATCGGCAGTTCGTCATGACCGGCTTCTGCGGCGGCTACACCACCTTCTCGACCTTCAGCCTGGAAACCTTCCGCCTGTTTCACGGCGGCATGAAATATATCGCGCTTGCCTATATCGCGGCGTCCGTCGTCTGCTGGCTGGTGTCGGTCTGGGCAGGGCATATGATGGCGAGCCGCTACAATCGCTTGGTCAGGAGTTGACGATGCAAATCCCCAATCAGGCTGTTTCGCTGCGGATCTTCATCGGCGAGAGCGACCACTACAACGGCAAGCCGCTGTACGAAGCCATCGTGCTGGCAGCGCGCGAGCGGCATCTGGCCGGCGCCACCGTGCTCCGCGGTCCCATGGGCTTCGGCAAGTCGAGCCGGCTGCACACCTCGAAAATCCTGCGACTCTCGGAAGACCTGCCGCTGCTGATCGAGATCGTCGACAGCGAGGACAACATCAACGCATTCCTGCCCATCCTGGATGGCATGATGTCGAGCGGCCTGATCACCTTGGAGAAGGTACAAGTCCTCCAATATGGTACGAAGGCCGCGAGCTGATCGCTCCGGCTGGGAACCCGAGCCCGCCATGTCCAGGAGGCGGAATGAACGACACCGTCACCAAGCCGAAAACGAAAACCAGGACCAAGGTCGAGCGGCCCAAGCTGCACAAGGTCATCCTGATCAACGACGACTACACGCCGCGTGAGTTCGTCACGATGATCCTGAAGGCCGAATTCCGCATGACCGAGGATCAGGCCTACAAGGTCATGATCACGGCGCACAAGCTGGGCGCCTGCGTCGTCGCCGTGTTCACCAAGGACGTCGCCGAGACCAAGGCCACCCGCGCCACCGACGCCGCCCGCACCAAGGGCTATCCGCTGCTGTTCACGACGGAACCGGAAGAGTAGCCGCGCCAGCCTGTCGCACGGTTTGGCGTCAATTTTACCGATCGGCGCTACCGCAGGTTTAATCTCCTGTGTCACGACGATGCGATGTCAGTCGCACTGCGCAAACAGCTCGAACTCAAGCAAACCCGCCCCGAGACCTCCTTCGGTCCGTTCAAGCTCCTGCACGTCCTGCCGTGGTTGATCCTGGCGGCTGCGATGCGGGTGATCGCGTTTGGCGGCGGCGTCGTGGCGCTGCCAGCCATCATCATTGCCGATATCTCGGTGCTGCTGGCCTTCTTCGCGACGGCGCAGCAATCGATCGAAGCGGCCGGTGGCCAATCCGCACTTGGCGAACTTACCGTGACAGAGCAGATCAGTCTCTCCTTCTCGATCCTGTGGCGGATCGCGCTGGTGATGATCGCAGCGGCGCTCGCTGCCGCAGCGGCCGGCTACCAGGCCGCGCATCATCTGTTGGCAGGCCTCGACGGCATGGCCTTCGATCAGTTCACCCATCCCGGACGATTCTGGAGCGCAGGGATCGCCGCGCTGGTGCTGCTCATGATCGTCCGCGCTGAACGCGAGGACGGCAGAATCGCTTTGTTTGCAGCGATCGGCGAATTCGCACGTCGCGGGCTGTGGCTCGGCGCCGCCGTGATCTTCCTCGGCGTCGTCAACGTCGCCCTCGCTTACGGACAGGAAGTGGTACGCACCACGATCTGGAATTTCTGGCAGACCTCACAGGCCAGCGACTTCATCAAGAACCTGATCTATTTCTGCTTCATCTTTGGCTTCGCCATGCTGCGGCTGCGGATCACCCTGACGATCCTGACGTTCGGATTGAAGCAGTCGTACATCCACGACAGCCGCAGCTAGGACGACGGCGAAGGCGGCGGTGATTAGCTACGTCCACGGCGCGCGCGGGTCGCTTTGCGGTCGAGGATCTGGCGATGATCGTGATCGCAACACTGGCGATGAAGATCGCTCATTGAGACGCGCGATAGCCGGCGTCAGCGACGCCGGCTATCCATTGAGGCGCGCCATGATGATTTCGTCGTGATAGGTGCCGTCGACCAGGATCGCCATCCGCTTGGTGCCCTCTTCGACAAACCCGACCTTGCGATAGAGTGCGGCCGCAGCGGTGTTGGTCGCGAACACGCCGAGCTCGATGCGGCGAAAGCCGAACGCATCCGCGGCCCGAACAGCCTGGCGCAGCAGTCGCTCGCCAAGGCCTTTGCCACGGACATCCGGAACGAGCCCCATGAAGAGATCGCCGACATGCGCCGAGACCGCGCGGCTCGCGGGCGGCACGTTGCACCAGCCGACCGCGGCGCCATCAACAACGGCAACGATCTGCGGATAGCCGCGCTCGACATTGCGCGCGACGAAGGCGCGAACCTGCTCGATCGGCGGCGCCTCCACCAGTGCGATGTATTTGCGCTCGCGGGCAACGATATCGACGGCCGCGCGAAAGGCGTCGGTGTCGGCGATCTCGATCTCGCGGAGTTCGATGGTCATGGGTGAACCTGCCGCGTCACGCCATCACCACCGGCGTCTCCTCGGCGAGCCCGTACACGCGCTGCGCCTTGGAAAATCCTGCGATCGGGAAATCGCCGAGATTGCGCCAGTCGTGCTCGCAGACTTTGGCAAAGCCCTCCGAGACCACGACGGTTCGCCCGAGCCGGCCCGCAATCTTCTCAAGCCGCGCCGCAAGATTGATGGCAGGACCAATGCAGGTGAAGTCGAGCCGGTTGCCGCCGCCGATATTGCCGTAGAGGATGTTGCCGACATGCAGCGCGACGCCGAAGCGGAAGCGCTCGATGACGTCGCCGACCGGAAAGGCCAGTGCATCGACGCTGGCACGGGATTCGCGAGCGGCTTCCAGCACGCGCGAACAGACATGCGTGGCATCGCCGATATATTCGTCGATCGGAAACACGGCGAGCAGGCCGTCGCCCATGAACTTCAGGACCTCGCCGCCATGGCCGCGGATCGCCGTGACCTGGCAATCGAAATAATGGTTGAGGATCTCGACCACGGTCTCGGCCGGCAGCCGGTCAGATAGCGCGGTGAAGCCGCGCAGATCCGAGAGCCAGATCGCGGCCTGCATGGTGTCGTTGTGGCCGCGCCGGATCTGGCCACCGAGAATGCGCGCACCGGCACGGTTGCCGACATAGGTGTCGAGCAGCATCTCGGCCGTGCGGCGCAGGGTGACAATTTCGCTGACGCGCGCGAGCGGCGCCATGATCATCCTGATCGTCGCGATATCATCGTCGCTGAAGCCATTCGGATCCCGCGTGACCCAGCTCGTGGCGTGGATCGAGCCATCGAGAAACGGCATCGGCACCGCGATGTAGTCGGTCACACCTTCGGCGCGCATGTCATCGAGAAACGGAAACCGTTTGCTGTCGGGGTCGTCCATGCGGCCCCGCACCTCGATCCCCTGCTCAAACACGATGCGCAGCGGGCTCCTAGCGAATTCCGGCGTCTCCAGAATCGCGAAATCGACGGTGCCCATCTCGACCTTCTGGCCCTGTCGCCAGATGAAGTTGCGGCCAAAGATTTCCGGATGCAGCGTGCGGATGAACAGGCCGAACCGCCACAGCGGCAGGCCGGCATCGACCAGCTTCTCGCAGACGGCAGCGATCATGTCGGCCGAATTGCCCGAGGTCCGCGCCCCGTCAATCAGCCAGTTCAGGACGCGTTGGAGCCCGGCGCTTTCCATGCCGCATTTGCGGACGAGATTGTGGAATCGTCAAGCTGCGCGGTGGGCTAGTACCGCGACACGACGCGTCATCGGCAGTGCTCGACCTCTCCCCGACGGGGAGAGGTGGAGAGAAAGTCGACGCTAGCGCCCGACCTGCCCGCGATCGCGCAGGAAATGGTCGGCCAGCACGCAGGCCATCATGGCCTCGCCGACGGGCACCGCGCGGATGCCGACGCAGGGGTCGTGGCGGCCCTTGGTGAAGATCTCGGTGTCGGCGCCATGGCGATCGACGGTGAGGCGTGGCTGCAGGATCGACGAAGTCGGCTTCACGGCAAAGCGCACCACGATCGGCTGGCCCGTGGAGATGCCGCCCAGAACGCCGCCGGCATGGTTGGACAGGAAGCGCGTGCCGTCATTGCCGGTACGCATCTCGTCGGCATTCTCTTCGCCGGTCAATTCCGCCGCGCCAAAGCCGGCACCGATCTCGACACCCTTCACAGCGTTGATGGTCATCATCGCGCCGGCGAGATCAGAATCGAGCTTGGCGTAGATCGGCGCGCCCAAGCCTGCCGGCACGCCTTCGGCGACGATCTCGAGCACCGCACCGATCGAGGAGCCGCTCTTGCGGATGCCGTCGAGATAGGTCTCGAAAAACGCAGCCTTATCCTTGTCCGGACAGAAGAACGGATTCTTGGCGATCTCGTCCCAGTCCCACTTCTCGCGGTCGATCTTGTGAGGGCCAATCTGCACCAGCGCACCGCGCACCTTCACATCGGGCAGCACTTTGCGCGCGATCGCACCGGCGGCGACGCGCGTAGCGGTCTCGCGCGCGGAGGAACGACCGCCGCCGCGATAATCGCGCAGGCCGTACTTCGCTTCATAGGTGAAGTCGGCGTGGCCGGGACGAAACTTGTCCTTGATCTCCGAATAGTCCTTGGAGCGCTGGTCGGTGTTCTCGATCAGGAGCCCGATCGGCGTACCCGTCGTCACCTGCACGCCCGTCTCCGGATGCGCCATCACGCCCGACAGGATCTTCACCTGATCAGGTTCCTGGCGCTGGGTGGTGAAGCGCGACTGGCCCGGCCGCCGGCGATCGAGGTCCTGCTGGATGTCGGCCTCGGTCAGTGGGATCATCGGCGGGCAGCCATCGACCACGCAGCCGATCGCCACCCCGTGACTCTCGCCAAAGGTGGTGACGCGGAACATGTGGCCGAAGGTGTTGAAGGACATTTCTGCTCGCTGGATCGTAAGTCAGTGCTGACGTGTGGTAGCGCTGGGGAACAGGGCGTTCAACCCCGTTCCGGTCATTCCGGGATGGTCCGAAGGACCAGACCCGGAATCTCGAGATTCCGGGTTCGGTGCTTCGCACCGCCCCGGAATGACGGTGGATGGCCTTAACTATACTTGTCCAGCCGGCCGTCGCGAAACACGTAGACTGTACCCTGCTCGATATAGAGCTCGGCGGCGCTCGCCGGCGTTTCCAGACCGAGCGAGACCATCAAGGCCCGGCAGGTGCCGCCATGGGCGACTGCGACCGTGTCGGCCTGGAGCTGGTCGTACCAGGCCCGCATGCGGACCTGGACGTCAGCGTAGGTCTCTGCGCCCGCGGGCCCGACGGTCCATTTATCGGCGAGGCGCCTGGTATAAATCTCGGGATCCCGCGCCTCGCTCTCCGCCAGCGTCAGCCCTTCCCAGACGCCGTAGCCGATCTCGCGCAAGCGATCGTCCAGCGCATAGTCGGCAACCGGCAATTCGAGCTTGCCGCGTGCGAGTTCCATGGTCTGGCGCGCACGGCCGAGCGGGCTCGACACATAGGGTAGCGCTGCCTTGTCGCGGCCATCACGCTTCAGAAGATCGGCCAGGATGAGGCCTGCCTGCACGGCCTGGCTGCGGCCGCGCGCATTCAGCGGAATGTCCTTGGTGCCCTGGAGCCTGCCGAGTGCGTTCCACTCGGTCTCGCCGTGGCGAAGATAGTAGATCGTGGGCACGGGCATTTCGGCTGGTGATTAGGCCTTCGACGTGTCCGACGCTTCGGGCCGCATCATGCCCAGCACGTTGTAACCGGAATCAACGTGATGGATTTCTCCGGTGACGCCGCGCGACATGTCCGACAGGAAATAAACCGCGCTGTCGCCGACCTCCTCGATCGTCACGTTGCGTCGCAGCGGCGCGTTGACCTCGTTGTATTTCAGCAGCAGGCGTGAATCGGCAATGCCGGCGAAGGCCAGCGTCTTGATCGGCCCCGCCGAGATCGCATTGACGCGGATCTGCTTCACGCCGAGATCGGCGGCCAGATAGCGCACGCTCGCCTCGAGCGCTGCCTTGGCGACGCCCATGACGTTGTAGTTCGGCATCCACTTCTCGGAACCGTAATAGCTGAGCGTGATGATCGATCCGCCGTCGGTCATCAGCTTCTCGGCACGCTGCGCGATCGCAGTCAGCGAGTAGCAGGAGATCAGCATCGACTTGGAGAAATTGTCCGCGGTGGTGTCGACGTAGCGGCCTTCGAGCTCGTCCTTGTCGGCAAACGCGATCGCGTGCACGACGAAATCGATCTTGCCCCACTTCTCTTTCAGCACATCGAACACCGCATCGATGGTCGCAGCATCGGTGACGTCGCAATGGCCGAGCATGAGCGCGCCGAGCTCGGCTGCAAGCGGCTCGACCCGCTTCTTCAGCGCATCGCCCTGGTAAGTGAGTGCGATCTCGGCACCGGCTGCCTGGCATGCCTTGGCGATGCCCCAGGCGATCGAGCGGTTATTGGCAACGCCGAGGATGACCCCGCGCTTGCCTTGCATCAGACCTGAATTCTGCGCCATTTGCTAACGTCCTGTGGCTCTCTTAGAGGTCTGGAGGTACACCAGCCCTCCCCTGCGGTACAGTCCTAATCCACGGCGTTAACGCTGTTTCCAGCGCCGGAATAGCCGTTCCATTCGGGTGTTATCATCGCTATGGGCGCTCGCGCCTGATGTGAAGGACGACAAGACGGACATGAGTGCGTTTCGCCAGAGCGTGGAAGCCATGATCCCGGCGTTGCGCCGCTACGCCCGTGCGCTGACGCGCGATGCGGATGCGGCCGACGATCTGGTGCAGGACACGCTGGTGCGTGCGTTGCGTTCGGAGCGATTGTTTCTCGGAGGCGACGTCAGGAGCTGGCTCTATACGATCCTGACCAACCTCAACAAGAACCGGCGCCGCTCGCTGGCAAGGCGACCGCAATTCATGCAGCTGACCGAGAACAACCCGGATGCCAGCGGGACAGAGGCCGAGGGACGCGACATCGAGCGGGCGCTCTCGACGCTCGTTGAGGAACAACGCTCGGTGCTGCTGCTGGTGATGCTGGAAGGCATGAGCTACCGCGAGGTCGCCGACATCCAGGGCGTACCGATCGGCACCGTAATGTCCCGTCTGGCGCGCGCCCGTGCACACGTTAAAGCATCCCTGGAGGGCGAGCGCCCGGCGCTCAGGCGGGTGAAATGATGGCAGGATTAATGCATCGCGCATGCCGCGTCTCCTGCATGGAGAGAGAAGCAGCGCAGTTGAACCGCGTGGGAAATTTTGGGCCGCAGAGCCAGAGACGACCGATATGAACGACCAAAGAATTTCAGTGACCGAGGACGAACTCCACGCCTATGTCGACGGTGAGCTGCCGGCCGAGCGCCGCGCTGACGTCGAGGCCTGGCTTGCTGCGCATCCCGAGGATGCCGAGCGGGTGCAATCCTGGCGCGCCATGGCCGAGATGCTGCACGCCCGTTACGACAGCGTCGCCCACGAGCCGGTACCGGCGAGGCTCGAGCTGGAACGGCTCGAGCGCCGTCCGCGGCAATGGCTCTATGGCGCAGCAGCCGCTGTGCTCATCGCCTTCGTCGCCGGCGGTACGGCCGGCTGGGTGGCGCACGGCGCAAGGGCCGTCCCGTCCACCTTCCAGGCCTTCACGGAGGACGCGCTCGACGCGCACCGTCTCTACGTCGTGGAAGTCCGCCACCCCGTCGAGGTGCCCGGCAACGAGCGCGACCATCTCCAGGCCTGGCTCACTAAGCGGTGCGGCTGGACGGTGTTCGCACCAAACCTCGAGGCGAGCGGGCTGAAGCTCGTCGGCGGCCGGCTGCTGCCGGGACCGAGCGGCCCGGCGTCGTTCCTGATGTATGAGGGCCCTTCGGGCGAGCGTTTCACGATTTACACCGCCAAGACCGAGAGCGGTGCCACCCAGATGCGCTACGCCAAGGAAGACAAGGACGGATCGCTGTTCTGGGCCGATCGAGGCGTCGGCTATGTTGTCACCGGCGGCGGCGACCGCGATCGCCTGACCAAAGTGGCTCAGGCCGTCTACGACCAGGCCGAGAAAAACGGCGGTTAAACAACCGCGCAAACACGGTGCCCTGATTCCGTCATTGAAAATTTGGAATCAAGACATGTGTGCGTCTCATTATCGCACCGGGTGTTCACGCGATTATGAGCGGCGTTCGATCCGCCGATCGACGCGGGCGGCCTCGATTGGGGTTTTTGGTACCGCGCTGGTCCCCCTCTCGAGGCCGCACCTTTTTATCGGCTGCCCCGCCGGACAGCCGATACGTCGAGCGTCGAAGCGCTACCACGCTTCGCGTGTATGACGAGCATCATCCGTTCGGAGATGCGCTAGGCCTTTAGGAGAACCCCTTTATCTGCGCTCGCCCTAAAGCGCGATAGCTCGCGCTTTAGCTTATTGTTCGCGCATGATCTTTTCGGAAAACCGCTTCACACTTTTCCGGATCATGCGTCAGCCAAGCCCGCTACGTGGATTGTAGGGGTGCTGGTCCCGCCACTTTTCCATCAATGCCTCAAGCTCGGCGTCGTTCCCGTCCGGTAGCATAATCCTGATGGTGACGAAGAGATCCCCGGTCCCGCCGGATTTCGGCAAGCCCTTACCTTTGAGGCGGAAGGTCCGGCCGCTGGACGTGTTCTTGGGGATCGACAGTTCCACCGCATTGCCGAGGGTCGGCACGCGGACCTTGCCGCCGAGCACCGCTTCGTAAAGCGTGACCGGCAGATCAATGCGCAGATCAGCACCCTCGATCTTGAAGAACGGGTGGGCTGCGACGTTGATGGTGATCAGGAGATCGCCGGGCGGATGGCCCTGCGCGGTTTCGCCCTGCCCCCGCAACCGGATCTGCTGGCCTTCGACGACGCCGGCCGGAATCTTGACGTTGAGTTCCTTGCCGTTCGGCAACCGGACGCGCTTCTCGCCGCCCTTGACGGACTCTTCCAGCGAGACGGACATCGCAACATAGACATCGAGATCGATCCCGACCCCGCCGGTGTCAAATTCGAACTGGGCTCCGCCGCCGGCTCCGGGTCGCGCACCGCGCATCCCGCCGCCGAACATGCTGTTGAGGATGTCCTCGAATGCGCCCGCGCCCTGGCCAGGGCCTGCGCTGCCGCCACGGAAATTGTAGCTCTCGAAGCCGCCGGGACCGGCGCGCCCGCGCGGCCCGCCGCCACCCGGGAAACCCTGGAAGCGCGGTTTGCCCTCGGCGTCGATCTCGCCGCGATCGAACTGCTTGCGCTTGTCCTCGTCGCCGATGATCTCGTTGGCCGAATTGATCTCGGAGAAGCGCTCCGCGGCCTTGGGATCATCCTTGTTGCTGTCGGGATGATGCTTCTTGGCCAGCTTGCGATAGGCGCTCTTGATCGCGGCAGCGTTCGCGCTCCGCGGCACCCCCAAGACCTCATAGGGGTCGCGCATCCGTCACGTCTCCTCTTGGGAAATCCAAATGATGAAAGGGCTGCCCGCCCCGCTAGAGCCTCATATGGGGAGCGAGTGGCATTTTTGCAACTAGTCGATCGAGCCGAATCCTAACTCCGCCACGGCTTTAGCGTATGAATCTCCCAACGGCCACGGCTGCTTTGGCAGCCGGCGCCCTGGAGCCAGCTTTCGGTGGTGCCGTTGACGTAGCTCGCCAGGAAGTCTCGGCACTTGCGGCCATCCTCGGCGGCATAGGATTGCGCGATCGGCGTCACCGACCCGCGTGCGCCGGTTTCCGGATTCTCCCAGTGCTGGCTGGCATCCTTGTCGCCCATGCTGAGCACGTCGGAGGCGGCGTTACGGGCGAAGGCGAGATCGGTCTCGGTCGGCGGGGTGTCCTTCGCCGGCCGCGCGATCGAACCGGTGAGGTCGCTGTCGTCGGCCTTGGCGTAGGCGTTGGTCTCCGTGCGGGACATGCTGCAGCCACCGGCACTGAGCCCGATCAAAATCATCGTCATGACGAGACCCGACGGCCGCATCGCCGATAGGCCAACGCGTCCCCATGCCCTATATAGAGCGAGAGCAGACAATAGCGCGCTTTGGGCCGCGGGACGCAATTCGGACTCCAGACATGACCGACACGACCTCGATGAAACACCAGACACCCTTAACATCCGGTGATTTCACCGCTGCCGACGAGCCTTTTGCGCTGTTCGAGGCCTGGTTGAATGAAGCAATCAAGAGCGAACCGAACGATCCGAACGCCATGGCGCTCGCGACCGTCGATCCCAATGGGCTGCCCGACGTGCGCATGGTGCTCATGAAAGGCTTCGATACCGACGGTTTTGTCTTCTACAGCCACATCGCGAGCCAAAAGGGCCGCGAACTCGCCGCAAATCCTAAGGCCGCTTTACTATTTCACTGGAAGTCGCTGCGCCGTCAGGTCCGCATCCGCGGCAACGTGACGCCGGTGACCGATGCCGAGGCTGACGCTTATTTCGCGACGCGACCGAAGCAGGCGCAGATCGGCGCCTGGGCCAGCAAGCAGTCGCAGGAGTTGGAGAGCCGCTTCGCCTTCGAGCAGGCCATCGCCAAGGTCGCGGCCAAGCACGTCATCGGCGACGTGCCGCGCCCGCCAGGCTGGAGCGGCTGGCGCATCACGCCGTCGCGCATCGAGTTCTGGCACGACCGCCCATTCCGACTGCACGACCGCATCGAATTTCGTCGTGACGCGGCCGGCCAGCCGTGGTCCAAGACGCGGATGTATCCCTAAAGCCTTCTCTCGATCTTTGGGCCGACCTGAAAGATGTCCATGCCGCATTCGTCCAATGCGCCGCGCCGCACGCTGCTTCTGACCGGAGCCAGCCGCGGTATCGGCCACGCCACCGTGATCCGCTTCTCGTCGGCGGGCTGGCGCGTCATCACCTGCTCGCGGCATCCCTTTCCAGAAGATTGCCCGTGGGACGCAGGTCCCGAGGACCACATCCAGGTCGACCTCGGCGATCCCAAGGACACCGCGCGCGCGATCTCCGAAATCCGCAACCGTCTCGAAGGCGGCATGCTGCACGCACTGGTCAACAACGCCGCGATCTCGCCGAAAGGTCCGGGCGGCTCGCGGCTCGGTTCGGTCGACACCGAACTCGACACCTGGACGCATGTCTTCCACGTCAACTTCTTCGCACCGATCATGATCGCACGCGGCTTGATCGCGGAGCTGAAGGCGGCCAAGGGGTCGGTCGTGAATGTCACCTCGATTGCCGGCTCACGCGTGCATCCCTTCGCAGGCGCAGCCTATGCGACCTCGAAGGCGGCGCTCGCCGCGCTGACGCGGGAAATGGCCTCCGACTTCGGCCGCGTCGGCGTGCGCGTCAACGCGATCGCGCCCGGCGAGATCGACACCTCGATCCTGTCGCCGGGCACCGAGAAGATCGTCGACCAGCAAATTCCGATGCACCGCCTCGGCACGCCGGACGAAGTCGCCAAGATCATCTACGTGCTGTGCACGGACACTTCGTCGTATGTGAACGGCGCCGAGATCCATATCAACGGCGGCCAGCACGTCTAGGCCAGTCGACGCACTGAAGCGACGTATTGAGGTGACGCATGGGCCGATTTGCCAGCACGGCGTCACTCTACGAGCATTTGCGGCCGCCCTACCCGGGCGAATTCTTCCGCAGCGTCGCGCAAAGGCTCGGCCTCACCAAAGGCAGCAGCCTGATTGATCTCGGCACGGGCCCCGGCGTGCTGGCGCTCGGCTTCGCACCCTATGTCGGCCGTGTCGTCGGTGTTGATCCGGAGCCGGCGATGCTGGACGCCGCGCGGCAGGCGGCCACACGTGCAGGCCAGACGCTCACGCTGATCGAAGGCAAGGCGGAGACGCTTTCCCTCGACATCGGCAGTTTCGACATCGTCACGATCGGACGAGCGTTGCATTGGATGGACCGCGAGGCGACGCTTGCACGGTTCGAGGAGTTGGTCGCGCGCGACGGCGCCATCCTGATCTGTGC
>JAEWHT010000157.1 GCA_023387695.1 Pseudomonadota bacterium | reverse complement strand
TGACCTTGCTGGAACCAATGCTCGAGGCGGTCTGGTTGACGCTCGTGGCAAACGTCGCAGAGCCCGAAGTGATGGACGCTGTCTTCACGCCGCTGGCGAGATCGATCGCGGTCAACAGGTCGCCGGTTGTCGCCAACGGCGAAGCGTTGGTGCCGAGATAGACGGTGGTGTTGCCGTTGCCGTCGGTGACGAGGTTGCCGCTGACGCCCGAACCGGAGGGAACGCCAGTGCTCGCAGGAGCGCTGCCCGCACGGAAAGTGATGGTCTTGCCGTTGACAGTCAACGTGTCGCCGTCAGCCGGCTGGGCGTTACCGGCAAGGCCCGTTGCGCTCGTGCCCGAGCTGGCGATCAGGGTGATCGTGCCGGTCAGGGCCGCGGTGCCGTCGCCGGCCGTTGCGGTCGAGCCCGTCAGCGCGCCGATGGTGGCGCCGAGCGTCGTGGTGCCGCTTGCCGCGGTCGTGCCGCCGGCGGCGCCGTCATAAACGACGTTGCTGCTTGCGGTCGCGCTGGCATAGGAGGTCGTGCCACGCAGATCGGCCGCGGTCGCACCGGAGATCGTGGTGGAGACGTTGGACTTGGTGGAGTAACCGACGGTGGTCTGCAGCGCCTGGTTGGCGATCGACTTGGCGGAGTCGACGAGCTTCTGCAGCGAGGTGATGCCGGTGTTGGCAGCCTGCAGCACCTGCACGCCGTTGCCGATGTTGTCGAGGAGGTTGTTGATGTCGCTGGCGCGGTTGTCGAGCGACTGTGCCGTGAAGAAGTTGGTCGGATTGTCCAGAGCCGAGTTCACGCTCTTGCCCGTCGACAGACGGTTCTGAGTGGTGGCGAGAAGATCAGCGGTGGACTGGAGGGAGAGAAGGTTCTGACGAACCGACGCGGAGAGAACGATACCGGACATTGGGTGTTACCTTTCTGGTAAACGACGCTACTGTTACGCGTCCTGGGATCTTGATTGACCCAGCGACCGGCGGACGGTGGCTCCGAGAATCTAACGAAGCATGAAATGAAATCGGCGCTTTCGCTGAGTCGCGGCGTGATTCGGGCAATCAACGCGGATGCAACATCGCTCCGCCCCGTGATTTCAACATTGATATGATTGGGCTTTTCCGCACCGAGCCCCCGGATTCACAACTCGTTAACTAATGTTGAGGGAGTATTGCACCCTGAACCGCCACAACATGCGCTTCGGTTACGAAAGCGTTGATGGAGAGAAGGCAATGGCCCTCAAGGTCGAGCTCAGGCCGCACGAACGCATTATTGTCGGTAACTGCGTCATCACTAACACCGACCAGCGCGCCCGCCTTCTGATCGACGGCGAGAACGTACCGATCCTGCGCGAGCGCGACATCCTCACGCCCGAGACCGCGGATACGCCTGCCAAGCTCGTCTATCTGGCGGTCCAGCTCATGTACATCTCGCCGGATCCGCAGAGCCAGCACGGCACCTACTTCAACCTGGTGCGCGACATCATCACCGCCGTCCCCAGCGCCTGGCCGATCATCGAAAGCATTAACAACAACATCATGAGCGGCGATCTCTACCGGGCGCTCAAGGACGCCCGCAAGCTGATCGCCTACGAAGATAAGCTGCGTGAACAGTACAACGCCGCTCATCCCGAGGGCGACGTCAGCACGGCCGCCTGATCTCAGGACCCCCAAACGAAAACGGCCCCGGATCATCTCCGGGGCCGTTTTCGTTTCCAGCAGTCGCCTTTACTGCGCCGCCAGCGGCGGTGCCTCGACCTCGATCATTCCATCCGTCCGCTGCATGCCGAACCTGACCACGGCCGAAATCAGCGCGTCGATATCCGCCTCTGCCGTGCGATGGTTGACGATCGCGGCGCGGATCGCGAACTTGCCGTCCAGCGTCGTGCTCGACGGCGCCGCAATGCCGGACTCCTGGACGTCAGCGACAATCTCGCGATTGATCGCATCGCTCGCGCGATAGCGGAAGCAGACGATGTTGAGATTGACCGGCGCGAGCAGCTCGAGCCTGGGATCAGCGAGCACGCGCGTCTCCAGATATCTCGCGAGCGCGCAGCTTCGCGCGATCATCGCACCCAGCCGGTCGGTGCCGAATGTCTTCAGCGTGAACCAGGTTTTCAGCGCACGGAAGCCGCGCGACAGATCGGGACCGAGATCGCACGGCCATACGGCGCCGGCCGCAAGCCCCCTCGCCTCGCGGCTCAGATAGGCCGCCGGCTGCGCAAAGGCCTGCCGATGCTGGTCTCCGTCGCGCACCAGCAGGAAGCCGGCGTCATAAGGCACCTGCCCCCATTTATGGAAGTCGAGCGCAATCGAATCCGCGCGCTCAATGCCCTCGAGCAGCGGCGCGAGCTCCGGCGAGAAGATCGCAAGCGCACCGAATGCGCCGTCGACATGAAACCAGATTCCCTCCTCGCGGCACAAATCCGCGATCGCCTTGAGATCGTCGATCGCGCCGATATCGACGGTACCGGCAGACGCAGTGACCAGGAACGGCTTGAAACCGACCTCGCGATCGATCGCGATCCGCGCGCGCAACGCGGCGACGTCGATGCGATGATCTGCGTCGACATCGATCTTGCGCAGCGCATCGGTGCCGAAGCCGGCAATGTCCATCGCGCGAGAGATGCAGCCATGCGCGGCCTTCGAGGCGTAAGCGGTGAGCAGCGCGCCGTCATTGCCGATACCATGCTGCCGCGCCAGCGCGCCGAGCGCGCTCGTACGTGCCACCAGCACCGCCATTAGATTGGCCATCGACGTACCAGTGACGAAGATACCGCTCGCGCCTTGCGGAAAGCCGAACAAGCCGCGCATCCATTCGACGATCTGGCGTTCGACCTCGATCGGCATGTGATCGCGTCCGCCGAGATTGGCATTGAGGCCGGCGGCAAGCATCTCCGCGACCATGCCGACCGCGGTGCCGCCGCCATGCACCCAGCCCATGAAGCCGGGATGAACGTTACCGGTCGCATACAGCGCGACGTGCTCGGAGAATTCGCGATAGACCTCGGCGAGAGCGGTTTCGCCGCGTGGCACGTCTGCTCTGACAGCAGCGCGAGTTTCATCGGCGATCGGCTGCCACACCGGTCGCGCGCGAACGTTGGCAATGCCGTCGATCGCGTCATCCAGCATGCGATGCGCGAGCGCGCGAAACTCGTTCCAGTCCTGAGGATCGAGCGATCCGCTCGTGACTGACGTCTGCGGGTTGCGGATGATTTCGTTCATGCTGCGCTCTCCGCTGCAGCCTTGACATGGCGCGACAGCATCGCGGTGAATGCGGCAAAGATCTTGCGCATCTGCGGCGGCTTGTATGGAAACACAAGCGGCGAATCCATGTTGTGCACGACGGCGGTGTTGTCGGCCTCGAACACCAGAAGCTCGCCCTTCTGGTTCTCCGCGCAATCGACGATGAAATAATCGAGGCCGACGCGCCGGCTCATTTCGTCGAGAGCGCTCTTGTGGCGTGCCGCGAAGGCGTTGTCGAAGTCCTGCATGAAGATGGCTTCTTCGGCGCGCTTCTCGTCACTGAACGCCATGTAGGCGTTGAGATACCAGATGTCCCAACGATCGGCGATCGCCATGTGGCAGGCATAGGGCTTGCCGTCGACGATCGTGAGTCGGATCTTGCGATAGAGCCCGTCGGGCCCCGCATAATTGACGAACCGCGCGACGAAAAAGTCCTGTTCCTGTCGCTCGGCAAGATAGGCGGCGAGCGTCGCAGCGTCGTCGACTTTCGCCAGTCCGACGCCGGCATGCGTGCCACGCGGCCGCACGATCATCGGAAAGTGCAACTCGCCCGTGATCTCCGTGCAGGCAATCCGCCCTTCGCAGAGTGCGGTCAATTGCGCGCGCGTCGCGTTGGCGGTCACGGGAATGTCGAGACCGGGAATATCAGCCAGCAACCGAAACAGCTTGTCGCGATCGAGGTTGCCGATCAGTTCGGGGCGATTGAGCAGCGGCCGTGGCCAGCGCGGCGCGGCCTCTTCGATCAGCGCAAGCACTTCGCGGCATTCGTCGGAATCGGATGCGACGACGATGGCAATGTCGTGATCGGGCAGAGTTTCCGGTAGACCCGTCGTCTTGGTCACATAGAGCGTCAACAGCTCGATGTCGGAGCCTTCGAGCAGGAATTCGATCGGCGTATTGCCGCCCATGTCGATGTCGGCAGCAAGCGCGAGCACGCGCAAGCCAGGCTTCGGCACCGCGGCGGGCGTGCGAAACAACTGATGGAAGGAGAGCACTTCGGACTGGATCACGAGACCGGCTTCCTTCTCGCCCATGAGCTGGGCGATCAGCGACAGATCGAGTCCTTCACCGGCCTGCGCCGTTCCTTCCGCGATCCGCGCCAGCAGATGCTCGCGCAACGGATGGAGATCGACGCCCTCGAAAGCCTGGCGCGTCAAATGCGCAAAGCCGATACGATCGGCATAATTCGGCGCAGCAAGCGGATGCAACATCTCACACCTATAAGGGCTACGCCGACACGGCGGCGTTATGGTCAAGCAGCAGATCGATCTTCACCAGGACGCCGGCGATGCGATCGAGAACGTACTGCAAATTGCGTTGCGCTTGCGCGCTGTCGTGGTGCCAGGCGTCAGTGACGAGCCGTGCGCCGACACACAGCCTCAGCGCGGCCTGCGGCACGCCATCTGGTTGCTCCAGCCGCACCGGCTGGCCGACGAGACAGCGCTGCGCCGTAACTTGCCGGTCCGCAACGCTGGAGTTGATATCATCGCTCACGTCGCGCGCCAGCGCACGATGAACGGCGCCGGTATCAGCGATGGAAACCGGCTTGCCGTCGCGGACCAGCGTGAACGGAAAGATCGAACGCTGCGCGAATTCTTCATTATCGGAATCAGCTGTGTCGACGGGTGCCGGCAAGGCGCGCAGCGATGGTGACAATGCGATCATGTTCTCGATGCCGGATCCAAGCTCGGCAAGCGCCTTGGCGCGGAACGCACCGGGCACCGCGTAGTAGCGACCGATCTCGGCCAGCGCCGCTTCCCAGCGCAGCCATTGGCCGAAATTTGGACGGCGTTCGAAGCGCGAACGCAGCGCCGTCCACGCCATCGGCCAATCGCAGCGGCCGGCATAGTCGAAGAAGCCAGGCGCTATACCTTCGATCCGGTCGAGCACGCGCGACAGGCCCTTCGGCACCAGTAACGCGCCGCTGAAGGCCGGACCACCGAAGAACTTCGAACCGGTCATCAGCACCATATAGCCGCGCTCGAGATAGGAGCGCAGCCGGCGTCGACCGAGCCGGGCCTGGCAGGCGTCGACGACGACCTGAACCTTGCGCGGCCAGCGCCGCGCAATCTCATCGAGGCAGGCCGCGCTCGGCGCTCGCCAGCCGAGCTTTGACGAATCCATGATGTGCAACAAAACGCGCCGGCCTTGCGCGAGGCTGTCCTCGATCGCACGCATGACCGCGGCATCTGCGTCGGTGCGCATCGTATGGCCGGTAGTGACGTCGAGCAGCGGCACCGCAACGCCGTCGCCCGCGAGTCCCGCGATCGCCGTGTCCTTGCGCACCGCAATTCCGTTTGCCGTCATCGTGCTGAAATGGTGGCCGCGCGCCGTATGCGCCGTGCCGCTGCCGGTCTGGTCGGCGCCGACCACGATCGTCATCGGGATTGCGCCAAGCACCGCACGCGCCAGGAACAAGGCATGAAGCTGGGAGTCCGTACCCGACGGCGAGAACACCACGTCGACACGCGGCGGAAGCTGGAAGTAACCGCGCAATTCGTCGCGCATATCCTCGCAACGCCGGTCGAAGGCGATCTCGACCTCATCGTACAGCGATTTGTGGACCAGCTCCTCACGTGCCAGCGCGGCGCGGTCATAAGCGGCCTGCGAGATCGGCGATGCCGTCGATGAAGCGAAATTCCAGATCTCGGGTTCGGGTGAAGACGCGCAGCCATAGGCGTTGACGCGCTCTTTCGCATCGAGCGCCAGCCGAACATCTCCGCCGGAGACCAGCAGCGTATCCAGCGGCGTGAAGAGATCGCGCAGGCGAAAGCGCGAGCCGCCCTCGGCCGCGCGCTCGATATCTGACGGGCGGGATGCGCCGATGCTCATCCCGACAGGCTCACGCCGCGTCTGCCGCCGCAGCCGCGGGGGCTGGCGCGAACTGCGAGGCAATATCACCGTGGAACACAGAAGGGCCGACGTGGTCGAGCGAGCTCTGGATGTCGGCCCAGATCTGACCGCCAATGTCCGTCCAGCGCTTGCAGAAGGCGAAGTCTTCGGAGAGATAGGTGCCGGTCGCCGGATCGATCATGCATTCGAACAGCGCGAACCGGTTCTGGCTCGCGACCAGCGTGTCGTGCGAGTGCTCGCGGAAGAACTGCAGACTGGCGTAGTCCGGATGGCGGCACATCGCCTCCAGCGCCTGGCGGCGGATCATCAGGAAGCCGGTGCCCGCATAGCGCACGCGGGTGAAGCCGTTGACCACGACGATGCGGTCGGGATCCTCGATCTCGAGCACGTAGTCGAGCGAGGCCGCCGTAACGTCGGTCCGGCCGGCCTGGATCGCCCGCTTCGCCTTGTCCCAGTTGACCCGCTTGATCGGATAGCAGCCGGCGACGACGTCGGCACCGCATTCGATCAGACGGAACACCTGCTCGGGCGTGAAGCCGATATCGGCGTCGATGAAGAGGAAATGCGTCGCGTCCGGGTCGTCGAGGAACATCGCGACCAGATTGGCGCGGGCGCGGGTGATCAGCGCATCGCCGTCCCGCAACAGCACCTTGAGCCCGAGATTGGACATGCCGTGCACGGCGCGCTGAAGCGCGAAGATGGAGCTCGCATAAATGCTCGACACCTGCCCGCCGAAGCACGGCGTGGCCACCACCAGTTGCATCTTGTCCGACATCGACGGCTCCGCCCCGCTCAAATCCTCACCAAGGGGTAAAGAGGCATGGTTAACGGCGCCTTAATGCGCCGCTAGAGGTACTTCACCAGCGAGAGCTGCGCGAGGTTGGCGGTAGTCTGGTACGACGCCTGCAGCGCGTTCTGGAGCGACAGGATTTCGCTCGCGACCTGGTCGGGCGAGGCCGACTCCGCCTGATCGACGATGGTCTGCAGCTGGGCCTTGGCCTGGGTCTGCCGCGTCGTCGCATCCTTCATCGTGTTCTGGGCCATCGCGATGTCGGTCTGGATGTCCTCGATCTTCTGCTGCCCGGCCTGCGGCGTCAGCGCCTGCGTCGTGCGCAGGCTCAAGGCTGCGACTGCCCCACCCGAATACTGCCCCGTCGGCGAGCTCGAGAACGTGCCGTAGACGGCAATCGCCTGCAGCTGGGTGCGGATCGCAGCCTCGTCGGCCTGCGCGCCATATTGCACCGTGACGGAATCATCGACCCGCGCCACCGCCGTCGAGCGCGCCGAGCCCGGCCCGTCATTGCCGGTGTACCATTTCACTGTTGTGGCCGTGCCGTTCACCAGCGTCGTCGCCGAGCTTGCCGGCGAGGAACCGACACGCAGTGGCGGCTTTGCCGCCGTGACCGGGGAGCTCGTGAAGCCGAGCGCCCCGAACGCCGTGCTGTTCGAACTCGTGATGTTGAGGCTGCCGGGATCGTCCGTGTTGATCGTGATCACGCCGCCATGGATGGTCGATGGCTTCGAGGTGCCAGTGAGCTGATCGATCTTGCTCAGCAGAGTTGAGACGTTGTCGGTGATGTTGATCTGGTTTGGGCCAGTGGCGCCTGAGGCGACAAAAGTCAGCGTCTGACCGTTCACCGTAATCGTATCGGGGGCAACGGCAGGCGGACCCGCCGACCCCGCCTGGAACGCCGTTGAGAGGACTGAGGGGCCGCCCGCGGTCGCAGCGCCGCTCAGCACGGTTGAACCGGCGATCGGAGGTGTCGACGACACGCTGCTGCGCGTCACGCTGCTGAGACCGAGCGCCGTGGCCGCCGCGCCGCCGGTGACCGCCACGTCGGTGCCGGTGCCGGTCGCGATCTGGATATTGCCGCTGGCGCTCAGAGTCACGTTGGCGGAGGGAACGCCGGCGGCCGTCGCGATCGCATTCAAGATATCGGACACCTTCGCGGCGCTGCCCGAAGCCAGTCCGATCGTGGTATTGCCGCTGGCCGTCGTGACCGTGGTGGCGGTGGGGTCGAAGGTGATCGTGTGGGCGCCGTTCGCGCCGGTGATGGTCAGGGTGGTACCGGTCGGAGCGTTGGCGAGCGCGCTGAGAACGGCTCCGTTGAGATGGGGTGTCGCCGAAGGATCGAGCGACGTGGTCGTCGACGCAGCCGCCAACGCGGTGTCCTGCAGCGCGACCGAGCCCGTCCCGGTTGTCGAGGCATAGGAGCTCAGATTGCTGGTGCCCGCCGCATTCGCGGTGGCTGATCCCACCGTATTGAAGAAATTATCGCCGGCCGTCACGGCCGATGCTGCCACCAGCGAGGTGTTGGCGAGCTTCGTGATCGCGGTGCTCAGCGCCGTGTTGAAATTCGTCGCCGTGGTGACCGGGTTGGGCGCAACCGGCGGAACCGCCGTGGGATTGCCGGTATCGACCAGGAAGCTGCCGACCGGCACCGGCGTCGTCGTGCTCGCGGTCAGGTCGACCTGCTCGGTCGAGCCATCCGGCAGCGAGAACTGAACGCTGATCTTGTCGCCGTTATTGGGAGGCGTGGTGCCGAAATTGACCGAGAACGAAACCGGCGAGCCGCTCGGACCCGTCACCGTCGCGCCGGTCAAGGTCGAGGAGACCGCGGAGATCTTCAACCCGAACGGCGATACCGGGCTGTCTTCGGCCACCTTCACCGAGGTCGTGCTTGGCTGCGACTGCAACAGCCGGCCCATGCCGTTGGCGCCGAGGTCGGCGGCTTGGCGCTCAGCCATGACCTGCTTCAGGCCGGCCTGCGTCGTCGTGCCGTTGATGATGGTGCCGGCGTCGGCGACCGATTGCGTGTTGTAGGCGGTGCCGGAAAACAAATAGCGATTGCCCGACTGCGTGTTGAGCACGCCGACCATCGAGCTGAACTGCGCGGCGGCGGTGTTCTGCGCAACCGTCTGGCCGTTGACGTTGAGATCCTGCGAGCTCGTGGCCGAGCCCGTCTGCACCGTGTTGCGGATCGTCGTCAGCGACTGCAGCGCCGTGTTGGCGAGGTTGATGTTGACGTTGACGTTTGTGATCGTGTCGGTATAGGCGGCGATGTTCGAAAGCTGTGCGCGCGAAGCGATCGCGAAGCCTTCGTTGGTCCCCATGCCGGAATAGCTCTGCGACAGCTTGCCGGTCGAGAGCTGCGTCGACAGGTCGGTGAGCTGCTGGTTGATGTTACGGATCTGAGCGCCGAGGACCGACGAACCGTAATTGATGCTGCTGATCGACATGTTTCAGAGCCCTACTGATTACCCTTGAGCCTGGATCAACGTATTCATCATGCTCTGCACCACCGACATCACGTGGGCGTTGGCGGCATAGGCATTCTGAAGCTGGATCAGGTTCGACATCTCCGAGTCGAGATTGACGCTGGAAGTCGAGTTGAATTTGGCCTGCAGCGTCGAGACCACGACGCTCTGGCCCTGCTGGAGCGCGGTCGCCTGGGTCGAGGCGTTGGCTTGCACGCCCAGGAATTGCTGCAGATAGTTCGAGATGCTGCCGGTGAACGGCTGGTTCGCAGATCCGAGACCGGTCTGCGGCGAATAGGAATAAGTCGCGGTGGTCAGCTGCGAATAGAGATAGTCCGAGCGCGTCGTGTCGCCCGTGGGCGTTACCGGCGAGGTGCTGTAGATCGACAGTTTGGTCGGGTCGGCGGTGAGCTGCGTGTTCACGGCGATCCGGCCGGCAAGGCCGGTCATCTGCGAACCCGTCCCCGTGATCGCGCCGGTATAAAGCGCCTGCCCGCCATCGGTGAACAGCGGCATTTGCGGGCCACCCGACGTCAACGAAGAGATCGTCTTGGTGCTCGACGCCGAATTGACCTTGGCAAGACCGCTATTGTCGTCGGTGACCCGAAGCGTCGTCGCAGTCGCCGGCGACGGCGCCGCGGAGAAGACCAGGTGCGAGCCTGACAGCGCGGTGTTGAGTGCGGAAGCAATCGCGCCCATGCCGCCGGAAAAATTGACGCCGATCTGCATCGGGTTGGCGCCGGTGGCATTCTGCAGCGGCAGTGCCGTCGGATCGGTTACGTTCACGAGCGTGACCTGACGCTGCGTGTTGGTGGAGTCGGTATAGCTGAGATTAACCGTGTTGCCAGGCTGTGCGCCGGCGAGATCGATATCGAAGCCTGCGGGCGGACCGGAGACCGTGGTGCCCGCCGTGGTCTTGTCCGACAGCGCGCTCGACATCGTCGCGGCGAGCTGGTCGACCTGGTTCTGCGCCTGCACCAGCGTCTGGTCGCGCAATTTCAGGTCGGCAGCGATCTGGCCGGACGAGACGACATTGTTGCCGGCAACGTCGATCGACGAACCGTTCGGCAGCTTGATATTGAGCGCGCCGACCCCGGACTTGGCCGGATCGGTATTGTAGAGCGAGGTCGCCGACAGTGCACCGGCCGACGCAAATGTGAATTGCGAGGCGAGCCCCGCGCCGACGAGCTGGATGCCGGTGGTGGTGTAGATGTTGGCCTGGTTCGATCCGTCGGTGGTGACGCGAACGTCGACATATTTCGACAGGGAATTGATGGCCTGGTCGCGCTGATCCATCAAGGTCGCCGCGGACGGATCGTTCGGCTCCAGGCCCTGCAGTTTGATGTTGATGTCGGCGATCTGGTTCATCGCCGAATTGGCGGCCTGCGCCGAGGTGCCGAGATCCTGCTCGACATTCGAACGCAGCGACTGGATGCCCTTGGTGGTGACGTTGAGCTGCGTCGCCAGCGACTGCGCGGCGCCGAGTGCGACCGTCTGCGCCGACGACGAGCCCGCGTTGGTCGAGAGCGCCTGGAGGGACGTGGTAAAATTGTTCAGCGCGTTTTCGAGCGTGCCGCTGTTGCCAGGCGTGCCATAGACACTCTGAAGCTGCTTCAGAATGTTGGCCATCTGGTCGGCATAGCCGCTGCCACCGGTCTCGGTGCGCAGCTGGCTCTGAACGTAGCTGTCGATGTCGCGGCTGACACCGGTCGTCTTCGCCGTCGAGCCGAAAGAACCAGTGCTGACTTCGATCTGGTTCGGCGTCTGGGCGACGTAACCCGGCGTCTGCGAGTTTGCGACGTTCGACGAGACGATCGACAGCGCAGCCTGGTTGGCACGCAGACCGCTCATCGCACTGGCAAGGGCTGAACTCAAACCCATTTTACTAGCCGCCTTTGGTTACGTTACGCGCCGATCAGCGCAACACGTTCAAGAGGTCCTGGACCATCGAGTTCGCCGTCGTGATCACCTTGGTGTTGGCCGAATAGGCCTGCTGGGTCACGATCAGCTTGGTGAACTCGTCGGCGATGTCGGTGTTCGAACCTTCAAGCGACGAGCCGCTGATCGAGCCCGAGGCGCCATCGATCGCGGGGCCCGACTGGTCGGTCGAAGCGTAAGCGCCGCCGTCGAGAGCCTTGAGGTAGTTGGTGCCGTTGAAATGCGACAACGACACCTGTGCGAGGTCGAGATTCTGGCCGTTGGAGAAGGTGCCGACCACGAGCCCGCTGTTGTTGACGGCGACCGAGCGGAGTTGGCCCGCGGCGTAGCCGTTCTGGGTGATGGTGTTGATGGTCACCGCGCCGCTGGTAGAGGCATATTGCGTCAGGCCGCCAGAAGAGATGTTGAAAGCGACCGAGCCTAGCGACTGACCGCCGACGGAGACGTTGTTGATGGTGATGCCCGATCCGCTCGGCGAGGTCAGCGAGCCGTCGGCGGCGAAAGTGAAGGCCTGTCCGGTATTGACCCAGCCGACCGTCGCGCCGGTGGCGTTCGGATCAGTCTGGTAGAACAGGTTCCAGCTATCAGTATGGCCGGCGCCCAGCGAGGCGCTGTCGGTCTTGGCCCAGCGCAATTGCAGGTTCACCGGCGTGCCGGCCGCATTGTAGGCCGTCACCGCGCCGCCGCTGATCGACTCCTTGGTGAAGGTCGCGATGTCGTTGCCGATCACGCCGCCCGTGCCTGCGGTGCCGCCGCCGTTGCGGTTCTGGGTGATGGTCGAGGTGAAGCCGAGCGCGGCGAAGGCTGCACTGTTGGAGCTCGCCACCGACAGGTTCGAAACCGTGCCGGTGTTCAGCGTGATCACGCCACCGGTGCTGACCGATGATCCCGATGCACCGGAGAGCCCATCAATCTTGCCGAGCAGGGTCGTGATGTTGTCGGTGATGTTGATCTGGTTCGGACCCGACGCACCCGAGGTCATGAAGGTCAGCGTCTGGCCATCGACCGTGATGGTGTCACCGGCTGAGAAGCCCGAGGAGAGCACCTCGGCGCCGCCGGCGGTCGCGGAGCCGCTCAGCACCGTGGCACCGGTGATCGCGGGCGAGGACAGCACGTTGCCGCCGCGTGTCACGCTGCTGATGCCGAGAGCAGTGGCCGCCGTGCCGCTGTTGACGGCCACGTCGGTCGTCGCGCCGCTCGAGATCACGATGTTGCCGCTGGCGGAGAGCGAGGCCGTGACGCCGGCGCCACCTGCGGTTTGAATCGCGGTCAGGATGCTCTGAACCGTTGCCGTCGTGCCTGTGCCGAGACCGATCGTGGTGTTGTTACCCGCCGTCGTGACGGTCGTGCCGCCATTGAACGTGATCGTGTTGCCGTTGATCGTCAGCGTCTGGCCGCTGAGGGCGGTGAGGATGCTGGACGCAAGGTGCGTACCCACGGTGTTGTCGAGCGACGTGGAGGTCGAAGCCACGGCCGAGGAGTTGTTTTGCAGCGCGACCGTGCCTGTCCCCGTCGTCGACGAATAGGCCGAACGGAGGTTGCCGGTGGCCGCTGCGCCTGCGACCGTCGCATTGGTGTATGGCGCGGGCGGCGTGCCGACCGGCAGCGGGTTAGCCGTGAAATCCGACGGGTTCAGGCCGCCGGCCGCCAGCAGCGTGCCGCTCGCCGCGGTCGAACTCGCCGCCGTGTTCGGCACGCTCGGCAGGTTGGCGGCGTACTGGATCGAGGTGGTCGCCTGGGCCGGGATGAAGTTGTTTTGGAATTTCAGGACGGTCGCGACGTTACCGGTCGGGTTGCCGGTCTTCGGATCGACCGTGGTGCCCATCAGATAATAGCCGGCGCCGTTGACCAGATTGCCATTGGCGTTGAGCTGGAAGTCGCCACGCCTTGTGTAATACGTGACGCCGCTGAACACCGGCACGTTGTCGACGACGCCGGTCGCCTTCTGGATCGAGAAGAAGCCGTCGCCGGTGATCGCCATGTTGGTGGCGACGCTCGAGGCCGAGATCGTGCCCTGCGTGGTGATGGTCGCCTTCGCGCTGGCCGTGACGCCGCCTGCGACCTGCTTGCTCGGCACCGAAGCGTCCGGAATGAGATCGACGAACGAGGTGCCGATGCCCTTGTAACCGGTGGTGGACGAGTTCGCGATGTTGCCCGAGATGTTCTGAAGCGCGTAGGACTGCGCCTGCAGGCCACCCACCGAGGTGTTCATTGCATCGAAGATACCCATAACTTTGTCTCCAAATCCGATCTCGGCGGCGGGTCGACCCATGGCCGCAGTCGGGGAGACAGTCGCAAGGCCTATGCCAATGCGGGTATTCTTATAAAATCAATGACTTAAATAGAAATGCCCCGGTCGGATGACCGGGGCATAATTGCCGGACCGGCAACAATTGCCGGGACCAATCCTACGTTGCCGACGGCGCCGCGGGGTGGAACACCATCCCGAAACCGTCGATGCAGTAGCGCAATCCGGTCGGCTTCGGGCCGTCGTCGAACACGTGGCCGAGATGGCCGCCGCAGCGCCGGCAGTGCACCTCGGTACGCACCATGCCGAAGGTGCGATCCTCGGTCTTGCCGACATTGCCCTCGATCGGCTGATAGAAGCTCGGCCAACCCGTGCCGCTCTCGAACTTGGTATCGGAGGCAAACAGAGGCAGGTCGCAGCCGGCGCAGGCGAAGGTCCCCTTGCGGTGCTCGTTCAGAAGCGGGCTTGAGCCCGGCCGTTCGGTCCCTTCCTTGCGCAGGATCTCGTATTGCTGCGGCGTGAGTTGAGCGCGCCACTCGGCGTCGGTCTTCTCGATCTCGAACTTTTGCGCGGCCTTCTCTCCGGCCTCGGCCGGCGTTGCCCTCAGCCAGCGGAAGGCTGCAAGACCAAACAGGCCGGCGACAGTGGTCAACAGGATGCGGCGGTCAAACATCTCATTCTCCGTGCGCGGGAAGTCCACGCCCTGAGATACGGGCTATAACGCCCGATGTTACACTTCCAGGCGGGATTTTTCTCAACTTATTGCGAGACGCTCTGGTCGCGGATGGTTTCTTGGGCGACCGGTTCCGGGCTCTCGGTGGCAGCCGGATGCGGCGGCGGCGCCACCCGCGGCCGAACCCCGGGGGGCTGACGGCGCGGTCCGGTGCCGGCGGCCCGATTGGCCTCGGCCAGCCGCGCCTCGCGTTCCCTGTCCTTCACCCGCGCCCGCTCGCGGTAGCGGGCAAGCGAGCCAGCCGCAGCGGAACTCGCCCTGCCCCACATGCCGACCAATTGCCCGGCGACCCGCCCAGTGGTGCCGCCGGCCCAGACCAGCTCGAACGGCGAGAACAGCTTCCAGCGCTCGTCGCCCCACAGGATGCTGCGCGCAATCAGCTGCCCGGCCATCGCTGAAGTGTTCATGCCCTGGCGGCCAAAACCGCTCGCCACCCAGAGGCCTTTGCGCAACTGGCCGATCTGCGGCATGCCGTGCACGGTCTGGCCGGTGGCTCCGCCGAACGTCTCGGCAATCTCGACATTGCCGAGCTTGGGGAAGATCGACCGGATCCGCCGCCTCACGCTTCCGGCAAAACGCTGCGGCCGCGCGGCCCAGGTGGTCTCCGGGCTCTCCCACATCAGGCGGTCGCCGTCGACGATGCGAAAATGGTCGACGCCATCGGAATCCATCACCGATCCCTTGAAGCCGATGATCTCGTGCACGCGCTCGCCGAGCGGCGCGGTGATGCCGGCATAACGCCAGACCGGCAGCAGCGTTTCCGACAGACGCCGCAAGGGCGCGCCGAGATGGATGTTGCCGGCGAGCACGATGTGCGTGGCGCGCAGCCGCGCCGAGGGCGTCACGATGCGCTTGCGGATACCGGAATGGTCGATGCTGACGACCGGCGTGTCCTCGAAGATGCGCGCGCCGGCGCGCCGCGCCAGCGCGGCAAGGCCGTGCACATATTTGCGGCCATCGACCTGAAACGCCTTGGGATAGTAGACACCGTGGAAGTAATGATCGGTCTTGAGCGCCTCGCGGACGCGATCGATTTGCCAGCCTTCGGCCTCGGTGTCGAAATCCTCGTTCAGCATCTGGAGCCGGCTGATCAGCCGGTCGCCGGCGTCGACGTTGGAGACTTCGAGCACGCCGTCGGTGAGGCCGATGCCGGGCATGTTCTCTTCGGTGGCGTTGGCACGGACGAACTCGCCGCCCTCCTTCGAGAGCGTCCACAATTCGCTGGCATCCTCGAAGCCGATACGCTCGATCAGTTCGGTGAGCGGCAGCGCGAAGCCGGGCGTCACGGTGCCGAGCTGGTTGCCCGAGGCGTTCCAGCCGATATGGCGGCCCTCGAGCACCGCGACACTGGCCCCTAACCGGGCCGCCTCGAGCGCAATGGAAAGGCCGGCAAGCCCTGCCCCGATCACGCAAATATCGGCGTCGAGATCGAACGACAGCCGGGCGCGCTCGCGAAAGCCGGCTTCTTCCTGGGACACGCTTGTGAAAGTCTCGCTCATAGCGTTTCTTAGAGCATGATCCGGAAAAGTGTGAAGCGGTTTTCTATCGCGACAAACCCGGATTGGGGTTTGCACGGAGATCATGCTCAAAATAACAAGCTGATACCAATCGGGCGCTTGTCACCTTGTCCTCAACGCCCGCCTGTAGATTATTCTGGACGTGGAACGATTCGAGAATGCCATGCGCCGTTTGATGCTGCTGCGTCACGCCAAGACCGAGACCGACGCGCCGAGCGGCCGCGACCAGGACCGCCGGCTCGACGACCGGGGCCGGAAGGATGCTGCCGAGATCGGTGACTGGATCGCCAGCCATCCGCCCGTCCCCGAACTCGTGCTGGTGTCACACGCCGTCCGGGCACGTCAGACCTGGGACATCGCCTGGGAGGCCATGAAGGACCGCGTCGCGGCGCCACAGGTCGAGATCCTGCCGGAACTCTACGGCGCCGATCCCGCGCAGATTCTCGAAACCATTCGCAGTGCAACCGTCCCGGCCAACCCCAAGCAATTGCTGCTGGTCGGGCATAACCCCGGCATGCATGAGGCCGGCCTGATGCTGGCAGGCAGCGGCGATCAGGCCAGCGCCAAGGCGCTCGCCGACAATCTGCCCACAGCGGGGCTTGCGATCCTGGACTTTGACGTCAAGGATTGGGGTGACGTGGCCTACCGCCGCGGCAAACTGGTGCTGTTCGTCAGCCCCAAGTTGCTTCGACAGGGATGAGACGCGCGGGCGCCGTCTCATCAGGTTGATCCAGCTTGGTCATTAGGGAGGCGCAGATGTTCAAGTCCATTCTCGTGCCCATCGACCTCGCCGATACCGATCTGGCAAAGCCAGCGATCGAGACCGCGACGACGCTGTCGCAGAACTGGGACGGATCGATCCGCCTGCTCAACGTGCTGCCGATGACGCCGGTGATGCTGGCCGAATACGTTCCGGCCGATTTCGACGAACAGCAGCGCCAGACTTCGGAAGAGGCACTCGCGATCGTCGCGCGTGAATCCGGCATCGAGGCGTCCCATATCTCCAGCGTCGTCCGCCAGGGCGGCATCTATCACGAGATCCTGGAAGAAGCCGCGCACATGAAGGCCGACCTGATCGTCATGACCTCGCATCGGCCGGCGATGCGGACCTATTTCCTCGGATCAAATGCCGGACATGTGGTGCGTTATGCCAAGTGTTCGGTGCTGGTGGTGAGACATTAAACTCGGAGCAATGTCGTGAAGCATTGGTGGCGGAGATGGACCTACGAGGTCCCGCTCGCAATCGGCGATGCGCTGTGGGAGGTGCTGGTCGTGCAACTGGCCGCGCTCTTGGACCGGCTGACGGTGCGGAAGGTCATCGCCTTCATCCCCGTCGTCATCCTGATCGGCGCCTACTATCACAGCATCCCGATTCCGCCGGAGCTGCTGCTGATCGGCGACTTCCTCGCCTATATCGACATCTTCTCGGTGCTGCTCCTGGTCGGCGTGCTGACCCGCATCAGCACGATCCTGTTCGTCGTCAAACAGGCTGCGGCGCGCATCGCATTGCTTGCCGCGAGTATCACCGCGCGGATGCAGCGGCTCGATATCCGGCATCGGCGTCAGCGCGGCGCTCCGACGAGGCCGCACCACAAGCCCGACAGGTCCGATGACGATCGAGCTTATGGCAGCGCGTGGGGCCAGCTCGCGTTGGCTTGATCTCGTAGGGTGGGTTAGCGCAGCGTAACCCACCCCTTTAATCGCCGCGGCCACAGAAGCGGTGGGTTACGCCTTCGGCTAACCCACCCTACGCAGCTATTGCTTGTATGGCCCGACGGGCAAAACACCCAAGCATCAGGTCAATCCACGCAACCCAAAATATTCCACTTTACCGAAATTCGGAAACAGCGTATCCGTCGCGACAACCCGGCCCAACGAAAAGGGGCGTATCGCGATCGTCATGAACGCGGGCCGGACGGCGGTGGACGTGGGTCACATCGGCGCGAAGGCAATCGCAGGGCGGGCAACCGTGAGCGAGAGCCTCGCGCGAACGACCGGTGTGATCTGCGTACGGCAAAATCGTGTGGTCCTGGCGCCCGGAGCCTGTGCGCCAAGTCTTGTGGTGATGTTTGCGGCCCAACCGGGTCCATGCATCAGCCATCTGCAAGGCGACGGGGGCAATAGTGCATCGCTCCCCGGGGAGATCACGACATAAGCCGTCAACCCACTGCGCAGGGAAGGCCGTGTGTTGGGCTTCACCTGTATGCCGCTGTGCAGATTTTTGTAGCGCAACCTTCGCACAGTGGACCGCGGGTGCGAGGTCAGCACCCGGTCTTCCCTGCGCCCTCTTTCATGAGGGTGAGGCGACCAGCAAAGCTCGGGCGACATCAGCCACGAGGATGATCATCTATGTCTAATCTTGAAACGAGCTCTCGTGCCCCGGACGCTGCGCAGCACGAAGTGATGCGCTGCAGAGCCGGGGCCCATGCATCAGCGCGCGGTGTGGCTTCGTGGGTCCCGGCTCTGCGCAGCAATGCTACGCATTGCAGCGCGTCCGGGACACAGAAGAGCAAGCTCACAGATACCGCGTCAGCTCAGCCTTGAACTGGCCGTAGACGGCGTCTTCGATCTGGCTGCGGTTGATCCCGATGTCGCGCAGGGCGCGGTCGTCGAGCTCGTTCAGCGTCTTGACGGCGGAGCGGCGCTCCAGGCGGTCGAACAGCGCATAGGCAGCGGTGGCGAGCGTGGCAAAAAATCCGCTCGTCGAGGATGGGCGTAAGCTCCGCCCGGCAGTTTGCGAGATCATGGTCATGTTTCTTCTCCGGCCTTTGGTCCTGCGCGGCGAAGCGGATGCCGTTGGCGCAAACGCTGGAAGCGCCTGCACCTCATTGCCGTCGGATTGCTCTCGCTTTCCTCGGCTCAATCGCGGACCTTGATGGAACTTAAATGCTCCAGTACATTGCTCGGAGCAAGGAAAACATTGCTCTCGGTGCAATAATGTCCAAGTTCGAGTACGTGAAGCTTGCGGATGCAATTGCCGCAGATATCTCTAACGGCACGTTAAGGGCCGGCGATCGTCTGCCGCCGCAGCGCAATTTTGCATACGACCGTGGCATTGCGGTCTCGACTGCGAGCCGGGTTTATACGGAGTTGCTCCGCCGCGGGCTCGTGGTTGGCGAGGTCGGGCGCGGCACCTTCATCTCCGGTGACATCAGGCGCGAGGTCGAGAGCATCGCCGAGCCACGCGATGCGCGCATCGACTTCGAGGTCAATTACCCGCTGCTGCCGCAGCAATGGGCGATGATCGCCAAGAGCCTTGCCGGGCTCGAACGCGTCGATGCACTCGAAGCCGTGCTGCGCTCTTCGACCAGCACCGGCACCAAGAGCGCGCGCAACGCCGCCGCCGCCTATCTGGCGCGCAAGGATTTCACGCCGCAAGCCGAGCAGATCGTTTTCACCGCCAACGGCAAGCAATCGCTCGCGGCCGCGCTCGCAGCGCTCGTTCCGACCGGCGGCCGCTGCGGCGTCGAGGCACTGACCTATCCCTACATCAAGAGCATCGCCGCGCGGCTCGGCATCACGCTGGTGCCGATCCCGATGGACGAATTTGGCGCGCGGCCCGATGCGATTCAGAAGGCGCATCGCGAAGCGCATCTGTCGGCGCTGTATCTGCAGCCCATCATCCAGAATCCGCTCGGCGTCACCATGAATGCGACGCGGCGCGCCGATATCATGCGCGTCGCCGAGAAGCTCGATCTCACCATCATCGAGGATGCCGTCTACGGCTTCCTCGCCGATGACACGCCACTCGCCGCACTCGGGCCCGACCGTTGCATCGTGCTCGACAGTCTCTCCAAGAAGGTTGCACCGGGTCTTGCGCTCGGCATCCTCGTCGCGCCACCGCATTTGCGCGAAAGCGTGATGAGCGCGGTCCGCACCGGCGGCTGGATCGCCTCGGGCCACGCACTTGCATCCGGGCAGCGGCTGATGGCCGACGGCACCGTCGCCGAGCTGACCCGGCTGAAGCGCATCGATGCCGCCCGCCGTCAGCAGACCGCGGCACGGCTGCTGTCAGGCTACCAGATCGCCGCCGACGCGCGCTCCTATCACCTCTGGCTCACGTTGCCGTCGCATTGGCGCTCGCAGACATTCGTTGCAGCAGCCGCCCGGCGCGGCATCGCGCTAACGCCGTCCTCGACATTCGCGGTGGCGCACGGCCATGCCCCGAATGCGGTGCGACTTGCCCTCGCCCCGCCCTCGTTCGAGCAGCTCGATTCCGGCCTGCGCACGATCGTCTCGCTGCTCGGCACCAAGGAAGAGGATTTCGACTCGACGGAATAGTCTGCGAGACCTTCAGCGCTCCGGCCATTCCGCGATGAAGCCCTTCGCCTTGTACGGCTCGATCTTGTCCCACTCGTGCAGGACGCGACGACGAAATTCAGCATCGGTGTGCCAGAGCGCGCGCGGCGTCGCAAAGCTGTCGACGGTGAGCAACAGCTTTGTCACCTCAGGCCAGTGCCGGTGCAATGTCATCGGATAGCGCCGCGCGGTCCAGGTGTTGCCGAGGCAGATCACACTGCGGATGTTGTGCAGTCCCAGAGCCGCATCGATGATCGGCAGCGAGAAGATCACGTTCTCGCCGGTGTTCATCGCACGATGCTCGCCGAGGATCCGGTCCACCGGAATGCCCGCCGCGACCATCGCCGTCGTGATGATCTTGCACTCGGATTGCTCCGAGCCTGGAGTCACGCCGCCGCTGACAATCGACCAGCGGAAATAGCCCTCGCGCCACAGCCGCGCAGCGGTCTCGGCGCGGAGCGCAACGTCCTCGCGGGTTCCGAACAGGAACAGCAAGTCGGCCGGGACCAATGGCGTATCGATCAGGTGGGTGCGATTGATCTCGGCGATCTCGTCCGCCGTCGGCAGGCGCCTGCTGCGATCCATGGCTGTCATCGCCGCACGATGCGGGACCAGCGCGCGGTCGCGAAGTCAATTTTGATTGCGGCCGATTGCAGGTTGCTAGGGCAGCAAACCCGCCGGCAGCCGATCGAAGCTGTAGGCGCGCGGCTGGTTGCGACGGACGAAACCGCCGACTTGCCAGACGAACAGCGCGGCAAAGCCGAGGATGAACAGCACGCCGGCGAATTCGCCGATCATCAGCGCCCGGATCAACAGCCCGGCCATCGCCACGGCCAGCAGCGCCAGGAACGCCAGCACCGCCGCATAAGTCTTGCGGCCGAGGCCGGCGGTCAGCTCGGCGCGGCTGCCGGCCTTCGCCATCCGCGCGTGCAGCTCGACAATGAAGGCACGAAAGCCGTTGTCCTGCGGCGCCATCAGCGCCGCGGTCTGCCAGCTCGTCGACAGGATAGCGATGCGACCGCCGCTGGTGCGGCTGACATCGGCGCGAAAGCGGTGCTGCTGCATCGAGACCGGGCGAAACGACAGCCTGATGGCGCTGATCTCGTCATAGCGCCAGACGCCCGAGCGGCCCGCGATGTGCCAGGACAATCCCGCCTCGGTCAGCTCGAAGCGATGTGCCGAGCCGATCAGCGACGCCTTGTAGGCATAGCTCGTCACCTGCTCGCCCTGCCCCTCCGAAGCCTGCATCTCTATTGTCTATCCCGCTTGTGATCGGCTTGCGCGATCGCCCCCGCCCATCCTACAAGCGAGGCATGGCTGAGACGACCTATTTTCCGCGCCGCCTGATTCTCGGGGCCGCCATGATCGCTGGCGTGCTGCTCGCGCTCGCCGTCCACATGTTGGGCGCACGCTACGGGCTCGACCTTGGCGGCCTCTGGCGCTCCGACACGCATGAGTTCATGCCGACGGGTGCGGCGATCGCCTGGTGGCTGATCGCGACCGTGGGCTTTTCCGGTGGCTATTTCACGGCGACGCTGATGCAGAGCGCGGTCTCGGGCCAGATCCCGCAACGGATGCGCCAGTTCCTGATCGCAGTCGGCGTGCTGCTGCTCGCAGGCGCCGGACAGGCAGCCTCCGCGCCGAGCCCGATCCCGACCATTTCCGGCGTGCTTGCGGGCCTCGCGGCGCTGTGCCTCGGCGCTGTCATGGCATTTTGCGGCGCGCATTTCGCGCTGCGCCGCAATTAATCGCTCACGCCGAAGCGCGCAGCGACGGGCCTTCCATCATCAACGCGACGTCTGCCGCAGGCCGCGGCTTGCTGAACAGATAGCCTTGCGCCTGTGTGCAGCCCTCACGCCTGAGCAACTCGAGCTGCGCGTCGTTCTCGACGCCCTCCGCCGTGGTGACGATGCCGAGGCTGCGGCCAAGACCGGTCACGGCGCGGATGATCGCCACCGAGTCATCGCGCGTGGCGAGCTCGGAGACGAAGGACCTATCGATCTTGATCTTGTCGAAGGGGAAGCTGCGCAGGTAACTCAGCGACGAATAGCCGGTGCCGAAATCGTCGAGCGAGATGCGAACGCCCATGGCGCGCAGCTCGTGCAGCGTGGTCAGCGTCGCTTCGCTGTTCTGCAGCAGCACGGATTCGGTGATCTCGAGCTCGAGGCGGCTCGCCGCAAGCCCGGATTGCTCCAGCACCTCGGTCACCGATGCGATCAAGTTCGGATTCTTGAACTGTACCGGCGACAGATTGACGGCGACGCCGACACCATCCGGCCAGGTTGCCGCATCTGAGCAGGCACGGCGCAGCACGAGCTCGCCGAGTTGGATGATGAGGCCGGTCTCCTCCGCGAGCGGAATGAAGCTGATGGGGGAGATCAAGCCGCGCTCCGGATGATTCCAGCGCAACAGCGCCTCGAAAGCGACGACCCGATCGCTCGCGACGTCGCGGATCGGCTGATAATATGGCTGGAATTCGTCACGCTGGAGCGCCGAGCGCATATCCATTTCCAGCAGGCGCCGCGCCTGCGCGCGCGCATCCATGCCGGTCTCGAAGAAGCGATAGGTGCCACGGCCGTCGGCCTTGGCGCGGTACAGCGCAAGGTCGGCATTCTTGAGCAGCTCGTCGGAATTGCTGCCGTCCTGCGGCGACAGCGAAATGCCGATCGAAACGCCGATGACGATCTGATGGTCGTCGATCTCATAAGGCGCGGAGATCACCTCGACGAGGCGGCCGGCGAGCACGCGGGCGGCAGCCTCCTCGGAGCGGCCAATCTGGACCACGGCAAACTCGTCCCCACCGAGGCGCGCGACGGTGTCGTGCTCGCCGACGGTGGCCTTCAGCCTGCGGCCGACTTCCTTCAGCAGCGCATCGCCAATGGGATGACCGAGCGAGTCGTTGATGTCCTTGAAATGATCGAGATCGAGGCAGAGCACCGCGAGCTGATCGTTCGCACCCGCACGAAGCAGTCCCTGTTCGAGCTGCTCGTGGAACAGCACGCGGTTCGGCAGATTGGTCAGCGCGTCATGGCGCGCCATGTGCGAGATCTTGGCCTGCGCGTCCAGCCATTCGGTAATGTCCTCGAAGGTGGCAACCCAGCCGCCGCCCTGCATCGGCTGGTTGACGACGCGGATCGAGCGATCGAACCGGCGAATGACATCCGTCGTCGTGCGTCCTTCCCGGGCATCCTCGACAAGATGCGCGAAGAATTGTTGGGGATCGCCAGTCCACTGCCCCTTTACCGCCTCCTCGCGGAGAACGTCGATCAACAGGCGCCCGGTGAGCTGAATGTCGGAGCGGCGGAGCATCGTCGCATAGCGTTCGTTGAACAGGAGGATCTTGCCCTCGGCATCGAACATGCACAGTCCCTGCGACATGTTCTCGAGTGCGGTGTCGAGCACGACCTGCTGGCGTCCCAATTCGCCCTTGGCACGACGGTCAAGCACGGCCGCGACGAGCGCGATGGCGAGAATGGCAGCCGCCGCGCTGGCAGTCAGGATGGACAACGACGCCGGCGGAATCGAGAGACCACTGATCACGAGCGCAGGATCGGGCGTCAAGACCAGTGCGCCCATCGCGGTGAAGTGATGCGAGACGATGGCAATTGTGAGCAGGATCGTTGCGCCCAACGCGTTGGACAGCCTGTCGCCTCGCCCCGCAACGAACAGGGCGAACGATCCAAAGACGATGCCGAGCACGATCGATAGCGCGACGGTCCCGGTGGTCCAGCCGACATGGGCAGGAATTTCGAACGCCATCATCCCGGTGTAATGCATCGCGGCCACACCGATGCCGACGACGGCACCACCGACGGCGACCAAACCTCCGCGCTTTGCGGAGACCGAGATGCTGAGGCCGATGAAGGTGACCGCAATCGCAAAGATCAGCGACAGCACCGTCACGGGAATGTTGTAAGCACCACCGGCTCCCGGCCCATAGGCCTGCATCGCGATGAAATGGGTTGCCCAGATGCCGCAGCCGGCCACGACTGCATCGAGCGTAATCCACACCAGGCGAGCCGATCCGTTCGCTGCACGCGCCCGGTGAAACAGGCTGATCGCCGCCGCGCTTGCGAGCAGACACACCGCCCCGCCGAGTGCGACCAGGCGCCAATCATGCTGGTCCGTAAGACAAAACAGAACTTGATACATCGCCGGCCCCTATTCCATCGGGCACTAGAACCGGCAGAGGTGGATAGTCGGTAACCGACTATGTGCCAGCTTCTGGAATGGTGAACGGGAAATGTGTGCGGCTACTCACACTGCGGCGGTCTTAATCTCTGCGCCAAGGCCGATCACGACGGCGGCCAACAACAGCACTGCCGCCGATATGATTAGCGATTGGTGAAGGCCGGTCATGAAAGCGCTGTCCGACGCGACCAGCGAACCGAACAACGCGACGCCGAGGACACTGCCGGTCTGCCGTGTCGCGTTGAGGACCCCCGCAGCAATACCCGAGCGCGCCTTCTCGACACTGCCGAGCAAGGTTGAAGTGAGCGGCGGCACCAGCAGGCCAAGTCCACCGCTGATCGTGATCATCTGCGCAAAGATCGCCCAATAGCTGGTCCCGGCTTCAATCCAGACCAGGCCAAGACAGCCGAGTGCGGAGATGCAGGCGCCGACCACGATCGTCGGGCACGGGCCGATACGCTCGGCAAGGCGCGGCGCCAGCAGATTGACCGGCAGGACTGCGCCCATCATCGGCACGAAGGCGAGCCCGGTCCACCACGCCGACAGACCATTGATGCGCTGGAAATACAGACTGAGCACAAAGATCAGGCCATAGATCGCGACGTTGACGAGGAGGCCAACGATCGTGGTCAAGGTCAACAACCGGTGTCTGAACAAGGACAGCGGCAGCATCGGCTGCTCGGTACGGCTCTCGCGCCATATGAACAACATCGCGAGGGCGGCTGAAACCACGAATGCTGCGATCACCGCGGGATCGTCCCATCCGAGCGCACCGGCCTCGATGATCGCGCCGGCTAACGCACCCAGCGCCCCGATCGCAGCGAGTTGGCCGGGCAGATCGATCTCCCGCGAGCGCGCCCGCGTGGTCTCGGTCGCATAGCGCCAGCTCAACCACAGGCCGGCGAGACCGATCGGAAGGTTGACCAGGAAGATCGCGCGCCAGCCGACCAGCGTGATCAGCGCGCCGCCAACGAAGGGGCCGGCGGTCAGCGCGAGGCTCGCGCCGGCGGCCCAGACGGCGACGGCACGGCCGCGCGCGCGGTCGTCTGCATAGGCGTGGTTCAGCAGCGCCAGCGAGTTCGGCACCAGGATCGCCGCCGCCAGTCCCTGGACCAGCCGTGCAGCAATCAGCACAATGGCATTAGGCGAGAGCGCACAGCCGAGCGAGGCCAGCGTGAAGATCGCGAACCCCGCCATGAAGATGCGCTTGGCGCCGATCCGATCGCCGAGAGCACCCGCCGTCAGGATGAAGGCGGCAAAAGCGATGGTGTAGGCGCTCACCACCCATTGCAGCTCGGCGACGCCTCCGCCGAGCGTCTTGCCCATCGCGTCGAGCGCAGTGTTGACGATGGTGATGTCAAGCTGCACCACGCCATAGCCGAGGCTAATCGCCGCCAGCGTCAGCGACGTTGCAAGGCGCGATGCAGTGCGCGGGGCACCATTCGCGTCGAAGGTTTCATATCTGACGGTGTTGGCTCGCATGCTGCCACCTCGATTGCAGCCCCATGCGACATATACGCGTCCGGCCCGCCATCATGTTTCGATAATGACCGAATGATGGATGCTCGACATGCGAGCGCCGCGCGGCTGGACCACGCGGCGCTCGTTTCGGCTGATCTGGCTAGCTCGCCGCCCGCAAATTCACCTTGCTCTCGGCAAGAGTCGTCAGCTTCTTGTCGGTCGCTTTCTCTTCCTCGAGCGTCTTGGCGAGCACAGCAGCGCAGTCACTGCGGCCGAGCTGCTTGGCCCAGGCAATCAGGCTGCCGTAGCGAACGATCTCGTAATGCTCGGCAGCTTGCGCCGCGTTGATCAGGGCAGCGTCGAGCACCGCCTTGTCGGCGACCTCGCCAGCGGTCTCGTCGGCTTCCTCGATAATACCGTCGATCGCCGGGCAATCGACCGCCTTCACCTTGGTCCCGTGCATCTTGAAGACTTCCTCGAGCCGCGTGACGTGCTGCCTGGTTTCTTCAAGGTGCGTCAAAAAGCCCTGCTTCAGCTGTGGATCGGTGGCCTTGTCTGCCATTTTCGGCAGCGCCTTGGTGAGCTGCTGCTCGGCGTAATAGATATCCTGCAGTTGATGCACGAACAGGTCGTCCATGGTCTTGATGTCTTTCGTGAACAGTCCCATCGTTCCGATCCTTGCTGGTTTCGGGAACACGACTGCACCGGCTTGTCCGAAAAGCCGCTTGTTTCGCCATGTTCGATTGCTGATGGGGCGCTAACCGGCCCGCGGCGCCGTCGTTCCAAAGAAAAGGCCGCCGCGCTTGCGCTGGAACAATGCTTGCGGCGGCCCGATTTGAGACCATCTGAAGACGAAGGCGCGCGATCGAAGCCTGGCCCTCGACTCACATGCTTAACGCGCGTGCCATGTGAACCACGTATGACAAAAACTGCCGGTTCGGCGCACACCCCGTCCTTGTCAAGGGCTGCACAAGTCGCTGTTTTTGCCGTAATGAGCTAGAAGATGCCTAGCGATCGACGCCTATTTTGACAACGATCGCACCCGACTGGCCCATGGCCCGATCGGGTTGGTCTTGCCCCCCGCCGGGAGGATGAATGCACGGACTGCTGCCCGCGCTGAAACGCGGCTTCAAGAAATGGATCGGCTGGCGACGGCTGGGTGTTGCCGCGAGTGTGATGATCATCGCCTTCGCGATAACGACGCTCGTGCGGACCCTCCATGGGATCGACAAGAGCGCCATCCTCACCGGGCTGGCCGATATACCCCGTGGCAATATCGGACTGGCGGCGCTTTGCGTTTTCCTGGCGTTCTGTACGCTGACCTTCTACGATTTTTTTGCACTGCGAACGATCGGCAAGAAGCAGGTGCCCTATCGCATCGCAGCACTGTCGAGCTTCACGTCCTATTCGATCGGCCACAACATCGGCGCCACCGTGTTCACCGGCGGTGCGATCCGCTTCCGGATCTACTCGGACTATGGGCTGAACGCGATCGACGTCGCCAAGATCTGCTTCCTCTCCGGCCTGACCTTCTGGCTCGGTAACATCTTTGTGCTGTCGATTGGCATGGCCATCCATCCCGATGCAGCCTCCTACATGGATCAGCTGCCATCGTCGATCAACCGGCTGATCGCGTTCGGCGGCCTCGCCTCGATCGGCGCCTATCTTGTCTGGCTGTGCATGGGCGAGAAGCGCCGCGAGCTCGGACAGAAGGGCTGGAAGGTCGTGCTGCCGTCGGCGCCGCTGACGCTGGTACAGATCCTGATCGGCGTGGTCGACCTCGGCTTCTGTGCTTGCGCGATGTACCTGCTGGTACCGGCCAATCCGCCGATCGATTTCCTGTCGCTCGCGGTGGTGTTCATCCTGGCGACGCTTCTGGGTTTCGCCAGCCATGCACCGGGCTCGATCGGCGTGTTCGACGCCGCCATGCTGGTGGCGCTGCCCGAATTCGGCCGCGAGCAGTTGCTCGCAACGCTGTTGGTCTTCCGCCTGCTTTATTTCGTGATCCCGTTCGGCCTCGCGATCTCCATCATGGGCACCCGCGAGCTCTGGATGAACGTGGTCCGGCCCTGGCAGGAGCGACGGCGGCTGGCTGAGGCCTGCGCGCAGGGCAACCTGCCCAAGCAGGTGACGGCGATGGAGCACGAGCGGATGGTGCGCCAGGCCAGCAAACGCTAAGGCCCGAGCGGTCACGCCCGGCGGCCCGCAAAAGCGGCAGAAGGGTTGCAGGCGGGGGAGCGATGCTCTCTTATTTCCGCCTCAACTTTGCCGTTGAAGACGCGGGCCATGATCACTGTTTCCCTTCGTACGTTTTTCTTGGGCACCCTGCTGCTGGCCGGGTCCTTCACCGCTTTGCCGCCTCAGCGCGCCGTCGCGCAGGATGCCGGCGCCATGCAGATCAATTGGGAAGTTCGCAACCGCTTCCGCCTGTTCCGCGAGGAGCGCGACTTCCTGCTGCATGTCGAGAATGCGCGTAACCGCAGCATCCTTGCCGCCGAGCAATCGCTGGAGCTCCAGAGCGAAGGCCGCGGCTGGGCCCGCAATATGGTCAACCGGCTCTGCATCGACCTCCAGGGCCGGGTCAATCAGCCCTGCACCCGCGACAACGTCAAAGAGAACTACATCACCCCGATCGATCACCCCATCACCGTGCGCCTGACCGGCGCGGTGCCGGTTGGCGCCACCTGCGCCTGGTCGTTCGACGACGGCGACGGACCGCAAACCTCGACCTTCGACTGCGCCGAGCCGATCAATCTGCGGGTCCGCTACGGCAAGCAGACGGTGGCCACTGTCGACGTGTCATCGGGCTCCGATCCGAGCCAGCGCATCCAGACCGAGATCCAGGTCCGCGACATCTTCATCGCCGGCCTTGGCGACAGCATCGCCTCGGGCGAAGGCAACCCAGACCGGCCTCTGGCGCTGTCGGAGGAGGGCTTCTGCTTCCGCTCCTATCTCGGCACCGGCGGTGGACAGTATTACCGGCCGAGCCGCGCCGGCTTCAAAGGCGGCCGCGCCTGCGAGGCGCCCGATACGCTCGCCAACTGGCAGCGCTATGGCGCGCTCTGGTTCAATTCTCCTTGCCATCGCTCGCTCTACAGCTATCAGGCCCGCACCGCGCTCGCGCTCGCGGTGCGCTACACCCATATCGCCGTCACCTATCTGCCGCTCGCCTGCACCGGCGCCAGCATCAGCGACGGGCTGCTCGGCTCGCAGCGTGCCCGCGAATGCCCGCCCGGCAAGAGCGGCGTTTGCAACACCAGCGTGAATGCGCAGGTCGCCGAGCTGCGCGAAGCGGTCACCGCTGCGAAGAAGCGCCAGCCGGATCGTAACCTCGACCTCGTGCTGCTTTCGATCGGCGCCAACGATGTCTACTTCTCCGGCCTCGTCGCCGACGTCATCGTCGAGACCGCGACCGAGCGCGCGCTATTCCGTCGTTCCGGCGTCATGGCGAGCGTCGACGATTCCCGTGACGCGCTCCAGCGCGAGCTGCCGCAGAATTTCGTCAAGCTGCGCGAGGCGCTGAAGCCGCTCGTCGGTGGCGATCTCTCGCATGTGGTCTACGTCTCCTACGCCAATCCGGCGCTCGCCGACGGTGGCGTGCCCTGCCGCGGCGGCCGCGGCGGCTTCGACATCCATCCCGCCTTCAATGCCGATCCGCAGCGGCTCGCGCGCGTCTCCACTTTCGTCGATACCGAGTTCCTGCCGCAACTGAAGGGGCTCGCCACCTGCACGCAGGGCGCGCTGTGCCGCGATCCCGAAGCCGATCGCATGACCTTTGTCGACACGCACCAGGCCGCGTTCGCCGATCACGGCTTCTGCGCGCATTCCGGCAATGATCCCGAGTTCGACCGCACCTGCTTTGCCGAGAACGGCCAGAGCTTCAATCCGGACATCGTGAGCGCGGCAAGCCAGCCCATGATGTGCGGCCGCAGCGCCTCCGAATATCGCGCCTACCTGCCGCGCGCGCGATGGATCCGCGACGCCAATGACAGCTATTTCGCGGCAATGACCTATCCGCAAGGATTGCCGGCGGCGAGCCAACCGAACGACATCCACGACGCGACCTGGGGGGTGCTCTCGGCCGTCTATGGCGGCGCCGTGCATCCAAGCGCCGAAGGCCACGCCGCGATGGCGGATGCCACCCTGCCCGCCGCAAGCGCTGTGCTGGGGCTGGATGCCGCGCCGCCGAGCGTGCAGCGCGGTCTCCTGGCTCCGCTCTTGCCTGGCACGCAGCAATAGTTGCTCCACGTCATTGCGAGCGCAGCGAAGCAATCCAGAGTCCCACAGCCGAAGATTCTGGATTGCTTCACTCCGCTGGCATTAACGAGTCTGCGGCACGTTTCGCCGACCCTGCCGTTCCATCAATTCAAAAACGGCATCAATCGATACTCCCTTGAACTTGGACACTTTCCCGCGCGCGCCTCTAGGAGTCGCAGTGAGGAAACAATTCAAGTTCTAAGGAGGCGCCTGATGAGCGCAGTGGTGTCCGCAACGGACGTGAAGAGGTCACGCGTCAGGCTGTTCATCGTGACCATGCTGTTCCTGGTCACGACCGTCAATTACGCCGACCGCGCCACGCTCTCGATCGCGGGCCCGGCCCTCTCCAAGGAACTCCATCTCGATCCCGTCGCCATGGGCTGGATCTTCTCGGCCTTCGGCTGGTCCTATGTGGTCGCGCAGGTACCGGGCGGCTGGCTGCTCGACCGTTACGGCTCGCGCCTCGTCTATGCCTTCAGCATCATCATCTGGTCGCTGTTCACGATGCTGCAGGGCTGGGTCGGCTTCCTCAGCGCCGGCGCTGCCATCGTCGTGCTGTTCGCGCTTCGCCTGCTGGTCGGTGTCGCGGAAGCACCGTCGTTCCCCGCCAACGCGCGCATCGTCGCGGCCTGGTTTCCCGGCAATGAGCGCGGCACCGCATCGGCCTTCTTCAATTCGGGACAGTATTTTGCGACGGTGATCTTCGCGCCGCTGATGGCCTGGATCGCCCATGATTTCGGCTGGCGCTACGTGTTCTTCGTGATGGGCGGGCTCGGAATCATCATGGGCCTCATCTGGATCAAGACGGTCTACAGCCCGAAGGAACATCCTTCGATCAACGAAGCCGAGTTCGATTACATCAAGGACGGCGGTGCGCTGGTCGATCTCGACACACCCAAGAACGATCTGAAGAACGATGTGCGTGCGACGGATTCCGGCCCGAAATGGGACCATATCCGCCAGTTGCTCTCCAACCGCATGATGCTCGGCGTCTATCTCGGCCAGTACTGCATCAACACGCTGACCTATTTCTTCCTGACCTGGTTTCCCGTGTACCTCGTCAAGGAGCGCGGCCTGTCGATCCTGCAAGCCGGCTTCGTGGCGACGCTGCCCGCCCTGTGCGGCTTCATCGGCGGCGTGCTCGGCGGCATCATCTCCGACGCCATCCTGCGTGCAACAGGTTCGCTGACCATGGCGCGCAAAATTCCGATCGTCGGCGGCATGCTGCTGTCGATGTCGATCATCGGCTGCAACTATGTCGACGGCCAGGCGCTGGTGGTCGGCTTCATGGCGCTCGCCTTCTTCGGCAAGGGCATCGGCGCGCTCGGCTGGGCAGTCGTCTCCGACACGTCGCCCAAGGAAGCCGGCGGCGTCTCCGGCGGCCTGTTCAACGCCTTCGGCAACCTCTCTTCGATCACCACGCCGCTTGCGATCGGCTACATCGTCGCCTGGACCGGCTCCTTCAACGGTGCCCTGGTGTTCGTCGGCATCAACGCGCTGGTCGCCGCGTTCGCCTACCTCGTGGTGGTCGGCAAGATCGAGCGGGTGGTGCTCAAACGTTCCTCCTGAGCGCTCCGAGGGACTCGGAGTGGGACAGGCAACTCAACGGCGGCCCTAAAAAGCCGCCGTCTTTGTTTTGGGGATGATCGATGCTAGAAGTGCCGGGGAAACGCCTTATCCATCTAAGGCATGTATCGATGTTCGATCTCAACCAGCTCCGCTGCTTCGTCACGGTGGCGGAAGAACTGCATTTCGGCCGCGCCGCCGCGCGGCTGAACATGACCCAGCCGCCGTTGTCCCGGCAGATCCAGGTGCTGGAACACATCATCGACGCGCCGCTGCTGGAGCGTACCAGCCGTTCGGTGCGCCTGACGCCGGCCGGGCGCAGCTTCCTGCCGGAGGCGCGCCGCATCCTGAAGCTTGCGGAAAGCGCTTCGCAGGTCGCCCGGCGCATCGCGCTCGGCAAGACCGGCTCGCTCAAGATCGGCTTTACGGCCGCAGCTGCCTACGGCTTTCTCCCAGAACTCGTCGCGGCCTGCCGCGCCAAGCTGCCTGAGGTCGATTTCTCGCTGAAAGAGATGGTCTCCGGCGACCAGTTCGAGGCACTGACCTCGGGCCAGATCGATGCTGGCTTGTTGCGGCCGCCGATCGCACGGCCGGAGCTGACCAGCCGACGCGTCGTCGCCGAGCCCCTGCTCGCCGCGATCCCGAAGAAGCATCCGCTGGCGAATGCCGAGAACATCACCATCAAGGACTTCGACGACCAGCCCTTCGTGATGTATTCGCCCTATGAGAGCCGCTACTTCCACGACCTGCTGGTGGCGCTGTTCACCCGCGCCGACATCCTGCCGCGCTATGTCCAGCACCTCAGCCAGATCCATTCGATCCTGGCGATGGTGCGCGCAGGCCTTGGCCTCGCCATCGTGCCGGCTGCGGCCGCCGGCCTGAAAATCTCCGACGTCCGCCTGCGGCCGCTGAAGCTGCGCACGCGCGTTCCGGTCGAACTGTTCATGGTCTGGCGCCGCGACAACGAGGATCCGCTGCTGTCGGCGCTGGTCAAAATCGCCGGCGAATTGTCCTCGGCGGAGGTGGTGGAAGATTGATGCTGAACTTGTATCAGTCGATATAGGGTTTGGCTTGGACGCGCATCGAACCGTCTCCTAAACAACGGCGCATGGACGCGCGGCCTTCTGGCGTCCTCCACAACATCAGAAACAGGGAGCAGCGCCCATGAGCAAGATGACCCCGCAGGAAATGGCCCAGAAGATCGGTTCGGGCCTCCTGTCCTTCCCCGTCACGCCTTTCAAGGCTGACTATTCCTTCGACGAAGCGACCTATCGCTCCAACATGGATTGGCTGTGCGGCTACGACGTCGCCGGCCTGTTCGCCGCCGGTGGCACCGGCGAGTTCTTCTCGCTGACCCCGACCGAAGTCCCGCAGGTGGTCAAAGTCGCCGTCGAGGAGACCAAGGGCCGCGTGCCCGTGCTCGCCGGCACAGGCTATGGCACCGCCATCGCCCGCGAGATCGCGATCGGCGCAGAGAAGGCCGGCGCTGACGGCCTGCTGCTGCTGCCGCCCTACCTCACCCATTCCGAGCAGGAAGGCCTTGCCGCCCACGTCGAGGCCGTCTGCGCCTCCGTGAAGATCGGCGTCATCGTCTACAACCGGGACAACGCGATCCTGCAGCCCGATACGGTCGCCCGTCTCGCCGAGCGCTGCCCGAACCTCGTCGGCTACAAGGACGGCATCGGCGACATCGAGCTGATGACCCGCGTCTACACCAAGCTCGGCGACCGCCTGACCTATGTCGGCGGTCTGCCGACCGCCGAGACCTTCGCGCTGCCCTATCTCGACATGGGCGTAACGACCTACTCCTCGGCCGTGTTCAACTTCGTGCCGGAGTTCGCCACCAACTTCTATGCCGCGGTGCGCAAGCGCGACCATGCCACCATCCACGCCGGCTTGAAGAATTTCATCCTGCCGCTGATCGAGATCCGCAACCGGAAGAAAGGTTATGCGGTCTCGATCATCAAGGCCGGCATGAAGGTGATCGGCCGCGATTCCGGCCCGGTGCGCTCTCCGCTAACCGACCTCACCGAACAGGAGATTGCGGAACTGACCGCGCTGGTGAAAACTCTGCCCGCCGCAGGATCGACACAACAGGCAGCAGAATAACAAAAGACAACAGGGAGGAGCGTGCGATGGCCCAGACTGATGTTTCCGGTGCGCCTATCGTCACAGCGATGCAGGTGATCCCGGTTGCGGGCCGCGACAGCATGCTCCTTAATCTGAGCGGCGCACATGCGCCGTTCTTCACCCGCAACATCGTCATCCTCACCGACAATGCTGGCCATACCGGCGTCGGCGAGGTGCCGGGCGGACAAAAGATCTGGCAGACGCTTCAGGACGCCAGGGATCTCGTGATCGGCAAGACCGTCGGCGCGATGAATAACATTCTCGCCGATATCCGCACGGTCTTCGCCGACCGTGACGCGGGCGGCCGCGGCAAGCAGACGTTCGACCTTCGCGTGATGATCCATGCCGTCACGGCGATCGAATCCGCCCTGCTCGATCTGCTCGGCCAGCATCTCAATCTGCCGGTCGCGGCATTGCTTGGCGAAGGCCAGCAGCGCAAGAGCGTCGAAACGCTCGGCTATCTCTTCTTTGTCGGCGACCGCCGCAAGTCCAAGCTCGATTACGTCAAGGGCGAGACCGGCAAGCCTGACTGGTTCAACCTCCGCCATCAGGAGGCAATGACGCCGGAGACGGTGGTGCGGCTCGCGGAAGCTACGCACGACCACTATGGCTTCGCCGATTTCAAGCTCAAGGGCGGCGTTCTACGCGGCGAGCAGGAGATCGAGGCCGTCACAGCCATCGCCAAGCGCTTTCCCAATGCACGCGTCACGCTCGACCCGAACGGCGCCTGGTCACTCGATGAGGCCATCGGCCTCTGCAAGAACATGCACGGCATCCTCGCCTATGCCGAGGACCCCTGCGGCGCCGAAGCCGGCTTCTCAGGCCGCGAGATCATGGCCGAGTTCCGCCGGGCGACCGGCTTGCCGACTGCGACCAATATGATTGCGACCGACTGGCGCCAGCTCAGTCATGCGCTGCGCCTCGGCGCGGTGGACATTCCGCTGGCTGATCCCCACTTCTGGACCATGCAAGGCTCCGTGCGCGTGGCCCAGACCTGCCGCGACAACGGCCTGACCTGGGGCTCGCATTCCAACAACCACTTTGACATTTCGCTCGCGATGTTCACCCATGTCGGCGCGGCCGCTCCGGGCAAGGTCACCGCGATCGACACCCACTGGATCTGGCAGGACGGCCAGGCGCTGACGAAGGAGCCGCTGCAGATCAAGGGCGGCAAGATCGCGGTCCCGGATCGTCCGGGACTCGGCATCGAGATCGACCGTGCGGCTATCGAAGCCGCGCATGAGCTCTACAAGCAGCATGGACTTGGCGCCCGCGACGACGCCACGGCCATGCAGGACTTAATCCCCGGCTGGACGTTTGACGACAAGCGGCCCTGCCTCGTTCGGTAAGAAACTCTCCTGGAGGAATGAGATGACAGCGATCCTGAAGAACTTCGTCGGCGGCGAATGGGTCGACGGCTCGAGCATCACCAAGAATATCAACCCCTCCAACACCAACGATCTGGTCGGCGAATACGCCAAGGCCGACAAGGCGCAGACCGAGAAGGCGATTGCCGCCGCGAAGGCTGCCTTCCCCGCCTGGTCGCAATCGACGCCGCAGGTACGCTTTGACGCGCTCAACAAGATTTCGCTCGAGATCCTCGCCCGCAAGGAAGAGCTCGGCCGCCTGCTCGCCCGCGAGGAAGGCAAGACGCTCCCCGAAGGCATCGGCGAGGTTGCCCGCGCCGGCCAGATCTTTGCCTTCTTCGCCGGTGAAGCGCTGCGCCTGATCGGCGAGAAGGGCGCGTCCGTGCGTCCGGGCCTCGACGTCGAACTGACCCGCGAGCCGGTCGGCGTCGTCGGCATGATCACGCCCTGGAATTTCCCGATCGCGATTCCTGCCTGGAAGATCGCGCCCGCGCTCTGCTACGGCAACACGGTGGTGTTCAAGCCGGCTGAGCTGGTGCCCGGCTCCGGGCACGCGCTGTCCGAGATCATCGCTCGCTCAGGCATTCCCGCCGGCGTGTTCAACCTCGTGGTCGGCTCCGGCTCGGTGGTCGGCCAGACCCTGCTCGATTCCCCCGACGTTGCGGCAATCTCCTTCACCGGCTCGGTGCAGACCGGCCGCAAGATCGCGCAGGCCTGCGTGCTCTCGAACCCGATGAAGAAATTCCAGCTCGAGATGGGTGGCAAGAATCCGCTGGTCGTCCTCGACGACGCAGACCTCAAGACCGCGGTCGAAGTCGCCGTCAACGGCGCCTATTTCTCGACCGGCCAGCGCTGCACGGCATCGTCCCGCCTGATCGTCACCGAAGGCATCCACGACCGCTTCGTCGCGGCGGTCGCCGAACGGTTGAACAGCCTGTCGGTCGACGACGCACTCAAGGCCGGCGTGCATATCGGCCCGGTGGTCGACCAGAGCCAGCTCGACCAGGACCTGCGCTACATCAAGATCGGCCAGGACGAGGGCGCCAAGCTCGCGTTCGGCGGCGAACTGCTCAAGCGCGAGACGCCCGGCCACTACCTCCAGCCGGCACTGTTCACCGAAGCCAACAACAACATGCGCATCGCGCGTGAGGAGATCTTCGGGCCCGTTGCCGCCGTCATCCGCGCCAAGAACTACGAGGAGGCGCTGGCGATCTCCAACGACACCGAGTTCGGCCTCGCCTCTGGCATCTGCACATCAAGCCTGAAATACGCCTCGCACTACAAGCGCAACAGCGAGTCCGGCATGGTGATGGTCAATCTGCCGACCGCCGGCGTCGACTATCACGTGCCGTTCGGCGGTAGGAAGGGCTCGAGCTACCGCGCCCGCGAGCAGGGCTCCTATGCACGCGAGTTCTACACAACGGTGAAGACGGCTTATACCTATCCGGGTTGATATCGCCGGCATCGTAGGGTGGGTTAGCGCAGCGTAACCCACCTCTTCTGCTTCTGCGGACAGAGACAGTGGTGGGTTACGCTGCGCTAACCCACCCTACAAATCCCGGAGTCCTCACATGGACCAGGACGTCGCGGCGAAAGAGCAGCCCCGCTACATCAAGCTCAACGAGCGCGACAATGTCGCGATCGTGGTCAATGATTTCGGGCTTCCCGCCGGCTCCCGCTTTGCCTGCGGACTGACGCTGCGCGCCTTCGTGCCGCAGGGGCACAAGACGGCGCTGGTCGACATCGCACAAGACGCGCCGATCATCCGCTATGGCGAAATAATCGGCTACGCACTGTCGCCGATCCTGGCCGGTGAATGGGTGGACGAGGCACGCATCCGCATGCCGGAGGCCCCTGCCCTCGACAAGCTGGAAATCTCGACCGCCGTGCCTGCGCCGTTACCGCCGCTCGAAGGCTTCACCTTCGAAGGCTTTCGCAATCCGGACGGCTCGGTCGGCACCAAGAACATCCTCGGCATCTCCTCCTCCGTGCAATGCGTCAAGGGCACGATGGAATACGCGGTGAAACGTATCCGCACCGAGCTGCTGCCGAAATACCCCAACGTCGATGACGTCGTCCCGCTGACGCATGCCTATGGCTGCGGCGTCGCCATCACCGCGCCGGATGCGGTCGTGCCGATCCGCACGCTGCAGAACCTCGCGCTCAACCCGAATTTCGGCGGCGAGATTCTGGTCATCAGCCTGGGCTGCGAAAAGCTCGCGCCCGAGCGGCTGGTGCCGGAGGGCGTCAGCGATGCCATCGTCCGCATGCAGGACCAAGCCTTCGACGGTTTTGGCGCGATCGTGGACGCGATCATGACGCAGGCCGAAGCCCGCCTGAAGATCCTCAACAAGCGCACCCGCGAGACCTGCCCCGCCGCCGACCTCGTGATCGGCCTGCAATGCGGCGGCAGCGATGCGTTCTCGGGCGTCACCGCGAATCCCGCCCTCGGCTTTGCCGCCGACCTCTTGGTGCGCGCCGGCGCCACCGTGATGTTCTCGGAAGTGACCGAGGTGCGCGACGCCATTCAGCTGCTCACCCGCCGCGCCATCAACGAGGACGTCGGCCGCGCGCTGGTTCGCGAGATGGCCTGGTACGATTCCTATCTCGCCCGCGGCGGTGCCGATCGCAGCGCCAACACCACGCCCGGCAACAAGAAGGGCGGCCTCGCCAACATCGTCGAGAAGTCGCTCGGCTCGATCGTCAAGTCCGGCTCATCGGCCATCACCGGCGTGCTCTCGCCTGGCCAGAAGGCGACGCAGAAGGGCATGCTGTTCGCAGCTACGCCGGCAAGCGATTTCATCTGCGGCACGCTCCAGCTCGCCTCCGGCATGACCTTGCAGGTCTTCACCACCGGCCGTGGCACGCCCTATGGTCTCGCAGCGGCACCCGTGATCAAGGTCGCGACCCGCACTGAGCTTGCGCGCCGCTGGAAGGATCTGATCGATTTCGACGCGGGTGGTATCGCCACCGGTGCGAAGACCATCGAGGAAACCGGCTGGGACCTGTTCCGCCTGATTCTCGACGTCGCCTCCGGCCGCACCAAGCCGTGGTCGGATCGCTGGGGCATCCACAACGACCTCACGCTGTTCAATCCGGCGCCGGTGACCTGAACGCCGGCACCAAGACCAAGAGGACCTCGATGTCCCGCATCAAGACCCTGCGCACGATCCGCATCGACGAGCGGCCGAACCTGATCTGGGTCGAGATCGAGACTGACGAGGGACTGACCGGCCTCGGCGAAAGCTTTCGCGGCGCGCAGGCGGTCGAAGCCGCCGTGCACGAACTCGCAGCGCCGCTGGTGCTCGGCCAGGACTCCCGCCGCATCGAGGCGATCTCGCGCCAATTGCTGACGCCCTATCTCGGCTTTCATAGCGTCAGCGCCGAGGTGCGCGCGGCCAGCGCCATCGATATCGCGTTGTGGGACATCAAGGGCCAGCGCCACGGCATTCCCGTGCACGAGGCGCTCGGCGGCGCAAGCCGGCTCGATATCCGCGCCTACAACACTTGCGCCGGCTACGCCTACAACACGAAAAGCTCGAAGCGCCGCGAGATCGGCGCTGATGATGCAGCGCTCGGTCCCTATGACGACCAGATCGCCTTCATGCGCGACGCCGGCGCGCTCGCCGAGAGCCTGCTGAGCGAAGGCTATGGCGCCATGAAGATCTGGCCGTTCGATCCCTTCGCCGCCAATGGTGGCCATGCGATCTCACTGACCGACCTCAAGACCGGATTGGAGCCGTTCCGCAAGATCCGCAACGCCGTCGGCGATCGCATCGAGATCATGTGCGAGCTGCACAGCCTCTGGGGCATGCACACGGCCGAGCGCATCTGCCGCGCGCTGGAAGATTACGGCGTGTTCTGGGTCGAGGATCCCCTCAACAAGATGGACGATGTGCAGGGCCTCGCCGATCTCAGACGGCGCGTGAAGACGCCGATCTGCGGCAGCGAGACGCTGGCGGGCGCCGCAAGCTTCCGCAATCTGCTCGCGGCCGACGCCGTTGACGTCGTGATGCTCGACATTGCCTGGTGCGGTGGCCTCACCGAAGCGCGCAAGATCGCGGCGCTGAGCGAGGCCTATAACAAGCCGCTCGCGCCGCACGATTGCACCGGCCCCGTCGCGCTGATGGCCGGCCTGCATCTGGCCCTGCATGCGCCGACCGCGATCTTCCAGGAGGTCGTACGCGCGACGCTCTCCACCTGGTACCGCGATCTCGTCACCGCGCTGCCGGTCGTGAACAACGGCATCGTGTCGGCACCGACTGCGCCCGGTCTTGGGCTCGCCCTCAATCCGGACCTGCGTCGCCGCAGAGATGCAGTGGTGCGAGAGTCCAAGCTCGGCGTCTGAGGCAGGGCTGTCGGTCTTTCGCGAAACCGTCCGGAAACATTGGCGCGAAAAATTTCTTTCGCATTTCACGTTGTCATATCACGCAACCATTTTATCCGCCGACGGGACGCGAATGTCTGCACACAAGCGAACCTGTTGCGGCAGTGCCGCGACCAAACCTCCGATTGATATCTTCAACGGAGATTTTGAAATGCGTATTCTCTCGATGATTGCCGTGACCAGTGCGATGATTGCGAGCACAGCCAGCGCGTTTGCCGGCGAGCTTCCCTCTTACGAAGTAAACTCATTTCCGATCTCGGCGATGCAAGTGCAGGTGCTCGGCGGCGCCGGCGTTCAGGAGCAATCGACCGCGCCCGTGATGATCGTCGCGGGCATGCCGGCTTCGCCCGCGCAGATGTCGGTGATGTCACCGCGCGTGAAACGGCTCGCCAGCGCGAGCTCCGACAGCGAAGCACGCTAAGGCTTTCACGTTGCCGACGGCGCCCGCGTCCGATGCGGGCGCCGTCAGCATATTTCACGTCATGCTACCCGGCATGAAACACCGTACGCGCGGGTGGCCGTCGATATAGTGCTTCCACACCATGGTGCGGCCGATCTTGTTCGGTTCGGTGATCACGGCGCCGTCGGGCACGACGACCCATTCGTCGTCGAGATGCACGCGGTAGTGCCCCTGCTCGGACTCCCAGTCGACATCGGCAACGACATAGCCGTCGGCGTCCGAGCAGCACTGCCCGTATTCGCTGCGCAGACTCTCGAACCAGGGTTTAAGCGGAGAGTTGGCATAGCGCCCGTCGTCACGGGCGAGTGCCGACGTCGCCAACAGCGTCACCAGCCCCAGCATCGTCGCGGCACACGGTCTTGCAAGTTTCATGGCGTTGTCTCGCGGATCGAAATCAGCGCCGTGAGGAACAGACATGGCCGCTCACGCCCTTAACAGGCGTGGAATCGGCAGAACGCTCCCCAGCGGCTTTGCCGACAGCTATGCAAATCCAGCGCCAGCGCGCATTCCGGGGAATTACTGGCGCAGGCAAGGCGAGCATTCGTCTTTCGGCGAATGCGCCTCCTCGGTGGAATGACTTCGGCGTGTGTGGAAGAGCCTAACGGCTCGCGCGGCGAGGCTACTTCTTCGCTGCCGGCGCCATCATCATCGCGCCGCCCTTCTTGGCCGCAGGCGCGGCCTTCGGCGTGGTCGCAGCGGCCTGCGCGGGGAGATATTTGGCGATGATCGCGGGATCGACCTCGGCCATGCTGGTATCCGGCAGGCGCTGCCAGGTCTCGTCCTTGCCGAACAGGGAAATGCCGAGGAAGCCGCGCATGGTCAGAACCTGACCGTCGGGGCTCACCGTCATCTTGGCTTTCCAGATGTTGCCGTCGCGCGGATTGACCACGTTGCCACCCTCATACTTCAGCCCGTCGCGCTTCATGTCGCGGATGAAGGAGAGTCCGAGCACTGGCTGATTCTTGCGATCATCCGTGCATTTCGTGCAGGCCTCGTTCGGATCGTCACCGGGGCGCGGAAAGGTCTTGGCGATGACGCCTTCGAAGATGCCATTGTGATCGATGAAGAGGAACCAGCCCACCGGCTTGCCATCTTCGACCTTCTGCCAAAGGCCTGCGGCCGTCGGCTGCTGAGCGGCGGCTCGTCCGGCCGCACCCAGCGACAGCGCGAAAGCCAGCGCGAGGAGCGAGAGCAGCCGAAAGCTGGAAAAGAATTTCCGCATCATGATCACCTTGCTGGAGCCGCCACTGCAATGGCCGCAGACTACGGCGATTTCGCGAACGGTTCCAGCACCAGAAACTTGGGATGTCACCGCCGCACTGGCGCCGTGGTCAATTGACACCGAGCTTCTTTTGCAGGCTGGAGGACGAGGTCGTGTATTGGAACACGAGCCGCTTCTCCGGATAGACGTAGCGGTGGGCTTTTTGCGACATCAGCGCGCCCTCGTGGAAGCCGCACAGGATCAGCTTGATCTTGCCGGGATAGGTGTTGATGTCGCCGATCGCGAAGATGCCGGGTACGTTAGTCTCGAATGCTGATGTCTCGACAGGAACCAGATTGTTCTCGAGCGCAATGCCCCAGTTCGCGACCGGACCAAGCTTCATGGTCAGGCCAAAGAACGGCAGCATGGTGTCGCAGGCAATATCGCTCACATTGTTGTCGTTGCCCTTGACGGTTGCGCCGCTCAACTTGCCATCAGCGCCGGAAAGCGCTGTGACCTGGCCGAGCCGCAAATCCATCTTGCCGCTGGCGACCAGCGCGCGCATCTGTTCGACGCTGTGGGGCGCGGCGCGGAAATCGTCGCGACGATGCAAGAGCGTGATGCGCTTGGCGATCGGATGCAAATTGAGCGTCCAGTCGAGTGCGGAATCGCCGCCGCCGACGATCAGTACGTTCTTGTCGCGGAAGGTCTCCATCTTGCGCACGGCGTAATGCACCGAGGTGCCTTCATAGGCTTCGATCCCCGGCACCGGCGGACGCTTCGGCTGGAACGAGCCGCCGCCGGCCGCGATCACCACCACCTTGCACTCGAACACCTTGCCGGCGTCGGTGGTGCAGCGAAACAGGGGATCTCCGATCTTCTCGACGGTCTCGACCATCTCGCCGAGATGGAAGGTCGGGTGGAACGGCTTGATCTGCTCCATCAGCGCGTCAGTGAGGCCCTGCCCCGACACCTGCGGAATGCCGGGAATGTCGTAGATCGGCTTCTCCGGATAGAGCTCGGCGCACTGGCCGCCGACCTTGTCGAGAATGTCGATGAAATGCGCCTTCATGTCGAGAAGGCCAAGCTCGAAGGCGGCGAACAGACCGCAGGGGCCAGCGCCAATAATCAGCACATCGGTTTTGATCACGTCGCTCATGTCGTCTCTTTATCGGTCGTTATGGTTGGACGGCGCCCTGTGGGCAGAGGAACCTTTCCTGTCTAGCCAACGGGGATGGATCAGGGAAGGCATAAAAGCGGGAGCGCCCCGCAAGCACACCCTCTTGCCGGGCCAAAATAACTAGGTTGTAACGAGGATGGATTTGACGGAGATCAATCGGTGAACGCACCAAGCCGCCTCGATACGACACCGCGCCTAGAGGACTTCCCGTTTCGCCTCAGCGACAATGTGCGCTTCGGCGATCTCGACCCGAACCACCACGTCAACAACGCGGTCTACGCCACCTATTTCGAGACCGGCCGTGTCACGCTGATGAAGCTTCCCCAGTACGGGCTGACCCCGCCGGGGCTCGCCTGGATCATGGTGCGGCTCGACATTCATTTCCGCGCCGAGCTGCATTGGCCGAACACGATCGAACTCGGCCTCGGCGTCGTGAAGCTAGGACGCACGTCGGTGACCTTCGAGCAGGTCGTGTTTTCAAACGGAAAGTGTATCGCCTCGGCGAATTCGGTCGGCGTTCTGCTTGACGAGGCGACGCGCCGGCCCGCGCCGCTGACCGCGGAGGTGATCGAGAAGTTCAGACCCTGGCACAAGCGCGGCCTCGAGGTCGCGCCGCCGAGCACTTAAAGCAAGAAAGCTCAGGCCTGACGTTCAGGCGTGCCGACCACGAGCCCGTCGAGCTCGTCGGAGACCTTGATCTGGCAGGACAGGCGCGAGTTCGGGCGCACGTCGAAGCCGAAGTCGAGCATGTCTTCCTCCATCGGCGTCGGGCTGCCGACCTTCTCGCGCCAAGCTTCGTCGACATAGACGTGGCAGGTCGCGCAGGCGCAGGCGCCGCCACACTCGGCCTCGATGCCGGGAATGCTGTTCCGGATGGCAGCTTCCATCACGGTCGCGCCGTTCTCAATTTCCACCGTACGGGTTTCGCCCTTGTGGTCGACAAAGTGAATTTTGGCCATGTGTGCTCGTGCTGCCGCGATCTGGGGAAAAGGAGTGTCCGGGTTGTCCTATAACGGGTCGTTCCGGACCGCGCCATAGCGTTTTCAAGCGAAGTGGATAGCTGTTCGCCCGCAGAAAACGCGTCAAAACAAAAGACTGGTGCACAAGAAAAGGGGCGCTGCGCAGCCCCGCCTAGTGCTTGAGGATCGTTGCAATGGTGGCGCGAACCTCGGCGACCGCTTCTTTCAGCGCCGCAAAGGCCCGGGGCGGGTTATTGCCGGTCCTGACAGCGGTCTCGAGGCCGGCGGCCGCGTCAGCCACCGCAAAGGCACCGATTCCGCGCGCGGAGCCCTTGAGCTTGTGCGCCAGTGCGCCGGTCTCGGCCGGCAGCGCCGTCATCGCCGCGATCAGGCGGACCGCCTGCTCGGCGAACATCGCCAGCACTTCCTGCTCCAGCTCGGCGTCACCGAGCGTCATGCGGGAGAGATGATCAAGGTCGAGCGGGCTGTCGATGGGGGCAAGCGGCGGCGAGGGCATCCAGTCCATCCGTTGCAGTTCAGGCGTCATGACGCAGGCCCCGGCATCGCGCGATGGTCCGCCGGTCCGGCGGTCAGGTTCCGCCCACCCAAGCATGGAAATGGTTAACGAAGTGTTTGGGCCGCTTTACGCAAATCCGCCCGTTTATTGACGAAAAGTTGCCGCAATCGGCCGGGTCCGGTGGAGAATTTCATTGAAGGCTAAGGCGTTACGGCGCGTTCCTGTTAACGATGATTAAGATTGTCTTAATCGCAGGCATTTCATTCGCGACGCTCTGCCAATAGGATGTTGCGGAAATTAGCGGACAAGCCGTCCGGGTGGGGACGGTTCGGAGATCCGCGCGAGCGGCATGATCCGGTCTGTGGGCTTGCGCAACGCGCAGGGCTCGCGGGGGACGCGTACAAGTAACGAGGGCTCAGACTCAACATGGCCAATACTCCCAAAAAGGTCAAAGACCCCACAGAAGTTGCGCTTTCTGCGATCCAGGAGGCCCTCAACATCAGCGACACGGCTGCCGATACCAGCCGCAACGCCTCGATGCGCAACGAAACGGCGCCTTCGGTCGCCCCGCCCGCGCCGCCCATTTTCGACGAGCCGGCCTTCGAGCCGCGCGCTGCTGCCAACGAACGCGCCGTGTTCGACCCGATCGAGGAGCCGCGCGCCTCGCGCCGTGCCGCCAATGACGATCGCGAGACCATCGGCCAGTTGCTGCAGTCGCTGCAGACGGGCCGCCCCACCCGCAACATCTACACCGGCGCCACCATCTTCACCGTCGTCTGGCTCGTCGCATGCGCTGCGCTGACGGTCGGCTTCCTGCCCTCGATCAAGGCCGCCATGGGCGAGAGCGGTGGCGTGCTGGCGATCGCCGGCCTCGTCACGATGTTCTTCGCACCGATCATGCTGTTCTACTTCCTGGCGAGCCTGGTTTGGCGCGGCCAGCAGATGAGCCAGGTCGCGCAGGCGATGGCGCAGGTTGCGATCCGCTTCTCCGAGCCGGAAGGCTCGGCGTCCGATTCCATGGTCACCGTCGGCCAGGCCATCCGCCGCGAAGTCGCGGCGATGGGCGACGGCATCGAGCGCGCCATCGCGCGCGCCGGCGAACTCGAGACGCTCGTTGCCAACGAAGTCGCCGCGCTCGAGCGTGCCTATTCCGACAACGAAGTGCGTATCCGCGCCCTGCTTCAGGACATCGCGCATCAGCGCGACAACCTGGTCGGCCAGGCCGAGCAGGTCCGCAGCGCCATTTCCGGCGTGCAGATCGACCTCCGCCACGACATCGCGCTGATCTCGGACGCGATCGCTTCGCGCGTCGACGAGGTCGCCAAGTCCATCACCGGCGCGTTGGAAGAGCGCGGCGCCCACATCACCGGCGCGCTGAGCCACGCCGGCGACAACATGATCCTGGCGCTCGGCGAGCGCGGCGGCGACCTGCTCGACCGCCTCGAGGAAGCCAGCGCCGAGACCACGCGCGCGGTGCTCGACGCCAGCGAGCGGCTGACCACCAGCCTCAACTTCAAGACCGGCCACGTCCACGACGAGTTCGTCGACCTCGCCGACCGCGTCCACGAGATGCTGAACGAGCGCATCGACCGCATCACCGGCGAGTTCGAGCAGCGTTCGGCCGCAATCGTCGACGGCATCTCCGAGCGTACCGAGCTGGTGCATGACTCGCTGAAGAACTCGTCGGACTCGCTGCTGCTCGAGCTCGAGCTGCGCTCCAACGACCTCTCCTCCAAGATCGACGACGCCGGCAACCGCCTCGCCGGCCAGATCATGACCTCCGGCGACAAGGCGAGCGAAGCGCTCGACGCCACGGTCAACACCCTCGTCGCCAAGGTTGTCAGCCAGACCGAGACCGCGCACGACTCGCTGTCGCTGCAGATGAGCGCGTTCGACGAACTGGTGAAGAACCAGGGTTCCGAGCTGGTCGAGAAGTTCGCCCGCGATTCCGGCACACTGGGTGCCCTGATCACGCGCCACATCTCCGAGTTCGATCGCACCGTGAAAACCTTCGGCGGCGAGATCGTCGAGCGCATGGGCCAGCGTACGCAGGATATCCATGAGTCGCTGAAGACCTATGTCGACGATTTCGACACCCGCTTCACCTCCAACGGCGGCGCTATCACGGCTGTGCTCGACCAGCGCCTGGTGCAGTTCGAAACCACCGTCGGCGAGCGCGTCACCAATCTCGACGCTTCGCTGAACGGCAAGATCGCCAACCTCGACGGCACGATTGAAAACCACATCAAGACCTTCGACGAGCAGCTCGGCGGCCGTGTTGGCGCGCTCGAGCAGTCGTTCGATGCTCGTGCGAAGTCCGTCACCGAAACCATCGACGGCCGTCTCAACACGCTGTCTACGACGCTGACTGAGGGTGCGACGCAGGCGATCCAGTCGATCGACTCCCGCCTGACCAACCTCACGACAACCCTCACCGGCGGTGCAGCGCAGGCACTCGAATCCATCGACGGCCGCCTCACCCATCTCACGACGACGCTGACCGACGGCGCCTCGCAGACGATCCAGTCGATCGATACGCGCCTGACCCACCTCACCACCACGCTGAACGGCGGTGCGACGCAGGCGCTCGAGTCCATCGATAGCCGCCTCACCTACCTGACGACGGCGCTGACCAATGGCGCCTCGCAGGCTGTGCAGTCGATCGACACTCGCCTCACCCTCCTGACCTCGACGCTCACGGACGGCACGGCGCAGGCGATCGAGGCCATCGACCGCCGCATCACCGGCGTCAGCGAACTCATCGATGGCCGCAGCATGCACCTGACCGACACGGTCACGGCGCGCTTCCAGGACATCCACCACGCCATCGAGACCAAGGTCGGTTCAGTTGCGAGCGACATCGACGTCCGCGTGGCGCAGTTCGAAGACCTGCTCGGCTCGCGTGTCGAGGCCGTCGCCGGCCGTATCGAGAGCAGCGGTCGCCAGGCCAGCGAGGACATGATGTCCCGCGCCGAAATGATCTCGACCGCGATCCGCTCGCATGTCGAGGACGCCGAGCGTTCGCTCACCAACCTCGTGGTCAACACCAGCGAGACGATCCAGACCGGTGCGCGCACGGCGCAGCAGTCGCTGATGACCGTATCCTCCGACGTCAACGCCCAGCTCAAGATGACCTCCGCCGAGGTCGAGCGCTCGCTGACCGCGGTCGGCACGGGTGCCGCGAACTCGATCCTGACCAGCGCCCGCGAAGCGCAGTCGAGCTTGGTTGCGGCCTCGGGCGACGCCTCCAACCAGATCAGGGGGCTCGCAGCCGACGTCGAGCGCACGCTGTCCGCAGCTGGCTCGGCCACCGCGGCTTCGATCCTGGCCGGCGCCCGCGAGGTGCAGACCACGCTCGTCACCGCCTCTTCTGATGCGGCCAACCACGTCAAGACGCTGACCGCCGACGTGCAGCGGTCGCTGTCGATGGCCGGAACGTCCACGGCGGAATCGATCACCGCCGGTGCCCGCGACGCGCAGGGCACGCTGATCGCGGCCTCGACTGAGACCGCCAACCAGATCAAGGCGCTGTCCTCCGACGTGCAGCGCTCGCTCACGATGGCCGGCACTTCGACGGCTGAAATCATCACGACCGGTGCGCGCGAAGCCCAGAACACGCTCGTCGCCGGATCCGCGGATGCCGCTAACCAGGTCAAGGCGCTTGCAGCCGACGTGCAGCGGTCGCTCTCGATGGCTGGCACGTCGACGGCGGAAAGCATTTTGGCTGGCGCACGCGAGGCCCAGAGCACGCTGGTCAATGCCTCCTCGGAGGCTGCAGGCCAGGTCAAGTCGCTCTCGGCCGAAGTGCACCGCTCGCTTTCGCAGGTCGGCCAGACCACTGCCGAGGCGATCACGAGCAGCGCTCGCGACGCCCAGAGCACGCTACTTGCCGTCTCAGCGGAGCAGACCGGTCAGGTCCGTTCGCTCGCGGCCGAGATGCAGCGCGCGCTGGCAACCGCCGGCGGCGCCACCATCGAGGCGCTCACCAGCGGCGTGCGCGAAGCCCAGGGTACGCTCATCACCGCCTCGACCGATGCGGCGAGCCAGATCAAGTCGCTGACGACGGACATCGAGCGCACGCTGACTGCGGTCGGTGCCGACACCGCCTCGACCATCCTCAACAGCGCACGCGAGGCCCAGACCTCGCTGACCTCGACTTCGGCGGATGCCGCCAGCCAGATCCGCACGATCTCGACCGAGATCGAGCGTGCGCTGAGCACGGCGACGTCGAACGCGACCAACGACATCCAGACCAGTGCGCTGAACGCCCAGAATGCGCTGATCTCCGCCTCCAACGAGGCGAGCTCGCGGGTCAAGTCGAGCTCCGCCGACGTCGAGCGCTCGGTGCTCGCCGCCAGCTCCAGCTTCGGCCAGGCCATGACCGGCAAGACCGACGAGATCGTCACCTATGTGCAGCAGCAGGCTGATCGCCTCTCCAACATGATCGACGCCAAGCGCGGCTCGCTCGTGGACGCGATCGGTGCGAAGACCAGCCAGCTCACCCTCGACATCGACCGTGTCACCTCCGACGCGCTGAAGTCGATCGAGACGCGTGGCCAGGCCTTCTCGCAGACCATGATGGGCAACGGCAACGAAGTCGCCCGCACCATCAACGCGGCGAGCGAGATCGCCACCGGCGCGGTCAACAAGTCGCTGAAGGACCTCGACCAGGCGTCGCGCGCGGCGATCGACCAGTCGCGTCAGGTCTCGATTGCAGCCGTCACCGAGATGCAGGAAACCAGCAAGATCCTGCGTACCGACACGGTTGCCCTGTTCGAGCGTCTGCGCGAAGGCAACATCCTCCTCCAGGAGGTGCTGACCGGTGCGCACGACAACCTCAACTCGCTCGAGCGGGCGCTGGTGACGCGTGTCGCCGACTTCGTCTCGGCGATGAACGACGTCACTTCGCGCAACGGCGCTGCGACCCAGAACCTCGAAGACCAGCTCAACGTCTTCAACACGAAGACCACGCGCGCGCTCCAGGATCTCGGCGAGCTGTCGACCCAGTTCGACGCCCACGGCAAGGCACTCGTCGATGCCGCGCAAGTCGTCGAGCAGAGCAACAAGAACACCACCGCCTCGCTTGCCGAACGCAAGGCGGCGCTGGAATCGCTCGTCACCACCATCGACCTGCGGACTGCCGATCTCGACCAGCGCCTGTCGCGCTTCACCGGGCTGCTCGATGAGTCGCTCGCTGCGGCCGAAGAGCGTGCCCGCGACATCGCCCGCGTGGTCGCCGAGACCGCCGGCGCAGGTTCGGCCGCGATCACCCGCCAGTTCGAGGCTGTGCGGTCGGCGTCCGAAGAGGAGCACCGCCAGACCATCGAGGCCATGCACGACATCTACCGCCAGACCACCGACGAGGCGGATGCGATGTTCAAGCAGTCGACCGAGAAGTTCAGCAACCTCGTCACCGGCATGAAGCAGATGGCGTTCGAGATGCACAACGAGCTCGAAGCCACCCGCAACGAGCTGCGCCGCGGCGTGCTCGAAATGCCCCAGGAGGCCGCCGAGAGCACTGCGCAGATGCGCAAGGTGATCGTCGACCAGATCGAGGCGCTTGCCGAGCTCAACCGCATCGTGGCCCAGCACGGCCGCGGCCTCGACGTCACCACGACGGGCCGCGCGTCTGTCGCCGTCCAGCGCCAGGAAGAGCCGATGATGGCGACCGCGGGCGGTCGTGGCAGCGAGACGCGCATCCGCGAAAGCGCCAGCGCCTCGACCCTGCCGCCGCCGGACCTCGGCGTCCCCGCCTCGCGTCGCACCGAAGCACCGCCGGTTGCGCCGGGCGGCAACGACCAGGGCCGCGACGGCTGGCTGTCGGATCTGTTGAACCGCACGGACGCCAACCAGGCTGCTCCGGCCGGACGTGAGGCCCCGCGTGGCCGACAGGCTGCACCCGCTCCGCAGCCGCAGGCCGGTGGCAATCCGCTGGAATCGCTGTCGCTCGACATCGGCCGGCTGATGGACCGCAACCTCGCCGCTGAAATGTGGGATCGCTACCAGCGCGGCGAGAACAAGGCCTTCACCAAGCGCCTGTACACGCCCGCCGGCCAGAAGGCCTTCGACGAGGTCGCCCGCAAATATCGCGCCGACCGCAACTTCAAGGGCACGGTCGACCGCTATATCGGCGAGTTCGAACGCCTGCTCGACGAAGTCGCCCGCGACGGCCGCGGCACGCAGGAACTGCGCACCCACCTGACCTCGGAGACGGGTCTGGTCTACACGCTGCTCGCACATGCGGCGGGCCGGCTGGGGTAAAGCGGCTCGTAACAACAACCGCACGAACGCAAACGGAGGCCTCGCGGCCTCCGTTTTTGTTTGGGCGCATCAGAGCACGCTCTCGTGCCCCGGACGCAGCGCAGCACCTCTTCGGTGATGCGCTGCAGAGCCGGGGCCCATGTCACGGCAATGTACGGCGGGGGCTTTCTGGGTCCCGGCTCTGCGCAGCAACGCTAAGAGCGTTGCAGCGCGTCCGGGACACGAGACCTTCTACAGAACGAGTGAGAGGCGCGCGACGCTCGCCGCCTACTGCCGCCTGCCGCTCGCGGCCGGCGCCGGTTTCGGCGGCTCGGCCGGCGGCGGCGCGGCCTGCTGCTGGCTGTTGCTGGCGCCGAACAGCACGCGGGTCGGGTTGCGGTCGAAATTGTTCACGGCACGGCTGATGTCACCGAGCGTGCGGCGGCCATCGGTCATCAGCGCACCAGAACGCTTGTCAAAATCTTCAGCGAGCTCGCGGATCGACTTCACGGTCAGGAACAGCTCGCCACCGTCCTTGCCGCCGGCGAGCGTATTGAGACCGAGCATGAGGTTGTCAGCCTTGAGCATGACGCCATCGACCTTGGCCATCACGCCGTCGATCTTTTCGGAGTTGCGCGCGAGCGAGTTGGTGAAGGTCTCGAGGTTCTTCAGCGAGTTCTTCACCGACTCCTGATTGTCGGCGACGATCTTGTTGATGTTCTGCAGCGTGCCGCGGATCGCCTCGGTGACGTCCTGCAGCTTGTTCGGATCGGCCGTCAGCGTGGGAATGCCGTCCTCGTCGAGCGGCGGCGGTGGCGCCGCCTCCTCGCCGCCCTTGAGCGAGATCGCGGCGACGCCGGTCAGGCCCTGGAATTCGAGGCCGACCAGGGTGTCCTTGCGAAGCGGCGTGTTGTTCTCGATCATGGCGAGCGCGACAACGCGTCGCGGGTTGTCGAGCTTCACCGAGACGACCTCGCCGACCCGGATACCGTTGAAGTTGACGCTGCCGCCGTTACGCAGGCCCGCTGCGGGGCCCTCGAACACGACGCGGAACGGGCTGCGCTGCTTGGTGGTGTGCAGCGACTGGAACCACAGCACGAAGCCGATCGCAGCCGCGATCACCGCCAGCGTGAAGGATCCGATCAATATGTAATTTGCCCGCGTTTCCATCAGCTACTCCGGCACCTCAAGTCACGACCGCGCGGGCGCGCTTGCCATGGAAATACTGCCTCAGCCAGGGATGCTGCGAGGCCTGCATGTCGGCGATCGAGCCTGCCGCAATGATCTTACCGTTCCCTAAAACGGCGATACGGTCGCAAGCCGTGTAAAGGCTGTCGAGGTCGTGGGTTACCATGAAAACGGTCAGCCCCAAAGTACGCTGCAGCGTCCTGACCAGATCGTCGAAGTCGCCGGCACCGATCGGATCGAGGCCGGAGGTCGGCTCGTCCAGGAAAACGAGATCCGGATCGAGCGACAGCGCGCGCGCGAGCGCGACGCGCTTGATCATGCCGCCCGAGAGTTCGGATGGGAAACGATCCGCCACCTCGGGCTTGAGGCCGACCATGGCGAGCTTGGCCATGGTGATCTCGTCCATCAGCCGCTGTGACACGCGAAGATATTCGCGCATCGGAAACTGGATGTTCTGCCGCACCGTGAGCGAGGAGAAGAGCGCGCCCTGCTGGAACAGCACGCCCCAGCGACGCTGGACGTTGCGGCGCTGCGATGTGTTGGAGGAATCGAGATCCACGCCGAACACTTCGATGGAGCCTGCGACCTTCGGCACCAGACCAATGATGGTGCGCGTCAGCACCGACTTGCCGGCGCCTGACGGACCGACAAAGCCCAAGATCTCGCCGCGCTTGACGTCGAGGTTGAGGCCATCGAGCACGCGCGTCGCACCGAACTGCACGGTGATGTCGCGCACGCGGATGATCGGGTTTTGAATCTCCGCTGCCATCGTCACATCCCGATCGACGCAAAGAAGATTGCGAACACGCCGTCCATCACGATCACGAAGAAGATGCCCTTCACCACCGACGCGGTGGTGTGCTGTCCGAGCGATTCCGCACTACCCTGCACCGCAAGGCCCTCGACGCAGGCAACGATGCCGATCACCGCGGCCATGACGGGTGCTTTCACGATGCCGACGATGAAATGATCGATCGAGATGGCGTCACGCAGGCGAAGCAGAAACGCCTCGGGATCGACGCCGCCATAGAGCCACGCGACAAGCCCACCACCATAGAGCGCAGCCATCGCGCCGAGGAAGGCAAGGATCGGCAGTGCCAGCACCAGCGCCAGCATGCGCGGCAGCACCAGAACCTCGATCGGATCGAAGCCCATGGTGCGCAGCGCGTCGATTTCTTCCCGCATCTTCATTGAGCCGAGCTCGGCGGTGTAGGCGCTGCCCGATCGGCCCGCGACCATGATCGCGACCAGCAACACGCCGATCTCGCGCAAGACCAGCACGCCAAGCATGTCGACGACGAAGATGTCGGCGCCGAAGCGGCGGAAATGGAAAATGCCCTGCTGGGCGATGATGCAGCCGATCAGGAAGGTGATCAGCACGATGATCGGCACCGCGCGCCAGCAGACCTGCTCCAAATGATGCACGGTCGAGGTCAGGCGGAACGAACGCGGATGGATCAGCACATGTGCGCCGGCCGCGAGCACCGCACCCAACATGTCGATCAGGCCGGCAAAGGTGCCGCCGACCCCGGCCACGGCGCGGCCGATCTGCTCCAGCATGCCGCCAATCGTGATGGTGCTGCTGTCGACCACCGGCGTCGCCCGCACCCGGCGGACCTCGTCGACGAGGCTCGCATAATTGGCGGATAGCCCCGCAATCTGCGCCTCGACGGCGCCCTTGGTCAGGCTGCGACGCAGCCGCTCGATCAGCCAGGCCCCAAAGGTGTCGAGCTTGGCGACCTCGGAGACGTCGATAAAGATGTTCTGGGGGCCACCGGCGAGCTTCTCGGCATCAGCGACCATCCGCTCCAGCACCGGAGCGAAGCTCGCGGTCCAGGTTCCGGTGGCGCAGAGGGCCAGCGCGTTGCCTTTGGCAATCCGTTCCAGCTTTGGATCGCCGCTCAAGGTGTCCGCTCCCATACCGGGGCGGAGGAAAACAGAGTGTTGCGCACGCGCCCTTACCCAGAAAAGGTATCCCCAACTGGTTAATGTTAGTTGCTAGAGGTAACCAGCAGGTTCAGATTTCGCCAGAGTTCAAAATGACTTCCAGAAAAGTTCCGGCCCTTGCCGCGCGAATCGAGCGGTTTCCCATCGCCGGCAGCTTCACGATCAGCCGGGGCGCCAAGACCGAAGCGGTGACCGTTGTGGCCGAAGTGAGCCATAACGGCCTGACCGGGAGCGGCGAATGCGTGCCCTATCCCCGCTATGGCGAGACCCCCGAGGCGACGCTGGCCGCGATCCAGGCCATGCAGGCGGCCGTGGCGGGTGGCCTGACGAGGCAGGCGCTGCAGGCCGCCATGCCGCCCGGAGCTGCCCGCAATGCGCTGGATTGCGCCCTGATCGACCTCGAGGCCAAGGCGGCCGGCCGGCGGGCCTGGAACCTGCTCGACCGGCCTGAGCCGGGCGAGCGCACCACCGCCTATACGATCTCGCTCGGTACGCCGGAGGCCATGGCGGCCGCGACGGCGAAGGCCGCGCACCGACCGTTGCTCAAGATCAAGCTTGGCGGCGACGGCGACGAGGCGCGGATCACCGCCGTGCGCGAGGCCGCCCCAGAGTCCGAGCTGATCGTCGATGCCAACGAATCCTGGACCGAGGCCAATCTGGAGCAGAACCTTGCGGCCTGTGCCGCGGTCGGCGTCACCTTGGTCGAGCAGCCGCTACCGGCCGGCAAGGACGACGCGCTGGCGCGGATCAAGCGGCCACTCGCTGTCTGCGCCGACGAGAGCGTGCATGACCGAAGCTCGCTGGCGCCGCTCCGCACGCGCTACGACGCCGTCAACATCAAGCTCGACAAGACCGGCGGTCTCACCGAAGCGCTGGCGATGGCGGATGCCGCGCAGGCGCTCGGCTTCGAGATCATGATCGGCTGCATGGTCGCGACCTCGCTGTCGATGGCGCCGGCGATGCTGGTGACGCCGCAGGCGCGCTTCGTCGATCTCGATGGTCCGCTATTGCTGGCGCGCGATCGCGATCATGGGCTGCGCTACGACGAGAGCCTGGTCTATCCGCCTGACGTATCGCTCTGGGGCTGAGCGATCAGCCGATGCCGGGCTGACCAGATGACGACAGCGCCGGCCGCGGCCATCACCGCCATCATGTAGTACAGGCCCTCACCATAGCGTGCGTAGATCGCGCCTGAGATGATCGACGTGGCCGCGCTCAACAGCCCACCGGTCGCTGCGTAGTATCCCTGTCCCCGCGCCATCTGACGCGGCGGTACGTGGCGCACCATGAGATTCATCACGCCAACCTGGGTCAGGCCGAAGCTCAGGCCATGTCCGAGCTGCGCGATCGCGAGTACGGCGATCGGCGGCTCATGCGCGGTAATGGACCAGCGCATCGCAGCACTGATGCCTCCGATCAACACCAGCACCGTGGGATGCAGCGAAAAGCGCGGCGATACAGCGAAGACGATAATCTCGGCGCAGACGCCGAGCGTCCACAACCCCGCGATGGTCAATCCGCCAAGACCATGGTTCTGCCAGTTGATCGAGGCGAAGGTGTAATAGGCGACGTGGCTGGACTGGATCAGTGCGGACGAGATCATGATGGCGAGGAAGCCCACGTCGCGAAGCAGCGGCTTGCCGCCCTCCGTCATCCTTGGAGTTCGCGGCACATCTTCCAGCGGCTGCAGCGACAGCCCGGTCAACGCCGAGATTGTCGCCATGGCGACAATGACCCAGATCAGCTGGCGTGCCGCGATCACGTCGATCAACAGCCCGCAAGCAAGCGCGCCAAGGATGAACGCGACAGATCCCCAAAGGCGCACCGGCCCGTAATCGAATTTATATCGGGTCACGCCGCGCAAGGCGTAAGCATCGGTGAGCGGCGTCAACGGAGTCCAGCAGCAACAGGTGACGATATAGAGGACAAGCACCGGCAAAGGCTGTTGCTGGGTGCCCAGGAGCACAAAGCAGAGCGCTGTCGCGAACGCCGTCAGGATCATTGCGCCGCGCAACGCGCGGCGCCGTTCGGCGAGGCTGGTCACGAAAGGCAGCGTCGTGAAGCGCGTGACCGCCGGGACGGCGCTGATGATTCCAATCCAGCCCGACTCGATACCGATGGCCTTCAACCACACCGTGAAGAACGGCAGATGGGTGCCCAAGACACCGTATGACGTGCCGTAGAACAGCGCGAGACTCACGGCGAATCGCCGCTTGACCGATGCTGGTATGGGGATTTGTGATTCGGGTGGCATCAAACCAATTGCGATTCGGTCGATATCGTGGTGATCGTTACAGTACCGCGCAGTGATTTGCGCGACGAGATTGTTATGGCCAACGAAGCATTCGCCCTCTCGCCCATGTCTGCCCGCGCGGCCGAGCCGAACGAGCAGGATTACGACGCGATCCGCGAAGCCTTCATGGAGACCGCGCGCGGCCGCTGGTTCCTTGGCGAATACGCCAAGCGCAACCGCAATGCCGACACGCGCATGGTGCTCGACGCGGTCGCGAAAATCGAAGAAACCCTTGCAGCGCAGCGACAACCCGTCGTCGTGGATCGCCTGCCCGAAGCGCTGGCCGCGATCCGTCGCGCGGTCGAGGACGCAGAGAGCGCCGCAGCCAAGGCGTTCGATCCCGCCGCACTCGAAGCAAGCCTCGCACCTATTCCGCGCGGCGTGCGGATCATCAAGGAGATCTCCTGGCGCTGGCGCGAGATCGGCGCGGACGGGCGAATCTGCGACCTGATTGATTCGCAGCTCGCTTCGATCGAGGCGGCCTGCACCCAGATTTCGACGATCGATCCGCGCGGCGACCTCAAGGCCGCCTTCGACTTGCTCAAGGACCGGGTCGAGCAGACCGATGTTGACGGCGTCCCGACGCCACAGGCTGCAGCGCGACCTGCGCCTGCGCCACAAGCGCCTGTGGCGGAGGCTCCCGTTGCCGAAGCGCCTGCTGCCGAAACGCTTGCAGCCATGGCAAGCGAAGCACCCGTGGCTTTTACGGAGACGCCGCAGGAGATCGCTTCCGAGCCAATCGCTGACGAGCGCGGTCTCGCCGAGGACGCGATGCCGGAGGCTGCGACCACGCCCGAGATCGTCGTCGCCGTCGAAGAGAGTTTTGCTGCCGTCGAAGACAGCCTCGCCGATCCCGCCGCCGTCGCCGAGATCACCGACGAGTTCTCGCTCGATGCCGCGGCGGAAGCCGAGGATGACGCCGTGCTCGCGCGCATCGCGATGGAGATGGCCGCGCCCGATCCGGAGTTCGACGAGATCGTCGAACCCATGGAGATGGAAGCGCCCGTTCCGGAACCGATGCCGAAGCCCGCGCCGGAACTCATGGCCGCCGAAATCGCGGAGCCGGTCGCAATGGAGGCGCAGATCGCACCGCACATTGAGGAGCCCGCTGTCGAGGAGTTGGTGGTCGAGGAGCCGGTTGCTGAAGCACCGATCGCGATGGAATCGCTCGCGCGCCTCACCGACGCGATTGCGGAAGCCGCAGCTGAAGTGATGGAGCAACCCGCTCCCGTCATGGCGGCCGCATTTGGCGCAGCACCCGCTGCGACGCTACCGATGCCGTCTCCCCTCCCCGAACCCTCGCTCGGCGCCACCATTCTCGCCAGCGGAATCCTGCAGAAACCCCGCGCCGCCGCCAACGACGCGCTGGCGCCAATCCGCCGCATGACCCAAGCCGAGAAGATCGCGTTCTTCTCGTAAGGCGCGGTCATGTGGTTCTCCAGAAGAAAACGCACTTCGAGGGCCATACGGCGTGCGTTCGGGAAATTCCTGCCGGACGATGCAATAAAAGCCCTGGACGAAAATCCCGAGTCCCTGTCGCCGCCGCTTTCCAGGGAAGCGATCGGATATATCCTGCTTCAGGTTCGTGATGATACGGACGAGGATATCAGGCGCAGTCTTCCGCGCGCCCTCGATGTGATCTTGGACGCAGGAGGCATGATCGAGTCGATCATGTCCTCGCATGTGGCAGCTTCTTTTGATCATCGATCTCCAATTTCGCTACACGAGATGAAGGACTTGTCTGCGAGATTGGGGCCGGACGTGCGCAGCATCTACTTTTTTGCCGAGCGTCTCCGAGGCAGCTACGGGTCGAAGAGGAGATTGACATACGGAACCATCGTACCTGACATTGGCGCGCTGCTTGAGGAGCTGCACCAGTTGGAGTTCGGTGCGTCCAAAGAAAGCGCGCAGCAGCGCTAGAGCGAAACCCGATAAAACGACAAGCTGACGCCAATGCCGCCTGACGACGACACAATCACACTCTGGCGTCCCATCGGCCCGCAAGAGCTTGAGTTGATCCGGCAATCGGGCATGCGCGCGTTCCCGCCACGCCTGCCGGACCAGCCGATCTTCTATCCTGTGCTGACTGAAGACTACGCGATCAAGATCGCACGCGACTGGAACGTGCCGACAAGCGGCTCTGGCTTCGTGACACGTTTTGAGGTCAAGCGGAGCTTCATGTCCCGCTACAACGTGCAGGAGGCCGGCGGCCGCAGCCATCTGGAATACTGGATCCCTGCCGAGGACCTCGACGCATTCAACGGCGCAATTGTCGGCCAGATCGAAGTCGTGCGCAGCTTCCCCTAAATCCGCTGATAACGACCGGGTCCTGCGTGATCCAGATCACGCAGCGTTCCATGGTGACCCCGATCACGGTCCGCGGGTTCGAACGCGCCCTACTTTCCTCGCAACCAATCTCGCATCGAGATTAGCCCCGAGGGAGCACGCCATGTTCCGCCTGAAATCCACCCTGATGACCGCCGGCCTACTGGGAAGCCTGTTGGGCTTCGCCTGCGGCCCCGTTTCCGCGCAAGTCGCCCCTGTCGAAGCCGCCCCGACCAACCTGCAAGGCCCGGAGCAACGGGTGGCGCTGGTGATCGGCAATTCGAACTACCGGAACGCGCCGCAGCTCGCAAACCCCGACAACGATGCCCAGTCGATGGCACAGTTCCTCAACACGGCCGGCTTCGAGGTGATCTCGGCGACCGACCTCGGCCAGAATGAGATGCTCCGCGTGGTGCAGGATTTCTCGGCCAAGGTGTCCGCACGCGGCCCGAATACGGTGGCGATGGTCTATTACGCCGGTCACGGCGTGCAGCTCGCCGGCGAAAACTATCTCGTTCCCGTCGATGCCAAAGTTACGGATCAGAACGAGCTCGTCAATGACTCCGTCCGCCTGGTCGACGTGATGTCGACGCTGGAGACGATCCCGAGCCGGATGCGCATCGTCATCCTCGATGCCTGCCGCAACAACCCGTTCCCGAACGTCAACGACGCCGGCCGCGGCCTCGCCATCGTCGACGCGCCGAACGGCTCGATCGTCGGCTATTCGACTGCACCGGGCGCCGAAGCACTCGACGGCAACAACGGCCACAGCCCCTATACGCAGGCATTCCTGAACGTCGCGCGCGAGCCCAACGTGCCGATCGAACAACTGTTCAAGCGCGTGCGCCTCGCCGTGAACCAGACCACCAGTGGTGCACAAGTTCCCTGGGAGAGCTCCTCGCTCACCTCCGACTTCACCTTCTTCGGCGACACAGCGGTCGCGGCCAACCGCGCGCCGGTGCATACGCCGGTGGTGCAGATGGCCTCGAACCTGCCGAGCCGTTCGGCACGCCAGGCCTATGATTACGTGCTGTCCGAGGGCAAGCCGGAATACTATCAGGAGTTCGTCACGATGTATCCGCACGACCCGCTGTGCGATCACATCCGCTGGCTGCTTGCGAACCTCCTGCTCACGCAGGCCTGGCACGACGCCGTGCTGCTGAACTCGCCGCTCGGCTATAAGGCCTTCTACAACAGCTACGGCAGCAGCCCCTATGCGCAGATGGCGCTGAAGCTCGAAGACCATCCGAAGCTGATCCCCCTGATGCAGGCGACGAAGTTCATCGCCCCGCAGAACATTGCCCCTACGCTCAAAATCGGCAATCTCGGCCAGCCCAAATACATGCCGCTGATGCAGCAGGGTAATGGTGGCTCGCAGATGAATGCCAACCTGCCGGTTGGGCAGAAGCCGGTCGACGGCAACGTCATCAGCAAGCTCGGCAATGGCGGTCAGATCGTCAACCTGCCGGCAGGCAACCAGCAGAACGGCACGCCGTCGCAGAACCCTGGCAAGATCGTCACCCTGCCGGCGCCGACCAATACGACCACGAACAATGGCGGCATTGGCAAGATCGTGACCCTGCCGGTAACGACCACGACGCAGACCACCGGCACCAACAATACCGGAACGCCTGGCAAGATCGTGAGCATGCCGGTGAATATCGGCAAGGGCGTCGACGTCAAGACGACCGACGTGAAGACGACGAATGTTCAGGTCCAGAACCAGCCGATCCGCATCAACAACGGCAACACCGGCATCGTAAAGCTCAACAACAATCCGGTAAACAATGTGCAAGTGCAGAACAACCGCCCGCAGTTCAACTCGTTTAGCAATGGCGGCGGCAACAACTTCCGCCAGTCGATGAACCAATCGCCGATGATGGGTGGTGGCGGCGGCTTCGGTGGCGGCGGCCACCACGGCTTCGGGCACTGATCGCAATCGATCACACAACGACAGAGGGGCAGAGCGAAAACGCTCTGCCCCTCTTCTTTTTTCGCGAGCTCAAATCAATCTCTCCGGTTATGTCAATGGTGATACAACTCACATTGCCATCCCCTGCTCGATGCTATTGAAGCGTCACCAGCGCAGCCCGACACGACCGAGCCGATCGACGATCCCGGCGAGCACCATTGCCGGGCCGTGACGATTTCGCACGGTTGCCAACCCCTCATGGAGGCAAGCATGTCCATCGCTGTCAGCTTCACACCCGACCATCTCGATTTCGGCGCAGTCACCCCGGACTCGTCAGGCCCGGACATTAC
>JAEWHT010000128.1 GCA_023387695.1 Pseudomonadota bacterium | reverse complement strand
GGATTGTTGAAGCGCGCCGTCAGCAGCGTGTGTTCCTGGATGTCGAGCGGCCACGGCGACTGCCGCTCGAGCTCGGCTTTGATGCTGCGCGCATATTCGCTCCAGGGGCGGAATTCCCGCCCGAACGAATGCAGGATGAGCACCCGCTTCGCTTCGACACGTGGTGTCGCACTCGGCTCGGCAGCACTGGCCGCGACGGAATAGGCGCACCCCGCTAGCAGCAAGCCAAAGAGCAGACCAAGACGGAGCACCGCGACCAGCCCTGGCCTGACCCATGCAATGCTCACACGCCTGATCATCCATCTCCGCGGCGGCTTCGAACGGCCGGTCTCCGGAGCAATTCTAGCGGGAATTGAGCAACTCCAACAGCCCGCGGGCACTATTGCCCCTAATTCGCCGGACAGCGATGATAGCGAATCTCCATGTCCTCCATGCCCGGGAACAGTCGAATGATGCTGTCGGCATCCAGCTCCTTGAGGCTGAACTGGACGCTGGAGAGCATCATGTCGGTCGCGCAGGAGGCGATCAGATTGACGGTCGCCCCGTTGTCCTTCCGAGCCTTGATCTTGCAGCGCGCAAACTTGCCGATGATCTGATCGTCTTCGACGATGAAGCCGCCTCCGAACACGTCCGACATGTCTGTAAAGCCGAGCTTGCCTGCCTTACGCTCGAATACTTTAGGACAATTGTTTGCATCGGTCGCCCATGCTCCATTGAGTTCGAGTGCACTGGCGCTGCTGCCGCCGACGATTAGTGAGGCGAACAGCAATCCGCCCAGCGCCATCAATTTTCTTGAGTTCATTTTCCTATTCCCTCACCTGCTCAATGGCCGCTCAGCACCAGTGTCTTGATCGGCATCAGCAGGGCCTGAATGCGCAGCAGCAGCGCATGCACGAGGCCGACGCCATCGACGACGTGGAGCGCGATCGCGCGGCCGGTGCTGGTATGCTCTGCCGAGATTTCCTCATGGTTGCTGGTATAGGCATTGACGATGCAGCTGCTGCCCGGCGTCACGCCATCGAGCCCGTTTTTGTAGAGCGGTTCGAGAAACACCAGGATCGTGCCGGGTTTGGGCGCGTTGTCGGCCTCAATCAGTTGCTGACCGCCCGAGAACTGTCCGGCCGCGATGTAGTCCTGCACGGTCGTGATGACCATCGGGATGATCACCCAGGGTTTGGAGATGCAGGCGGCCTCCGCCAGCATGCCAGGCTTCAAGACACCTGCCTCAATCTGCCCGTAACCGGCTTGCAGCCCATTGCGGCCAGACCCCTCCGGAATGAGCACCCCCGCAGGCCGCATGATCTGTGCGACGAGATCGCCGGGACGAAGCAGGAATTGCTCGACGCGACCGTTGACGCCTGCCCGGATCGTGGTCTTGTCGAGGTCGACCTGGGCTTGATCTAGTGCTGCCTCTGCGCTGGCTTTCTGCGCCGGCAGCAAGGTGGACACCTGCAGACTCGCAGACTGCCTGGCGGCCGTCGCAGCATCGACGCCCGATTGACGCTGATCGACCAGCACCTTGAGCTTGTCGATGTCGCGTTGCGCGACAATGCCGGGGTTGCGGCTCTGGAGCTCGCTTTTGACGTCGAGTTCGTCCTTGGCCTGCTGATAGTTCGCCTTGGCTTCGCCGATCTGCGCCTCCGCCTTGACGACATCGGCTTGCGCTGTCTGCATCGCAGCGTCGATTTCGGCAACTTTTTTCTTGGCCGTCTCAACGGCGGCCCGCTGCTTGGAGGCGTCCAGCGTGAACAGCACGTCGCCTTTCTTCACTTCCTGGCTGAAGCTGACCTTCACCTCTTCGACGCGCCCCGACCCTTCGGGCAGGATCGGCACGGTTCGATAGTAAAGCGTCGCCGCGTCCGTCGCGGGATGGAAATAGAAGATCATGGTGATCAGCGAGATCGTCAGCATCAAGCAGCCGGTGATGCCCCAGCGCAGCTCGTACCAGACCGAGAAGAAGGTGATCTCCTTGCCGAACCGCTTGCCCTGGGCGTAGCGGCGATAGAGATAGTCAGGCACGATCGTCAGGAGCGAGCAGAACATGAGCTCAAACATGGCTGGGCTCCTTCTTGCCGGTCTCCTGCGTGCCCGCCGGAGCAGGGTCAGGACCGGCCTCTATAGGCTCGCCCTCCTGTCCCGGTGTCGCGTCAGCGATCTTCTCGACGGAATCAGCAATGCTGCGCAGCGGCGTTCCGAAATCGGGGATGTCAATCAGCGCAAGCAAAAGACCCGCGACCCAGAAGATATGCATGTGCGTAAACAGCGAGATCAGGCCGAGCACGCCGACGAACTCGAACTGCAGCTTTTGCGACTTGTGCGCCATCCGCTCCGGAAGGCTGTGAAGCTTCCAATAGAGTGTGCCGACCCAGAGGATGGTACCGATCAGGAATATCCCCATCACCACCATCAGCGTGTCGGTCCCGCTTCCGGGGGCGAGATAGAACGGCAGATGGTGCGGGGCCATCGGGTTTAGCTGGTCGCTCAATTGTCTCTCCCGGCAAAACGTGCACTGGCGGCACTGTGTTCAAGCAGCTTCCCCATTTGCTTGATTTGAATCAAGGGAATGCCTCCTGCCGGACATAGCGTTTTGTGAATGCAGTTTGACCAATCACAGGGAGCCGCAGCCATGCCAGGGCTTGACGAACTCATTCCCAGTGCCACGCAGATCCGCAAAGAGGCCGCCCTCAAGGAAGCCGAGAAGGCGGAAGAGTATGTCCGGCTCGCGACAGCCGCGGAAGCCGAGAAGCGGGCCCTGATCGAACGCCTGAGCAAGCCCTCCGGCAAGAGCGAAGAAGAGAAAATCAAGCTCGCCGCGACAATCATCCAGCGCGCCGTGCGGAACGGCCTGACCGAAGTGATGGTCTATCGCTTCCCCAACTCGCTCTGCACCGACAAGGGGCGTGCGATCAACCAGATGGAAAAGGGCTGGGAGAATACGCTGACCGGCATCCCAAAGGAGATATTCCAGCTCTGGGCGGATTACCTCCAGCCGCGAGGTTATCGCATCGCCTACCAGATCATCGATTTCCCCGGTGGCATGCCCGGCGACATCGGCGTGACCATTTCCTGGGACGAGTGAATTCGGACCGAGTGACAAGCGCAACAGCGAAGGGACAGGCATGGCCAAGGACGAGCCCGCGGAGAAAATGAAGCGCAAGGATTACGAAAAGGAGCTGAGAAAGCTCCAGGTCGGACTGTGCCACCTCCAGGAGTGGGTCAAGGCGCAGAAACTGAAGGTGATCATCATCTTCGAGGGCCGCGACGCCGCCGGCAAGGGCGGTACCATCAAGGCCCTGACGGAGAAGGTCAGCCCGCGCGTCTTTCGCGTCTGCGCCCTGCCCGCCCCCTCTGACCGGCAGAAATCCCAGCTCTTCCTGCAGCGCTACATCGAGCAATTCCCGGCCGGCGGCGAGATCGTGATCTTCGACCGCAGTTGGTATAACCGCGCCGGCGTCGAATACGTCATGGGATTCTGCTCGCCGGCCGAGCACAAGCGCTTCCTCGAACTGTGTCCATTGGTCGAGAAATTCGCCGTCGACGCCGGGATCATCCTGATCAAGCTGTGGCTCGAGGTCGGGATGGAGGAGCAGGAGCTTCGCTTCAAGGCACGTATCGAGGATCCGCTGCGTCAATGGAAGCTGAGCCCGATGGACACGGAGTCATTCGGCCGTTGGTACGACTATTCCCGCGCACGGGATATGATGTTCGAGGCGACCGACACGAAGCACGCACCGTGGCGGTTGATCCGTTCCAACGACAAGCGACGGGCGCGGCTCAATATCATTTCGCATATCCTGCAAACGATCCCCTACAAGAAGATCAAGCGGGAGAAGGTCAAGCTGCCGGCGCGGACCCACAAGGGACGCTACAACGACCAGGCCAGCCTGCGCGGATTGAAGTTCGTCGAAGAACGATACTGAGGCGCACAGGGCCGAAACGCGAAACGGGCTGCGGCGACGCAGCCCGTTCTGCTTTGATCCCAGCTCTTTATATCTATTTCAGCCGGATCGTAACACCACCGACCGCAGCCGATACCTCCGCGCCGACCTTCGCTCCGCTGAGCTGAAGGATCACGCCGTTGCCATTCTGCAACTGCACCGCGCCGGCACCCGCTGCAACCGCAGCACCCGCGCCACCGGCGGCGTAGGAGCCTTCGATCGACTGCGGTCCCGTGAGATTGATCGCGCGGCCCGTCAGCTTGGTGGTGGAAGCGCCGATCGTGAAGCCGACGCTCATCCCGGAGACGGTGAAGGGATATTTGTGGCCCCGGTAAACCAAAATGCCCTCCCCGCCGCCGACGCCGACGATGAAGCCGCCCTTTGTGAAGACGATGGCGACCTGACCGGTGTCGGCACGCGAGGGCGTGCTGAAACCGGCGACGATCGCAAGCGAAGCGACCAGGGCAGCTCCGACAGTCAATTTTCTCATAGCGTTCTTCCCCTTTGTTTACTGCGCCAGCAGCATTGCGAAGTAGCCGAAGATCGTGAGCAGGATGCCCGAGACGGCATAACCGACCGGGAATCCGATCCAGGGCACGGAGCTCTGGATCTCGACCGCAGCCTCACGGCACGGGCCGGAATGCGAACGCGCACCGGCAACGCCACCCATCAGCACCGCCGGGTTGATCTTGAAGACGTGGAAGCCGATCGCCCAGACGATGAACGGCGGGATCGTGCAGGCGATGAAGCCGACGATGAAGATCTTCAGAGCGACCGCGCCGGTGAGTTGCGACAGCAGACCCGCGCCAGCATTGACGCCGACGATGGCCACGAACACGACGAGACCGAGATCCTCGAGCACGTTGCGAGCCGCGTTCGGCGTATTACCGAAGAAGCGCAGCCGCGACACAATCGAGGAGACGAGCACACCCGACAGCAGCAGGCCACCGGCGTTGCCGAGGCCGACCTTGGCACCGAAAGCCGGGAATTCGACCATGCCGATCAGGAAGCCGATGATCATGCCGACCGACAGAGTCAGCAAATCGGTCGAGGTGTTGGTCCGCGCGATGCGGCCCCACATGTCACCGAGCTCGTTGACGGCGCCCTTGAGGCCGACCACCGAGACGATGTCCATCCGCTCCAGCTTGGTCTTGAGACCAGCCGGAATCTGGACACCGCCGCGCTCGACCTTGGTAACCTGCAACTGGCCTGCAATCGCAGTGTCGCGGAAGGATTCGAAGGTGCGTCCCACCATTTCCTTGTTGGTGATGAGGATGTCCGCCTGATCCATGGGAATGCCGAGCGTCTTGGCGTCGGCGACCTCCGGACCGATCAGACCCATCTTGTCGGTCAGGCTCTCGGTCGAGCCGCCCAGCGCAACGACGTCGCCCTTTTGCAGAACGAAGTCCGGATCAGCGCCTTGCGGCTCGCCGTTACGTCCGACATTGACGATCCGGTATTCCGGATTCATCGTCCTGAACTTGGCGATGCTTAAGCCAGCCGTCGCAGCATTCTCCAGCCGATAAGCCCGCAGGCCGAACTGGCGATAGCCGGTCAGGCCGCCGCCTTCGAGGTCCTTGACGCCGAATTCCGTCTCGTACTGCTTCGCGGCGGCCTTGGCGTCGACACCCCACCAGCGCGGCAGATATTTGCAGATCAGGATGATGCCGACGGTGCCCCAGATGTAGGTGATACCGTAGGACAACGCGATCATGCCGGACGCATCTTCAGGCTTCATCCCGGCAGGCAGCTTGACGACGCCTGACGTGATGGCCTGCTCGGCCGAACCAATCGCCGCCGACATGGTCTGCGATCCCGCCAGCATGCCGCCGGCCGCGCCGACCGGCAGGTCGAACAGCTTCGCGCCAAAGACGACGAGGATGAGGCCAATGATGCTCGACACTACGGCAAGGAGGGTGAACTTGAGGCCATCACCGCCCAGGCTATTGATGAAAGACGGGCCGACGCGCAACCCCACGCCATACATGAAGAGGTAGTAGAACATACTCTTCGTGAAGTTGTTCAGCTCGAGCTTTACGCCGTACGTCGAAGCCCAGACCGAAAGGCCCGCACCGACGATGATGGCGCCGGCGACCATGCCGAGGCCGTAGCCTTTGATGCTGGCCCGGCCGATATAGACGGCGAGGCCGACGACGAAGAACAGCAGCAGATATGGATTGTGCTGCAAGAACGCAAAAAACCCTTGCATAATGGTCCCCCTCTGATCTTACGACGCAGCCTTGAGCTTCGGCGAAGCGCCGGGCTTTGGCCGGCCAAGCTTCGCCAAGGCCTCGGTGCGCACGAGCTTCAACCCTTCCTTGGCGTCGTAACCATGGATCTCCTTCACATCGAGCTTGCGCATGAAGTCGATGGTCTCCTGGGTGATGACCTGGCCCGGCACCATGATCGGGAAGCCCGGCGGATACGGGATCACGAAATTCGCCGAGACGAGTTCTGGCCCCGCCTTCAGCCGCCGGTCGATCTCGGGATCATTGAGCCGGAGGTGCTCGCAGCCGGCGACGTCATACGCAGCATAGAAGCCGGTGCGGATGTCGCCCTCGTTGGTCTTGGCGCCGGAATCGCCCCGGAAGCTCGGGTGGAAGTGCGAGAAGTTCGGCAAATCAGGCACGTCCTTCATCAGGCTCTTGACCCGTGCCTCGAAGGTCTTGCGCGCGTTCTCGCCGCCCTGTGCCAGCCCGCGATCGACCTCGCCCGCGATCTCCGCGAGGACGCGGATGAGATGCGCGACGTCGCTGCGGGTGTTGTTGATATTGGACTGGACCAGCACCGAGTTGCGCGAGGTCTTGTTGACCTGGATGTTGTAGTCGTTGGCCAGAATGCCCTTGAACTGGGTGCCGTCGAAGCCCGCCGTGCCGCACACCAACGTCATGCGGGTCGGGTCGAGACAGAACTCGTCATCATCGAGGCTCTTGAGCGTATTCGCCCAGTTCACGCCGGCCGAGAGATAGTCGGTGAAACCGCTCTGGCGGTATTGCGCCGGCACCATGGCGTCGGCGCCGAGGATGCGGAAGTATTTGGAGAGCAGCGGATTGTTGTTCACCGCCTGACGGATCGCCAACGCGATCTCGATTGCATTGGCGACGAGGCCATATCCCTCCAGCTCCATCTGACGCCGCGAAATGTCGAGGCTGGCGATGAGTTGCTGGTTTGGGCTGGTGGAGGCGTGGGTGAACACCGCTTCCTTGAACTGCTGCTCGACCGTGTGGAATTCGACGTCCTTGACCGACAGCATCGACCCCTGCCGGATCGCCGACATGGACTTGTGGGTCGAGTTGGTCTGGTAGACGCGCAAGCGAATCTGGCGCGGATCGGGAATGAGGCGCGTCTTGAGCAACACCTCGTCCGTTGGATTCTTGCCGAGTTCGGCCTGTTGCTTCTCATAGGCGGCGACCGACTTGGGATCGTGCATCCACGCCTCGATCTCGTTCGCGGCGCCGAGGCCCGTGCGACGGCGCAGGAACGGTGAGAAACGCGCGAAGCCGAACCAGGCCTCGTCCCACAGGAAGATCAGGTCCGGCTTGATGGCCAGACATTCCTCCATCACCCGGCGGGTATTGTAGATGTGACCGTCGAAGGTGCAGTTGGTCAGATCCAGCAGCTTGACGCGATCGAGCCGGCCCTCGGCCTTGGCATTGAGCAGTGCCTGCTTGATGGTCTTCAGCGGCACGGCGCCGTACATCGAATATTCCGTCATCGGGAAGGCTTCGACATAGAGCGGCTGCGCACCGGCGAGCACCATGCCGTAGTGATGCGACTTGTGGCAGTTGCGATCGACGATCGCGATATCGCCCGGCGCGAGCAGCGCCTGCACCGCCATCTTGTTCGACGTCGAGGTGCCGTTGGTGACGAAGAAGACGCGGTCGGCGCCGAGCGCCCTCGCCGCCTTCTCCTGCGCTTTCTTGATGTTGCCGGTCGGCTCCAGCATGCTGTCGAGGCCGCCGGTGGTGGCGCTGCTCTCGGCCAGGAAAAGGTTCGGACCGTAGAATTCGCCCATGTCGCGGATCCAGTCGGACTTGAAGATCGACTTGCCGCGGGCAATCGGCAGCGCGTGGAACGTGCCGATCGGCCGCTGAGCGTATTTCTTGAGATTGTCGAAGAATGGTGTGTCGTAGCGATCCTGGATGCCTTCGAGGATCGACAGATGCAGCTCCAGGAGCTCCTCCACCGAATAGAAAATGCGGCGGACGACATTGGCCTCGGGATTACCCGCGAGCTCCTCGACGTCGCGATTCGAGATCATGTAGAGATCGAGTTCGGGCCTGACCCGCTTGATGATTTGGGCGAGCCGCAGCGCGGAGGCATCGGATTCGTCCTTGAGACCGGCCGTGGCGGCCATCGACCGGAGCACCGGCGCATCATGCCGCGAGCGGAGCCCAAAGCCTTCGTTGATGATGACGGCCCCGAGATTCGGATTGAGCATGGTCGCGCAGAATGCATCTTCGAGGCTACCGACGATGACAGGCTCATAGATGAAGCCATCCTCGGGGCGACGCAGCTTGCGCCATTCGGCTGCGAGCGCCGGCCACTGGTTGGATGACACGCCGGTGACAATCAGCGTCTCGAAATAGGGCCGACGAGCCGCGTGCGCACCGAACGTAGACGATACAAGCTCTGGCGCATCGCCATTGCCGTCATCCCTCGCATTCCAATCGCCGGCATGCTGGCGGAACGAGCGCGTGGCTAACGCCTGGGTGATCCTGCTCGCAAGCGACAGCGAGGCGGACGCATCGCCGCTCGACGCTGCTTCGCGCAGGGCTGCCATCAATTGCAGACCGGGATAACCGTGGAATTCTTCCGTCACCGACAGGTTGGCCAGTGCAGCGTCATAGCCCGCACGATCACCACCGCGGGCCCATACCTTTGCGGCCTCGACCAGATCGCGCCAGTCGTCTGCCCGCGCGCCGGGACCGGAAAAGAACTGATCGATGCGCTTTTGCGCGGCCTTGGTGTCCTTGGACATGTAGTTCTCCCGATCCTTTGGGGCGAAAGGTGATGCGGGATCGTGCTTTGGGCGCGGATCGGCCCATTGATCCAAGTCAACGGTCGCGAGCATTCTCCGAAGCGACAGCGAACCTATTTGCAGCGCAACACGCAGTGTCAGGCCGTTCGCTGCGTGGGATCGCCCTTCGAGTCACCGAGAACGCTATCGAGCGAACGCAGCCACTGGCCGCTGTCGGTCTTCTCGCCCAGCCCTTCGGCTCGGAGAAGGTCACGAAGCTGTGCATGGGCGCCGACGATGCAGAGGCTGACCCGGCGCGCCGCAAGTTCGTCATGGAGATCGCGCAGCATGCGCGCCCCTGCCAGATCGATATAGGGCGACGCTGAAAGATCGCAGGCGACCAGATGAATGCCCGGCGAACTCTTCAGCGCGGCCAGGACCGTATCGAGAATCGTCTCGGCGTTGATATAGAGCAGTGACGCCTCGGGCCGAAACGCGATGATTCCAACCAGCGGCTCGACGTCCGCGTGCCGCGCGCTGTCCGAATAGCGGCCGCTGCCGGGCAACCGGCCGAGGAACGCAACATTCGGCCGCGAGGCCCGCGCCAGCAGCAGGAAGATCGACGCGATCGACGCCAGCAGGACGCCCTGGAGGATGCCGAGCAGCAGCACAGAGATCAGGGCAATCGACGCCGCGTAGAAATCGATCCGGCTGACCTGCCACATCCGCACCAGCGCGCGGATATCGACCAGCTTGTACACGGCGGCAAACACGATGGCCGCCAGCACCGCCTTGGGCAGATTGGTCAGTAGCCCTGTGAAGAACAGCAGGCACAGCCCAAGCGTCACCGAACAAATGACCAGCGCCAATGGTGTTCGCGCACCAGCGCTGTCATTGACCGCGGATTGCGAGAGCCCGCCGGCAACGGGGTAGCCGTGGCCGAAGGCGGCTGCGAGGTTCGCAGCGCCCAGCCCCAGAAACTCCTGACGGACGTCGAGGGGATATCCGTGCTTGGCTGCAAAGCTCCGGGCCGCCGAGACGCCTTCGATGTAGGCCAGCAGCACGCAGCCGGCAGCGAGCGGAAACAGATCATCGAACTCAAGCAGGCCGAAAGTCGGCATGCCCAACGCCGGCAGCCCTTCCGGGATTTTCCCGGTCACGGGCACACCCTGGGCGGGAAAGCCGAACAATGTCGCCACCACGATCGCTAGCGCCACGATGGTGATGCCCACCGGCTTGCCCGGCAACAGCCGTTCGCCGAGCAGGAGCAGCACGAGTGCAACTGCACCGATCGCCAGCACGAGTGCATTAAGATGGCCGAGCTGCCCGACCAGCTTGAACGCACGGTCGAAGAAATTGTGGCCGCCACCGGCGACGCCGAACAGGCTCGGCAATTGGCTCATGATGATGGTGAGCCCTGCCCCGGCCTTGAAGCCGACCAGGATACTGTCGCTGACGAGGCGAACGAGCACGCTGAGCTTGAACAGCCACGCGACGAAGCACAACACGGCCACGCCGAATGCTGCGAGACTTGCGATCTGCGCATACCTCACGGCATCGCCGCCGGCGAGCGCGCCGACGGTCGCCGCAATCATCAGCGATATCGCCGAGGTCGGACCGATCGCGAGCTGCCGCGATGACCCGAGCAAGGCATAACCGATGCCGCCGAGCATATAACCGTAGACGCCGATCTGCGGCTGCAGACCCGCGAGCGCGGCATAAGCGAGCGAGACCGGAATGGCGTAAGCGGCGAGCGTGACGCCGGCAACGGCGTCGCCGGGCAACCATTCGCGCCGATAGGCCGCGAGCCAGCCGGCCGGTGGAAAGAAGCGCGTCCAGTTCGGTTCGGAAGGCGAATTCATTCGACCACCTCGCGAGGGGTTGCTTCGCAACGCAGCAAAACGATCAGCAACGCGACCACGGGAATGCCGAGCGCGAGATCGGGAATCGTCTTGGTCGCGAACGCGCCGACGGCCGCACCACAGCCGAACACCGCACAGAGCGCGTAGAAGATGACGGACTTGCGCAACGTTCCGGGCGGCGCACCTCCATAGGCGATCGCGAACAGATTCTCGACCATCTGACGCATGTTGCCGGTGATCATCACCGTGCTGCAGACCGTACCTTCGACCCTGACAAAGATCGCCGCCTGGATCGCCGCGACCATGGAGATGCCGAGCGTTCCAGCAAGATCCGGCAATCTGTTGTGCAGGATTGCGATGACGATGAGAAAGATAATCTCGAGCAGAATGCTGAGCATGCTGGCGCGAGCACCAGCGACGCGGCGCAGCCACGCAGCAATCACGATACCCACAGTGAAGGCCAGGATCGGCGGTACGAAGTGAAGCGCCTTCGTCCAGTCGCCCTCGACCCCATAGACCCAGAGAAAGATCACATTGGCGGTCTGGGCGTTGGCCAATACGCCATGGACGATCCAGGTGTAGGCATCAATAAAGCCGCCGGCGAACGCCAGCAGCAGAACGATCTCGACCGTTTCATCGCGGCGCACCGCGCCGGCTGCAACGTCCAGGGTGCTCATGTCGGCAATTCGGGCTGTGCAAAATTCCGCATGCCTTCATAGGCCCCGCCCTGACGCCGGCGATGCTTGATCTGGATCAAGCAATCTTTTCTGCCCGGAACTCAAATCGATGCAAAGCGCCGGGGGATTGCGACCATGGATACCGTCAGGTGGATCATCACCACCGCTCCAGAAGTTTTCCTGCTGCTGGCGATAGCGATCGGCACCATCCTCGGCCGCCAGAAAATCCGCGGATTTTCGATCGGCACCACCGCCTGCATCCTGATCGTTGCGGTGCTGATCGGCCAGCTCGGGACGTTCACGTTTCCATCGCTGTTGCGGGTGATCTTGTTCAGCCTGTTCGTGTTCACGATCGGCTATCGTTCGGGACCGGAATTCTTTGCTTCATTGAGCTTCCGCACGCTGGCGCAGGTCGTCATGGCGTTGGTGCTGGGCGGCACCGGTCTCATCATCGTTCTGATTTTTGCCCACAGCTTCAAGCTCGATCCCGGCACAGCGTCCGGCATCGCCGCTGGCGCGCTGACACAGTCCTCGGTGATCGGTACCGCTTCCGGCGCGCTGGCCCAGCTCGGACTGCCGGCCGATGTCCTGAAGCAGCAGGAAGCCAACATCGCAGCCGGGTATGCCGTGACGTACGTGCTCGGCTACATACTGACGCTGCTCTACGTCCCCTTCGTCGCGCCGAAGCTGATGGGGATTGATCTGAAGGCCGAGGCGAAGAAGCTGGAGGCCGAGCTTGCCGGCGGCGATCCGCCGAAGACGGAAAATCTCCACTATCGCAAATTCCAGGCCCGCGCCTATCGCGTGACGGCAGGTGCCGGCCGCACCGTCAAATCGATCGAGGAGGAGATCGGAAGCCGCACGGTCATCGAGCGCATCGTCCGCGGAGGCATCGATATCGAACCGCATCTCGACACCGTGCTTGAAGCCAACGACGACATCGTCATTGCCGGCCGCACCGCCGTCATCGTGGCAGCCAGGCCGATCATCG
>JAEWHT010000115.1 GCA_023387695.1 Pseudomonadota bacterium | reverse complement strand
GCGTTGGTCCAGGGCTCGGCGCCGAAGATGCCGACCTTGAGCGAACATTGGCGCGGATCGAGCTTCTGCCGCTTGAACTCGTCGAGGATCGCCAGCATGTAGCTCGGCGTCACCGTGATGATATCGGGCCTGAAGTCGTTGATGAGCTGCACCTGCCGCTCGGTCATGCCACCGGAGATCGGCACCACCGTGCAGCCGAGCTTTTCGGCGCCGTAGTGGACACCGAGACCGCCAGTAAAGAGACCGTAGCCATAGGCATTGTGGATGATCATGCCGGTGCGACCGCCGGCGGCGCGGATCGAGCGCGCCATCACTTCGGACCAGGTGTCGATGTCTGCCTTGGTATAGCCGACGACGATCGGCTTGCCCGTCGTGCCCGACGAGGCATGCACACGCACGAGCTTTTCACGCGGCACCGCGAACATGTTGAAAGGATAGTTGTCGCGCAGGTCTGTCTTCACCGTGAACGGAAATTTCGCGAGATCAGAGAGGTCACGAAAATCGGACGGATGCACGCCGGCCTTGTCGAAGGCCTTGCGATAATGCGCGACGTTGTCGTAGGCGTGCTTCAGCGACCAGGCCAGACGCTGCTTTTGCAACGCCATGATCTCCTCGCGTGACGCGCGCTCATGCGCGTCCAGCTCGGCCTTATAGGCGTGGCCGCCTTCCCTGAGCTTCGTCGAAGCCATTCTCGTTTCCCCACATTGATGTGTTCTTCTGCTTATTGGTCTTGCGCCGGCAGCCATTTGCCGGGAATGACACGCGAATGCCCGCGGAATTCCGCGATCAAAGTATCGTCTGCGGTGACGCGCACATCATAGATGCCGGAGCGACCACTGCGCGTGATTTCCCGCGCCTTCGCGACAAGGCGATCACCGAGCTTGCCCGGCTTGATGAAGGTGATCTGTCCCTGAGCTGCCACCACACGATCGTTGTGGGAGTTGCAGGCAAAAGCGAAGGCAGAATCGGCAAGCGTGAAAATGAATCCGCCATGGGCAATGCGCTGGCCATTGACCATGTCCGGCCGCACCGTCATTGCGAGCGTCGCAAAACCCGGGCCGACCTCGACGATCTCCATGCCGAGCCCCTTGGAGGCATCATCCTCCGCCCACATGGCGTCGGCGCAAGCGCTGGCAACATCTTCAGGCGTCAGGGCGGCTTTGACGTTCACACGCTTCTCCCGAGACAATGCTTTCTTATGATGTTCTGCTGGTTGGCGCGAGCTGTCAAACAATGCGACGCATTTGCATCATTGGGGTCTGATCCACCGGATCAAACGTGGTCGTAGTCGACCACGACCCGCTCGGACGAAGGCTTGGCCTGGCAGGTGAGAACAAAGCCGGCCTTCAACTCCCAGGGCTCCAGCGAATAATTGAGGTCCATCGGCGCCTCACCCTCGACGAGCTTTGCGCGGCAGGTCGAGCACATGCCGCCCTTGCAGGCAAAGGGCAGATCGACGCCGGCACGCAGCGCGGCATCGAGGATGGCTTCGTCCTCGGCAACCGGCACGTCGCGGCGCTTGCCATCGATGATCAGCGAGGCAATCGCCTTCGGTGGCGCGTCGGGAGCCACGACCTTCTTCGGGCGCGGCTTGCCGCCGAATTCGGAGACGAAGCGCTCGACGTGAATGCGCTCCTCCGCGATCCCAAGGCCGCGGCACGCCGCCTCGACGTCCTCGCTCATGCCCGTCGGACCGCAGATGAAAACGTGGTCGACGCTTTCGGCCGGCACCAGCGAGCGCAGCAACACCTTCACCTTGTCGCCGTCGAGCCGGCCATGCAGGATCGGGATGTCCTGTTCCTCGCCGGAGATGACGTGGAAGATCGAGAGACGATCGATGAAGCGGTCCTTCAGCTCCTCGAGCGCCTCGAGGAACATGATGTTGTCGGTCTCGCGGTTGCCGTAGAACAGGAAAAACCGGCTATCCGGCTCACGCGCCAGCACGCCCTTGACGATCGACAGAATCGGCGTGATGCCAGAGCCCGCAGCAAATCCGACATGGATGCGCCCGGATTCTGCGGGCGGAACCACGCCAAAGCGCCCGGTCGGTGTCATCACGTCGAGCTCGTCCCCATGCTTCAACTCGTCGGCGGCCCAGCTCGAGAACACGCCGCCATCGACTTTCTTCACCGCGATGCGAATCTCGCCGTCATCAGGGCCGGAGCAGATGGAATAGGAGCGGCGCACTTCCTCGCCGTCGAGCATCGTCCGCAGCGTGAGATATTGGCCCGGACTGAACGCGTAGTCGTCGGCGAGTTCGCTCGGAATGGCGAAAGTCATCGAGACGGCGTCCGACGCCTCGCGGCGGAGGTCGTTGACGGCCAGACGGTGGAAACGCGGTGCGGCTGCTGACATCAAAGATACCCTGGCTTGATCTCACCACCGTCATTGCGAGGAGCCCTTGCGACGAAGCAATCCAGACTGCATCCGCGGAGACAGCCTGGATTGCTTCGCTTCGCTCGCAATGACGATGGGTTTAGCATCATGCGTCTCAATGACACTTGAAATAATCGAAGGGTTCGCGGCAGGCCTTGCAACGCCAGAGCGCCTTGCAGGAGGTCGAGCCGAATTCGGACAGCAGCTCGGTTTCCTTGGAGCCGCATTGCGGGCACGCTACAGCCTGCTCGCCGAACAGCGCACGGCGCGAATTCGAGGCTTGCGGTGGCGCAATGCCGTAGTCGCGTAACTTGCGGCGCCCCTCCTCGCTCATCCAGTCGGTCGTCCAGGCCGGCGACAGCACGGTGCGGACTTTCGGATGGCGGAAGCCGGCGCGCTCCAGCGCGACCTCGATTTCGAGCGCGATCATGTTCATGGCCGGGCAGCCCGAATAGGTCGGCGTGATCGCGACCTCGACGCGATCGCCATCGACAACGACATCACGCAGCACGCCGAGATCGGCAATGGTCAGAACTGGAATTTCGGGATCGACGACACTCGCCGCTGCGTCCCAGGCGCGCTGGCGCAGCTCGCTGTTGCGGTCCAGCACGGTCACCATGTCTGCCCCGGAAAGGTGCGCTGCATCGATTGCAGCTCGGACAGGAGATGACCTAGATGCTCGCTGTGCCTGCCTGAACGGCCGCCCTGCTGCATCCAGTCGTTCTGCGGGAGCGTCAACGTTGCCTCACTTGCGACATCGGAGAGCGTCGTCATCCAGCGGCCGCGCAGGGTGCCGGGATCGATGGCGATACCGGCATGGATCAAAGCGCGCTCGCCGTCATCGACGGCGAACATTTCGCCGGTGAAGGCCCAGAGATGATCGATCGCGGCCTGTACCCGCTGATGGCTTTCGTCCGTACCGTCGCCGAGGCGGATGATCCATTCCGAGGCGTGGCGCAGATGATACGCGCTCTCCTTCTCCGACTTCGCGGCAATCGCCGCAAGCGTCGTGTCGCGCGAGCTCATCATCGCTCGCCAATAGAGATCGGCGAAGGCGGAGTAGAAGAACTGGCGCACCAGGGTCTGGGCAAAATCCCCATTCGGCTGCTCGACCAGCAGCAGATTGCGGTACTGGCGCACGTCGCGCAGATAAGCGAGCTTGTCCTCGTCGTTGTTCTTGCCTTCAGCCTTGGCGGCGTAGCTGTAGAGCTCGCGCGCCTGGCCGATCAGGTCGAGCGCAACGTTGGAGAGCGCCATGTCCTCTTCCATCATCGGCGCGTGCCCGCACCATTCCGACAGACGGTGGCCGAGGATCAGCGCGTCGTCGGCGCGGCGCAGCGCGTAGAGCACCAGCGGCGTTTCGGAGACCTGGATGTTTGCAGCGGGCATCACATGTGCCCCACTTCGTCCGGCACCTCATAGAACGTGGGGTGCCGGTAGATCTTGGATTCCGCCGGCTCGAACATCATGCCCTTCTCAGCGGGGTCACTCGCGGTGATCGCGGTCGACGGAACGACCCAGATCGAAAGGCCCTCGCCGCGGCGGGTGTAGATATCGCGCGCAGCTTGCAGCGCCATCGTCGCGTCGCTCGCATGCAGCGAGCCGACATGCTTGTGCGCGAGCCCATTACGGCTGCGAATGAAGACTTCCCACAGCGGCGTGTTCGGCGTGGCCATATCGATCTCCTTATTCCGCAGCTTGCGCGGTCTGACGCTGCGCGCGCTTCGCGGCATAGGCAGCGGCAGCCTCGCGCACCCAGGCGCCCTCGTTGTGCGACTTGCGGCGCGCGGCCATGCGGTCGCGGTTGCACGGGCCATTGCCGGCGAGCACCTGCTTGAATTCAGTCCAGTCGATCTCGCTGTAGCGCCAGTGGCCGTCGGCATCCTGAGTCATGCCGGGATCGGGAATGGTGAGGCCGAGATATTGCGCCTGAGGCACGGTGGCATCGACGAACTTCTGGCGCAGCTCGTCATTCGAGAAGCGCTTGATCTTCCACTTCGTCGAGGTGTCGCTGTGCTGGCTCGTCGCGTCGGGCGGGCCGAGCATCATCAGCACCGGCCACCACCAACGGTTCAACGCATCCTGCGCCATGGCCTTCTGCTCGTCCGAGCCGCGGCACAGCGTCAGCATGATCTCGTAGCCCTGGCGTTGGTGGAAGGATTCCTCCTTGCAGACGCGAATCATCGCGCGCGCATAGGGACCGTAGGAGCAGCGGCACAGCGGGATCTGGTTCATGATCGCAGCGCCGTCGACCAGCCAGCCAATGGTGCCGATGTCGGCCCAGGTCAGCGTCGGATAGTTGAAGATCGAGGAGTACTTGGCCTTGCCGGCGAGCATCGCATCGACCAGCTCTTCGCGTGAGGCGCCGAGCGTCTCGGCGGCGGCATAAAGATAGAGCCCGTGGCCACACTCGTCCTGCACCTTGGCAAGGAGCGCAGCCTTGCGGCGCAGGGTCGGCGCGCGCGTGATCCAGTTGCCCTCGGGCAGCATGCCGACGATTTCGGAATGGGCGTGCTGGGAGATCTGGCGGGTGAGCGTCTTGCGATAGGCCGCCGGCATCCAGTCGTTCGGCTCGATGCGCTCTTCGGCATCGATGCGCGCCTGGAACTGTGCAGCCTTGGCCGCATCCTCGAGACCGCGATCATCGGTCTCGGCCGTATTCAGCGCCTGGGTATACATGCGCATCTTCCCGTTTTATTGGAAGGCAATATATAACAAAAATTACGTCATGCAAGATATTTCTGTAACATAAAGATCAGGCTCCGAATCTCCGTTCCAGGAGCTTCCGCGCCGGCGGCAATGGCCCCTTTTCGTTGGTTCCGTGGCCATCAAGCCATTGTTCGGATGGAGCAAGCAGCGCGCGATAGATCTCGCCGCAGAGTTCGCGGGCTGCCCTGCCCGGCCAATCCGCCGGCAGCAGGCTTTCGGGCAGTAGCGGATCGCGCAGGACGACGCGGCGGTAATAGTGGATGAGCAGGATGCGTGCGGTGAAGGCGTCGGCCTCGGACAGCTCCGTACCGCGCGCGAGCGCCGCGCGAAGCGGCTCGAAGGTCTTCATGAACTTCAGATAGGCGTCCGCAGTGCGCTCCAGCGGCCAGCTGGCGCTGAGCAGGCGACGACCGCTGTCGTCCTCAGCGGAGACTTCGAGCCGGATGGCATTCGCCGCTTCCTCCGGCACAGGCACGCCTGACGGCGCGACCCATACGCCCGGCAGCGGGCTGCCAAAGCCGGCATTGCGAAGGGCCTCTCGCGAGGCATCACGGTCCTCGCCATTGCCGATCAGCAGCAGTTCGAAGCGGCCGGTCCAGTCCGACGGCGGCGGATCATAGATATGACGCGTCGCGGCCTCGAACGTTTCGCGGCCCTTCTCGGCGAGCCGGTAGAAGCTGTTGCGGCCGACCTTTTCGCGCGTCAGCCATCCGTCGGCAGCAAGCCGCGACATCGCAGTTCGCACCACGCTGCCGTCGATATCGAGGCCCTCGAAGAACGCCAACAGCGTACCCAGCCACACCGAACCGCCGCGCGGCACGATGGCATCGCCGAACATGGTGATGACGATGGAGCCCGTGCGTGACGGCTCACGCTTGAGCTGGTCGATGATGCGAGACAACGGATGCGCCATGCGCGAGGCATAGCGCGTTTGGTGCGGGCGCGACAATGGAGGGCTGTTGACGCGCAGCTCGCGGTTTTAGAGGGAGCGCGCTAAGGCCTCCACAACGTCATGGCCGGGCTTGACCCGGCCATCCACGCCTTGTCTCGCTGGCGAAAAGAACGTGGATGCCCGGGACAAGCCGGGGAATGACGACTGTTGGCCGCGATCGCTCTTCCCCGCAAGCGGGGCGAGGTGAAGAAGCGCACTACCGGTGCGGATCGGGATAGACCAGGCTGCGCAGGCCGCTGCGATCGAAGGGCTGCCACTGGCCTTCCTTCTGCGCGAGGCGATCGGCCACCGCATAGACGACGGCGGGATGGTGGCCCATGCCGCAATGGCTGCTCTCGACCTCGATGCTCTCGGTCTGCGAGCCCGTCTTCTCCATGCAGCCCTGCCAGGCGCAGACGCCGTCGGTGCGGCTGAAGATGGCGGTGGTCGGCACCGGCGGCGGGACAGCGAGCTCACCACCGAACTCGGGATCGACCTCGTCCGACTTCCGTCCGCTGGCCCATTCATAGACGCGCCAGGCATTGGTCGACTGGGGATCGCCTGCAAATGGGCTGCCGAGCGTAATCACCTGACGCACGCGCTCCGGCATCATCTTGGCGAGCTGGCGCGCATAGAGGCCGCCGAGGCTCCAGCCGACCAGGCTGATTTTGCGGCCGTGCTTGTCGCTGAGCTCCTTGATCAGATCGACCATCGCGTGCTGCACACCCTCGCGCAGGCCGTAGTTACGGCCCTGGCGCCAGCCGCTGACCGCGTAACCCTTGCTGGTCAGAAAGCTGCGCAGCGCGCGCGTGGAAACGTCGGAGGCCACCAGGCCCGGCAGCACCAGCACCGGATGCCCGTCGCCACGCGGCGCGAGGCTCAGCAGCGGCAACGCGCCGAGGAATGCGCCGAACTCGTGGATCGCGCGCCCTTCCAGAAACATCAGAGTACGGGACGGCGGACGCAGCGTCTGGGCAGTAACGGACATCAATGGATCCCCTTGGCAAGAATTCCCGAAGAGCCCGCCGGCCGCGATGCCGGCAATGGGCATGAATTCCAATACGCCGGCTTCTTGAACGTTCCGCAGCGCAACATGAATCAGCTGGGTGTCCGGTTCCGGACATTCAAGCGGGAGAAGCGAAGGCCGACAATAGGCCCGCCCGTTAATGCTAACGGGAGTGACGCAAAAGTCACAACAATCGGAGCAGGAATTCTACGGAGTAGAGCGCAAGACCAGCGAGGCCGCCGATCAGCGAACCGTTGAAACGGATGTATTGCAGGTCGCGTCCGATGTTGATTTCGATCAGCGAAATCAGCTGCGCCATATCCCACGCCTTGACCTGGTCGGAGATGAAGGTCGATACGCCGCTCTTCTGGTCGGCGACGAAGCTGCGCAGCACAGTCACGAGGCCCTTGTTGATCTCGCCTCGCAGCTCGGCATCGCCTGCGAGCGCATCGCCCGCCGAAACGAACATGCCGGCAAGATGATGCTGCAACACCTGGGTCTCGCCGGACGCGCTGCGCTCGATGAAGGAGCGCGCGTTGGACCAGACCGTGCGGGCGAGATCGGCAAGCTCCGGGCGCGCGAGCAGATCGCGCTTCAATCCGTCGATGCGATCGATATAGGCTTGGTCGGTGCCCAACCGATCGACAAAGCTCAGCACCATGCGGTCGAACTCACCGCGGAACGGATGCCTGGGATCGCTGCGCACCTCGTTGAAGAAGGCGGTCGCGGACGAGACGATCTTGGTCACTAGAAACTTGTCCGCGCGATAGAGGTTGAGCAAGGTCGGCAACTCCTCGCGAACCTTCTCGCGGATCATTGCCATCGTCTCTTTCTGGTTCAGCGTCTCGTGCATCACGCGCAGGAGATCGTCGAACAGGATCTGGTGCCGCCCCTCCGCCACGAAGCCGCGCAGCGTGCCGGCGGCGAGCGGCGCGAGGTCGATCGCCTGGACCTGAGAGGACATGCGGCGGATGATGAAGGTCATCAGGCCGGAGCTTTCGGTCGCAGAGACGGCTTCCGGCAGCAGCCGCAGCGCAAAGCGCGCCAGGTCATCACTGCGTTTGCGATCGCGCAGCCAGTCCGCGACGAAGGAGCCGAAATCAATCTCATTGAGCTTGGCTTCGACCGGGCCGGCCTCGAGGAAATGGACCTGGATGAATTCGCCGAGCTTGTCGGCGATGCGAGCCTGATTGCTCTGGATGATCGCGGTATGCGGGATCGGCAGGCCGAGCGGCCGCTTGAACAGCGCGACCACGGCGTACCAGTCGGCGAGCCCGCCGATGGTCGCGGCCTCCGCGAAGGCGGCGATGAAGCCGAACACGGGATGCACCGGCAGCAGCCATTTCGCGGCGATGAACAGCAGAAAAGTCGAGGCCAGTACCAGCGTCGCCAGCGCTTTCACGCGGCGAAGCTCAGCCGCGCGTTCGGCATCGCCGGGGGAATCAAAGGAGAAGCTGGCAGATGAGTCCATGAC
>JAEWHT010000096.1 GCA_023387695.1 Pseudomonadota bacterium | reverse complement strand
AGATGATCTCCATCGTGAAGCGCAACAATTGCGGCAAGGCGCTCGACATCGCCCGCACCGCGCGCGACATGCACGGCGGCAACGGCATCATGGGCGAGTATCACGTGATCCGCCACGCGCAGAACCTCGAGACGGTGAACACCTACGAGGGCACCCACGACGTCCACGCCTTGATCCTGGGGCGTGCCATCACGGGCATTCAGGCGTTCTTCTGAGCGCCACGGATTCCGTGGTCGTTGTTTTGCTCGGCTGTCATCGCCCGCGAAAGCGGGCGATCCAGTATCCCAGAGACCTCGCCTTTGCCACAGGCGCCGCGGCGTACTGGATACCCCGCTTTCGCGGGGTATGACGAAGAGTGGGGCGGTACGCATAGGAAGTCTTATGTCCGACAACGACGACGTCCCGTTCAACCGCAACTTTCCGCTGAAGGCCGGCGTCGTCGAGGAAGTCCGCCCCGGCGTGCGACGGGTGCTCTGTAACAATCCGAGCCCGTTCACCTTCACCGGCACCGTCAGCTACATCATCGGCACGGGCAATGTCGCGATCATCGATCCCGGTCCGGATGACGAGGCTCATGCGGCCGCGCTGCTCGATGCTGTCAGGGGTGAGACGGTGAGCCACATCTTCGTCACCCACACCCACCGCGACCACTCGCCGAACACGCCGCGGATCAAGCAGGCGACCGGCGCGCCCGTCTATGCCGAGGGCCCGCATCGCGCCTCGCGTCCGCGCTTCGAGAGCGAGAAGCACAATCCGGAATCCGGTTCGGACCGCGACTTCGTGCCCGATGTCAGGATCGCCCATGGCGACGTCGTCGAAGGCAACGGCTGGCGGCTCGAGGCCGTAGCGACGCCAGGCCATACCGCCAACCATCTCGCCTTTGCGTGGCCCGAGCGAAAGATCAACTTCGTCGGCGATCATGTGATGGGCTGGTCGACCTCGATTGTCGCGCCGCCCGACGGCTCGATGATCGACTACATGGAATCGCTCGACCGGCTCGCTGCGCGCGAGGAGGATCTCTATTTCTCCGGCCACGGCCCGGAGATTCCGGAAGGCCAGCGCTTCGTGCGTTTTCTCATTCGTCACCGCAAGGCGCGCGAGGCCTCGATCCTGCACCGCCTCGCAAAGGGCGAGACTGATATCCCGACCATGGTGCGCGCGATCTACATCGGCATCGATCCGCGGCTGACGACGGCCGCCGGCTACTCGGTGCTGGCGCATCTTGAGGATCTGGTCGCGCGTGGCGTTGTCGCGACGGACGGCGATCCCGTGATTGGCGGGACGTATCGGATGGCGAGCTAGCCTAGCCCGCCGTCATTTCTTCACCGTCTTGGCAGGCGCCTTCGGCGGCGCCACCGGGGTCTTCTTCACCGGCTTCAACGCATCGGCGTCGGCTGCGGTGTTGAGATCGTCGATGAATTTCGTCACGCGCGCAGCGTTGCTGCCGAGATCGCTGTCGAAATAGCGCGAGGCGGAGCGGATATCGACGCGGGAATCGTCGCCGTCGGGCAAGACCCTGATCGAGATATCCTCGCGAAAGCCCATGATCGGCGTGCGCGCTACCGCCTCGATGCGACCCATGCGGCGCGGCGGTTGCGGCTCGCGTTCGTCGATGACGGTCCATTTGCGCTTGATGACGAGCTGCCGCGCGATCGCGTAGGCACGATCGACGGGGATCTCGAGCTCGATCGGCTCGATGTCGGGATAGTACTGACGCTGCTGCTCAGCCGAATAGAGACCGGCATAAACGGCGGTGTTGGTACCGTCGCCGTTGCGCAGGCGCGACAGCGCATCGAAGCGCGGCGGGTCGATCGGGTCGGTGGTGATGTCGTAGATTTGAGGGAGCTTGCGGTACAGCAGAGCCTGATAAGCGGGATAGGCGAGGATCGCGCCGTCGATCAGGAAGGCGAGCAGGATGCGCGCCATACCGCGCGAGCCGTTCTGCCAGATGGCGGCAAAGCCGGCGAGGCCGAACAGGATGGACAGCGCCGCGATCGCGAGCCCACCGAAGAAGGTGGCCAGCGCCGGCTTCATCTCCAGGAAGTCGAAGCGGACGATGATGATCGACACCACCACCGCCACCACCGCGAACACGGCCAGATTGCGCGCCCAGCTCGCGAGGCTGGACACGGGCTCCGTCTGATAGGGAGCGGAAAACCTGCGGGCCATGCTGTTCAATCACCGGTGTCTGTTGCCGTCGTGGGCAGGGGCGACGGGGCAAGCTGACCTAGCGCATTTTCCGCTTGGCTGTGAAGCGGTTTATCCCCGTTCTGAACTGGTGGAAGACCGGGGGAGTCTCGATTGCCCCAATGGCGCCCGAGAGCCCCGGATGGGTATGTATGGTGGTTCGCGGGTAGCTTGCACGACTGCAACCAGTTCGTGCGCGTGGTCTTAAAAATAATGCGGCCGCTTGAGGGGGCCGCATTGCGTCGGACCAGCCCTAACAGGGAGAGGCGCGCCGACAGGCACGCCTCTCACGTCGCTCTTGAACCTGGACCAGGCTTCAGTGGGTGACCAGCGGGCAGGCCGAGTCGGACAGCTTTCCGAATGCTTCCTCGCCCGACATGGTCTGTACCAGCTTGTAGTAGTCCCAGGGCTGTTTGGATTCGTCGGGCTTCTTCACCTGCATGATGTACATCTCGTGCTCCATCAGCCCGTCGGCGCGGATCTTGCCGTTGCTGGTGAACATGTCGTCGATCTTCATCTTCTTGAGTTCGGCCATCACCTTGTCGGAATCGGTCGTGCCGGCAGCCTTGACCGCATTCAGGTAGGTCATCGTGGCCGAATAGTAGCCCGCCTGGTTCATGGTCGGCTCGCGCTTGGTCTTCTCATAGTAGCGCTTGGCGAAGGCGCGGGTCTTGTCGTTGAGATCCCAGTACCAGACTGTCGTGAGATAGAGGCCTTGCGCGGTCTTCAGCCCGAGGCTGTGGATGTCACTGATGAAGGCGAGCAGCGCAGCCGGCTTCATCGTCTTGCCGATGCCGAATTCGTCGGCGGACTTGATCGAGTTGGTGAAGTCGTTGCCGGCGTTGGCGAGGCCCAGCACTTGCGCACCCGAGTTTTGGGCCTGAAGCAGATAGCTGGAGAAGTCGGAGGTCGAGAGCGGCACGCGCACCGCGCCGACCACCTTGCCGCCATTGGCTTCGACCACCTTCGAGGCGGCTTCCTGTAGTTGCGTGCCGAAGGCATAGTCTGCCGTCAGGAAGAACCAGGTCTTGCCACCCTGCTTCACCATGGTCTTGGCGGTACCGTTGCCCAGCGCCGTGGTGTCGTAGACGTAGTGCACGGTGTAGGGCGTGCAGTCCTTACCGGTCAGCGATGCACCGGCGGCGCCGATCGCGATGAAGGGGATCTTCTTCTCCTTGGCGACATTGTTCATCGCCAGACTGACACCGGTGTTCGAGCCGCCGAGGATCATGGTGACGCCGTCGCGGTCAGCCCATTCGCGGAATTTCTGCGCACCGACGTCGGGCTTGTTCTGATGGTCCGAGACCATGAACTCGATCTTGTTGCCGAGGACGCTGCCGCCGAAATCCTCGATCGCCATCTTGGCCGCTTCGACGCCGCCGGGGCCGATCACGTCGGCATAGAGACCCGACATATCGTCGATGTCGCCGATCACGACCTTGTTATCGGCCGCCTTCGCGGCGGTGATGGCTGCCATCGACGCGGCCAGCAGCCACGGCAGCATGCGTAGCGTAAACAATTTCATCTTGTGCGTTTCCTTTATTGGCTTGTCGTTCGGCGCGAAATTAGGGAGCTGTCGGGCCGGCTCCAATTCGTCTTTGGTCGCGTACCCGGAAACGAAAAAGGCCCCTGAGGATCAGGGGCCGATTCCGAAGTCGCGTTGTTCGTGGGCTTTAGGCCGCTGCGTTCGGGAAGCGATATTCCTTGAACTGGTCGCGCAGCGCGGTCTTCAGGATCTTGCCGGTCGCGGTGTGCGGGATGCCGTCGACGAAAGCGACATCGTCGGGCATCCACCATTTGGCGATCTTGCCGTCCATGTATTTCAGGATGTCCTCGCGCGTCGCTTGCTGGCCTTGCTTGAGCTGAACGATCAGCAGCGGCCGCTCATCCCATTTGGGATGGAACACGCCGATCACGGCGGCTTCCGCCACGGCCGGATGGCCGACCGCAAGGTTTTCGAGGTCGATCGAGGAGATCCACTCGCCGCCGGACTTGATCACATCCTTGGAACGGTCGGTGATCCGCATATAGCCGCCCTCGTCGATGGTCGCGACGTCGCCGGTGTCGAAGAAGCCGTCCTCGTCGAGGATGTTGGCGTCGAGGCGGAAATAGGCCTTGGCGACCGCCGGGCCGGACACCTTGAGGCGGCCAAAGGTCTTGCCATCCCAGGGCAGCTCCTTGCCGGCATCGTCGGTGATCTTCATCTCGACCGCGAAGGGCGCATAGCCCTGCATCTGCAGCACGTCGAGACGCGCATCGCCGGTCGCGTTCTGGAACGGCGGCTTCAGCGCAGCGACGGTGCCGATCGGGCTCATCTCGGTCATGCCCCAGGCGTGGCGGACGTTCGAGCCCATGTCGAGGAAGGCCTTGATCATGGAGCGCGGCATCGCCGAGCCGCCGCAGATCACCATCTTCAGGTCTGGCAGCTTCAGATTATTGGCGGTCATGTGCTGGAGCAGCATCAGCCACACCGTCGGCACGCCGGCGGTGTGCGTGACCTTCTCGGTGGAGAGCAGTTCGTAAACCGAGGCGCCGTCGAGCTTGGGGCCGGGCATGACGAGCTTGGTGCCCTGCGAGGGTGCGGAGAAGGCGATGCCCCAGCTGTTGGCATGGAACAACGGAACCACCGGCAGCATTGTCTCCGAGGCGCTGGTGCCGAGAGCGTCGACATTGTTGGCCATCAGCGCGTGCAGCACGTTGGAACGATGCGAATACAGCACGCCCTTCGGATCGCCTGTGGTGCCCGACGTGTAGCACATCGCGGCTGCCGTGTTCTCGTCAAAGTCCTTCCATTTGAATTTGCCGTCGGCCTCGGCGATCCAGTCCTCGTAGGCCACGACGTTCTTCAACGTGGTCTCGGGCATATGCGCCTTGTCGGTGAGGATGACGTACCGTTCGACGCTCGGCAGCTTGTCGGCGAGCTTCTCCAGCACCGGCACGAAGGTCAGGTCGACCATCACGATGCGATCCTGCGCATGGTTGATGATCCAGGCGATCTGCTCAGGGAAAAGGCGGGGATTGATGGTATGGCAGATGGCGCCGATGCCCATGATGCCGTACCAGACTTCGAGGTGACGCCAGGTGTTCCAGGCGATCGTGGCGACGCGGTCGCCGAGCTTGATGCCGTCGCGCTCCAGCACCTGCGAGACCTTGAGCGCGCGCTGGTGGATTTCGGCGTAGGTGGTGCGATGGATCGGTCCCTCGACCGATCGCGTTACGACCTCCTGATTGCCGTGAATCTTGGCGGCGTGTTCGATGATCCGGTGGCAGAGCAGGGGCCAATCTTGCATCAAACCGAGCATTCAGACGTTCCTCCGAGAAGTCGCTGGGCGCGTTATCGCTCTCAGCGCAGGGCCAAAGAATTGTCATGAGTTTTAGCCTGCCGGACTTTCGCCGCAAATGGTCTTGTCGCGGCAATATGTCCGCTGGCGCGGCAATGGTTACCGCTGCGCTGGGGCTATTCCTCGTGCAGTCCGGGCCCGCCGATGCGCGAAACTATGCTGGGCCGCTCGATATCTTTGGTCTTGGTACACCACGGGCGCGGGCACACGCCCACCCTGCGAAGATACCGCTACCAAAACCGCGCCCCGAGGAAGCCCCCAAAGCAACGGACGAGCCTGCACCGGAGGCCGACGGCAAGCCTTCGCCGGATAGACCTTCTCCGGACAAGCCTGGCGCCAACAAGCCGGCCGAGGCCGCGCCGCCGCCCGAGAAGCAGCTTTCGGCCTGCCGTCTCGCGCTGACCGAGGAGGTTGCGGTCGCGCCGTCCATTCCTGACATCCACGGTCCCGGCGCCTGCGGCGGCGATGACCTGGTGCGGCTGGAGGCGATCGTGCTGCCGGACAAGCGCAAGGTCGCGGTCAAACCGGCGGCGATCCTTCGCTGCACCATGGCATCGGCGATTGCGGATTGGGTGCGCACCGACATGGTGCCGCTGGCCACGAGCCTCGGCTCGACCATCACCGACCTCGACAATTTCGACAGTTTCGAGTGCCGCGGTCGTAACCGCGTTGTCGGCGCGATGCTGTCCGAGCACGGCAAGGCCAACGCGCTCGACGTCCGTTCGCTCAAGCTCGCCAATGGGCAATCGATCGGCCTGACCGACCGAACCATGTCCCGCGATGTCCGGGAGCGCGTCCTGCATTCGGTCTGCTCGCGCTTTTCCACCGTGCTTGGCCCGGGCTCCGATTGGTACCACGAGGACCACATCCACCTCGATCTCGCGCAGCGCCGTAATGACTACCGGATCTGCCAGTGGAACGTCTGGGACCCCTTGCCCCAGGTCGCGCCGCTGCTCCCCGCCGAGCGTCCCGAGGAAGCGCCGCCGCGCGAGGTCGCAGCCAAATCCGAGGGCGGCAAGGAAGGCGCCGACGATCAGGAAAACGCGGCTCCCGCGGCGCCGGTGGACAAACCGGCAACCGATTCCAGCAAGAGCAAGCCGGCAACAAAAAAGCGCCGGTGAAACCGGCGCTTTTCAAAAGCCTGAGGCAAGTTCCCTTTAGTAGGAACTGCTATAGCCACCGCCACCCTGCAGCGCGAGGCGCGAATTGTAGGGCGAGTCGCCATGCTTCGGCTCGAGCACCACGACGATGGTGCCGATCTTGACGCGGCTGTAGAGGTCGATCGCGTCTTCGTTGGTCAGGCGGATGCAGCCCGACGAGATCGAAGCGCCGATATATTCAGGCTGGTTGGTGCCGTGAATGCGGAACAGCGTGTCCTTGCCGCCCGAGTACAGGTACATCGCGCGCGAGCCCATCGGATTGTCGGGGCCGGGGGCGACAAAGGTCGGAACGCCCAGGCGCGAAATCTCGCCGGGGGTCGGGTGCCAGGCGGGCCATTCGGTCATGCTGCCGACCTTGGCGATGCCGGACCAGGCCATGGCCTCTTCGCCGACGGTGATGCCGTAGCGGATCGCCTTGCCGCCATCCATCACGTAATAGAGGTAGTGGTTGTCGGAATCGACCACGATCGAGCCCGGCGACTCCTTGCGGTGATAGTCGACAATGGCGCGACGGAACGGCTCTGCCACCGGCGTATTCTCATACCGGATCTTGGCAAGGAGCTCCTTGTCCTTCGGCTTGAAGGTCTGGGTGTTGGTGGCTTCGTAGTGGGTGCCCTGCATGCAGCCCGACAGCAAGAAGCCGGCAGCCAGAATTCCCAACATAACTTTCAGCGACGACATGGTTTGGTTCCAATCAAACAAATACCGCGCAGGTCCTTAAGCGTAGCACCCAAGGCCTTCGACTCCGTTGATTTCATTATCGTTGAAATCCGCCACAATTCCAGCTTTTAGGAGCTTATCCCGCGCTGCGAGACCCAACCTGTGGCTTTTTTGCCGCAAGTTTTGCACTCGCAGGCTGGATTCTTGGCGTGAAAAGCACAGCTGTCGATTTCGTGCCACAGTTGGGCCACGCCACCGCCACAAATGCAAACGCTTCGTTAATGTGGTTGTCATCATCAACTTGTCAGAATCGCGCTAAGGGCAGTCATTCTGTCGCAGGCCCTCTTCCGGAGTTGGTTCATGTTTTCTGTGTTCGTTCCATCCGAGTCCTCCCTGAAGAAGGCCGTTGTCGAGGATCTTGCGGCGCTGCCGGAGAATTCCCCTTGGATCGACCTGGTCAACCCGACCGCGGCTGAGGACAAGGCCGTGGAGCGGCTCCTGGGCATCGCAATCCCGACCCGAGAGGACATGCAGGAGATCGAGATCTCCAGCCGCCTCTATATCGAGAACAGCGCGCGCTACATGACCGCGACGCTGATGTGCCACTCCGACACCGACATGCCCCGGACCACCGCGGTGACCTTCATCCTCGGCGACCACCGCCTGGTCACCGTGCGCTACGACCAGCCAAAACCGTTCGCCCTGGTCGAGGCCAAGCTGGCGCGGTCCTGCACCCCTGCAATCACGGGCGAGATGGTGCTGATGGAGCTCCTGGACGCCGTGATCGACCGCTGCGCCGACATTCTGGAACGCTGCGGCATGGAGATCGACCAGGTTAGCCACGACATCTTCGAGCCCGAGAGCGAGCGCCACGGCCACGCCAAGCAGTATTCCCAGATCCTGATCTCGATCGGCCGCAAGGGCGATCTGACCTCCAAGGTTCGCGAGAGCCTGGTGTCGATCGGCCGCGTCGTGACGTTCCTCTCCGCGGTGGTGGAGGGCGTGAAATGGTCCAAGGACATGCGCGAGCAGCTCAAGACCATGCAGCGTGACGTCGCCTCACTGACCGACCACGCCTCCTATCTCTCCAGCAAGATCACTTTCGTGCTCGACGCCATGCTCGGCGTCGTCAATCTCGAGCAGAACAACATCATCAAGCTGTTTTCGGTCATGGCCGTTGTCCTGATGCCGCCGACGCTGATCGCCTCGATCTACGGCATGAACTTCAAGTCGATGCCGGAGCTGGAATGGACGCACGGCTATCCGTTCGCGCTGGTGCTGATGGTGTGTGCTGCGATCGTCCCGTACTGGCTCTTCAAATGGAAGAAGTGGCTGTAGGGCCGGGCGCTTCCGAAAAATAGCTACCGAGACCTTACGCCGGTCGCAGAGACAGGGCCGATGGTGTCGCAGAATAGAGCGTCATTGCGGCTGCGCCGTGATGTGTGTGCCGCGCCCCAATTCCTCCGGTAAAATTTGAGCGGTGGGCTGAACGTTTGTGCGAAACTTGTCTGCGATAAGCAGCGGGTTAGCCGCGAGGAACAACCATGGTTGAAGAAAACATAACGACGCCCCGCAACGTCATCGATCTGACGAGCTATCGTCAGGCCGTGGCGAGCGGCAAGGCGCCGTCGTTGTCGGCGCGCATGTGCCGGCACTGTGGTGCTCCGATGCTCGATGGCGAGAACGACGACGATTGCTCGACCGCATTCAGTGCAACTGCACCAAATGCTGCAACGTTGAGGCTGCGCGAACGGTCGCGTCGCATTCGCCTGGACTGAGGAGCGGAAGAGGAAGGGCGGGCGATCCAGTCTTGCGGCGGCGTTGTCTGGATCGCCTTGCTTCCCGTTTCGCGGCAATTCCCCTAGCGCTTCACGATCTCAGCCGTCGAGACGAAGGTCTCGGCGACCGCGCCGTCGCGGCTGAACGCGGCCAGATGGCTCTCGATGTCGCGCAGCGCCGCCTCGGCATTGTCCCCCAACGCGTCCGGTGACGATGACGAGTAGGTCAGCACGCGCCGTGTCAGGTCCTGCACGCTGACCTCGTGGTTGGTCTCGACCGCGACAAGCTCGGTGGGTGCAAAGGCGCTGCCGCGAAAGAATGCGGGAAGGTCGCGATGGGTGCGCGTGCCCTTGCCGGCTTCCTCCCAGAGTTTTGCGGGCGACCAGCGGCGGCGGATCTCGTTGTAACCGTCAAGCCATGGATTGCGGCCGTCGGTGACCGAGAACGACGCACAGATCAGGAT
>JAEWHT010000051.1 GCA_023387695.1 Pseudomonadota bacterium | reverse complement strand
CTTTCCTGGCGAGGGGCGCGATGTGCGGTTCGTGCCCGCCGGACATCACGGCAAGTACCGCAGCCGGCTGCACCTGCTCGACGGCGCGTGCAGCGTTCGCCCAATCGCTGTCGACGACAGGAAAGAGACGGGCCTCGTCCAGCGCCGCAATGAAGGCGGGGCGCTCGGCATTGGACACAAAGAGGATCGGGCCCGCCTGGGACATTCGGAAACTCTGATCACGCAAACGATTCCGCGTAATCTAGTCCGGCCGCCTTAATGCAGCGTCAATGTTCCAGGCAAAACTGTGCCTAGACGGCCCCGGAGCGATCGCGAAAAGCCTCGACCATCAAGGGGTTAAGGCCGAGTTCGCTGAGCGCCTCGCGGGCGCGGGTATTGTCCTGGGCCCGGCCCGCCAGGCGGTGGCCGGAGAGCCGGTCGGGCAGGGCCGTCAGCAGCGCGCCCTGGCCGAGCCGACGCGCCCATTCCTGCAGATCGTTGGAGAGGAAGCGATAGCCGCCGACGGCCATGATGCCGGAGGGTGGCGCGGTGATGCAGATTGCGCCGTTGGTGCGGTCGATCCGCGCGGCATAGCCGGTGTCGACATAATCGCGCGACGGCTGCGCGGTCAGCGTCTCGCCGACCGGCTGCGGCGGCGCGTAGGCGGCAATCGGCACCATCGGGCCGCGCAGGCCGAGCGTGCCTTTCTGGGTAAGCAGGATATCGCCGGCGATCGAGGAACCGGACTGCTCGCGCGGCGCGCCATGCGGCCCAGGCATCACGGCAACTGGCACGCCATCTTCGCCGCGCCGAGCGCCGAACAGGCCGGCCTCGCCGAACAGATAGACGTCCGTGAGCGGCGCATGCGGCGCGATCCAGGCTTCGCTCGTGGCCACCTGTTCCGGCGCGCGCCAGAGGCCGATGACGTTGCGCAAGGTCGGCATCCGCGCCGCCAGATTGGAATCGCCAAGCCGCAGCGCAAGCTGGGCCGGCGCGATCAGCACGTCGCATTCGTGCTCGTTGATCTGTTGCTCCAGCACCTCGCTCTCGAACGGATGGTGCAGCGCCAGCGTGCCGCCGCAGAGCAGCCACACCCCAAGCGACGAGGCGAGGCCCGCGAAGGACATCGGCGTGAACGCCGCCATTACGGTTGCGCCCTGCTGGATGTCGGCTTCCAGCGACATCGCGAGTGCGCCTGCGATCAGGCTGAAATGCGGCCGCGGCACCGGGCGAAAGCCCTCTGCCGTAACATCGAATGAGATCATCGCCGCCTTGCGGCCGTCCTGGATCACCGCACGCGTGGTGCCGGGCGGGCGCGCCAGCACGTCGTCAAGCGAGGCCATGCCTTCGGGCAGGTCGGCACCGAAACCGAAGACGTGGCGGATCGAGAAGGCCTCGGCGGCGGCGTGCATCGCGAGGTCGGAATAGCTGACGCCGTCGACCTTGCTCATGGTGACGATCGCGCGTGCCGCTGTCCGATTCAGCGCAGCCGCGAGCTCCGCCTGCCGCCACAGCAGCGGCAGCACGGCGACGACGAGGCCGGCGCGATGCGCGGCCAGCACCGTCAACACGAACTCGACCGTTGCAGGCAACTGGATCGCGATCACCGAATTGGCCGGCAGGCCTGATTCGACGAAATGCGCCGACAGCGCCTCGATGGCGGTGTCGACCTCGGCGTAAGTCATCCGTCGCGGCTGGTGGCCGGTGACGCGGGATTTGTTGAGGGGATCGAGCAGGGCGAGCGCGTGCGGCTGCCGCGTCAGTGTCCGCTGGAACAGCGTGTCGAGCGTCGGCGATACGGCTGGCTGGTTCACGGCGTCACTTCGCTGGACTGGCTTGAGGCTCACCCTTCGACCACCAGGTCTCCGGCAGGTAGCCGGAGAGCGCGGTGGTCGATGGTCGTTCTATCCGATTCCACCGCGCGATCCATTGCTCGGATACGTTAAACAGGGGGATTGTGTAGAAGCCGGCGATCAGGGAGCGGTCCAGTGCCCGCACCGCGGAGACAAAGTCCGTATGATCACGGGCCTCCAGCAGGGCCTTGATCATGGCGTCGACCGCGGGATCCTTGGCGCCCATGTAGTTGCGCGTGCCCGGATTGTCTGCGGCCGCGCTGCCCCAGTAGAAATATTGCTCGTTGCCGGGCGACAGCGACTGGTCCCAGCGGTTCTGGATCATGTCGAACTCGTAGGCGAGCCGGCGCTGGTCGAACTGCACGGGATCGACCGCGCGTACGCTTGCTTCAATGCCGGCGCGCTTGAGGTCGCGCTGGAAGGCGAGCGCAATGCGCTCCTGGTCGCGCGTCGTCACCAGCATCTCGAAGGTGAAGGGCGCTTTGGTCTGACGGTTGCGCAGCGCGGTGCCGTCGAGATCGTAGCCTGCGTCCGACAGTAGCTTGAGCGCAGCGCGCAGCGTCGTCCGGTCGCGCCCCGAGCCGTCGGTGACGGGCAGGCGATAGCTGCCATCCATGATGGCTTGCGGGATCTGCGCAGCGAACGGCTTGAGCAACTCACGCTCGCGCGCATCCGCGGGGCGGGCATGGGCCGAGAGGTCGGAGCCTGCGAAATAGCCGGCGACGCGCGAATAAAGCGAGAAGAAATAGTTGCGATTGACCAGCTCGAAATCGAACAACAGCGTCAGCGCCTGCCGCACACGGATGTCGGCGAAGATCGGGCGGCGCGTGTTGAACACCAGGAATTCCGAGGGCTGCGGCAGGCCGGGCTTCACGGTGTCGCGGATCACATCGCCATTTTTGGCGGCCGGAAAATCGTAGCCTTCGTGCCAGCGCAACGGCTCGTTCTCGACGCGGAAATCATAGAGACCGCGCTTGAAGGCTTCGAACTGGCCGTTGGCTTCGCGATAATAGTCGAGCCGGATCTCATCGAAATTGAAGAGCCCGCGATTGATCGGGAGATCACGGCCCCAATAATCGGGATTGCGCG
>JAEWHT010000402.1 GCA_023387695.1 Pseudomonadota bacterium | reverse complement strand
TGGGCACGGCGGCTTTGCCGCCGCCGGACGGGCCTTGCGAGAGCCCAAGTCCAAGCTGAGCCGGCGGATCGCGGGGCTCGAGGAGCGCCTCGGCCTCCGCCTGATCGAGCGATCCAGCCGACGTTTTCGCGTCACCGAGGTGGGCCAGGCCTTCTACGAGCGCTGCCGCGCCATCCTGGCTGAAGCCGAACAGGCCGAGGCCCTCGTGGCGGAAGTCCAGGCCGAACCCCACGGCCGCATCCGCTTCAGCTGTCCAACCGGCATGGTGGCAGAAATCTCCGGACTGACATCGAGTTTCCTGGCCCGCTATCCCAAGGTGCGCCTGCAAATCGTCGCGGTCGATCGGCCCGTGGACCTGATCGAAGAGCGCATCGATGTGGCCCTGCGCGTTCGATCCGCCCTTGTGGGGGATGCTGCGCTCACGATGCGGTCGCTGGGCACGTCCACGCGCATCCTCGTCGCGAGCCCGCAATTGGCAAGCCGACTGCGGAGTCCCGACGATATCGCGGCGCTTCCAACGCTCGCGACATCCGATGACGACACGCTGGTCGAATGGCATCTGGAGGCGGACGATGGGCGCACGCGCGTTATCCGGCACGAACCGCGGATGGGCTGTGGTGACTTCAGTGCCGTGCGTGATGCGGCGGTCGCGGGCCTCGGCATCGCGCTGCTGCCGGATCACGTCTGCCGCGATGCGCTCGCGCAAGGCAAGCTCGTGCACGTGCTTTCAGACTGGCGCGGCCAGCGCGGCACGGTGCATCTCGTCTTCACAACGCGCCGAGGCCTGCCTCGTGCCGTTCGCGCGCTGATCGATCATCTGGCGGCGGGGTTTTCCAGGACGTCGATGTAGCGCATAGACCGTTACCTATCGCCCGAGCTGCACGTCGCGATCAACCGCGATCCATGTGGTTTTCGCCACCGCCAGCAACGCCCCACCTTCATCATGCAGCGCGGCTTCGGCCATGCGCTTGCGGCCGTCGCGGCCGGTGGGCCAGGCTGTGATGACGCAACGATCGCCGGGGCGCGGGCGGTCTTCGATCCGGGCGGACATCCGGCCGAGCAGCAGCGGCGTCTTGTCGATGGCGCTGCTCTGCGGATCGCAATTGGAGGCGAAGCCGGTGGGGCAGTCGAGGGCCGACCAGAGAAATTCGGGCGCGATGCGGCCGTCCGCGGCGGCGAGATCTGAATCGGGGACCCAGCTTGCTGCGAGAACGGGCTTGTGCGCATGCCGTTCCAGGGGGCCTACGAAGATGCGCAGGCCATCGCCTTCAGCTCTTGCAGGGCCGCAGACGAAGCAGGTCGGCAGCGGATGTTCGTGCGGCTTGATCGGCGTCAGCAATTCGGCGGCGCGGGCTTCCTCGAAGCTGGCTGTCTCCAGTCGCGCGAGTTCGACACTCACAGCACGTCCGATTGCGACAACTTTGGCGGCGTCGCGAAGCTCCCATGTGCCGTCGTTCGTCGCAGCCGCATCGAGCGGCGTGTCCAGGGGCGGCGGCGCGCGCAGCGTCACCTCTGCAGCCCCAGAGATGTGCTGGGCCAGCCGGCCGCAGACATAGCCGCCATTGCCGGAGTTCGGTGGGCCGCAATAGCGCTTGTCGATGATGATCTCGGTCAACTCGTGCCTTCCTGTCCTGTCATTCCTCGCGCACTCTATCGGATCTTGAGCACAATTCGTCCCTGAACCGTTCGATTGGCGACGGCGCGCATCGCGTCAGCCGCGTCCTCCAAAGGGAGGATGCGATCGATGTGGGGTCGGATTTTCCCGTCGGCCAGCAATTGCATCAGCGTGTTGTTCATGCGCGCCGCCTCAGCGGAAAATCTCTCCGCCCAGGCGCCGACGAAGACGCCGATGATGGCATAGTTCTTCAGAAGCGGCAGGTTCATCGGGATCGAGGGAATTTCGCCACTGGTGAAGCCGATCGGCATCAGCCGCCCGCCCCAGTTCATCAGTCGCGCCATCTGCTCGAGGATCGCGCCGCCGAACATGTCGAAGCCGATATCGATGCCGCGTCCTGACGTGACCGACTTGACGCGGTCGCGCAGATCTTCGTTGCGATAATTGATGACCTCGCCGGCGCCATAGCTGCGCACCAGCGCGGCCTTCTCGTCAGAGCCGACACCGGCGATCACGCGCAAGCCCAGATGCCGGGCGAGATCGACGGCGGCAAGTCCAACGCCTCCGGCGGCACCGGTGATGAATATGGTCTCGCCGGCTTGCGCCCGCGCGCGCTCGACCAGCGCATAATAGGCTGTGCCGTAATTGTGCAGCACCGTCGCCGCGGCCTCGAACGTGACGCCATCAGGCAGGCGCACGCTCTTGGACTCCTTGGCGATCATCCGTTCGGCATAGCCGCCGGTCCAACTGCTGCAGGCCACGCGATCGCCGGGAGCGAATGCCGTGACCTTCTCGCCAACAGCGACGACGACACCGGAGGCTTCCGTGCCGGGCACGAAGGGCAGGGGTGGCCGCATCTGGTAGAGGCCGGAGACCAGTAACTGGTCCATGAAGCTGACGGAGGCAGCATGGACGTCGATCAGAATCTCGTCGTCCGCGGGCTTTGGCGCGTCGATCTCACCGAGGCGCAGATCCGAAGGGCCAGTGAACGTATTGCACAAGACAGCTTTCATCGGCGCGCTCCGAAAACACGGGGCAGCAGCATGGGAACGCGGTGGCGATAGTCCTGATAGGTCGCGCCGAACTCGGCGATCAGATCGCGCTCCTCGAATTGGAGCGCGACCAGGATGTAGGCGGTGTTGACGAGTGCGAACAACAGATGGCCTGCGGTCATCACGGGCGTCGCCCAGAACGCGAGCAGGAAGCCAAGCATCAGCGGATGCCGCACGATCTTGTAGAGCAGCGGTGTCCGGAATGACTGACCCGGCGTCTTCGTCCCGCGCCACGCGTCGAGGGCCTGGCGCAAGCCGAACAGATCGAAATGGTCGATCATATGGGTCGAGGCGAACGCGAGCAGCCAGCCGAGCCAATACATAGTGGTCAGCGACCACGCGATGAATCCGTCCGTCTGCCAGATCACAGTCGGGATCGGGCGCCACTGCCAGAATAGCAAGAGGAGGATCAGGCTGGAGAGAAGCACATAGGTGCTGCGCTCGCATGCCGCGGCGAGGAATTTGGCGGACCATCGTTTGAAGCCGGGGCGCGCCATCACGCTGTGCTGGATGGCGAACAGGCTCATCAGCAGCAGATTGACGACGAGGGCTTCGCTCAAATTCGAAGAACCGCCGACGTCGATTGACATGTCAATCGACTTGGACACGACATAATTGCCGACGAAACCGAGCGCATAGAGAAATGAGAACGTGAACAGGGCGTAGCTCACGAGAGCGTAGAGCAGGATGAGAAGGCGCGAGACCATGTTTTTTCCTATTGTGCAGGATACGGCGGTGCCGCATGCAGGAGCCTGACTCGCCGGCTTGCGATGAGGCTCGGTTTGCTCCGATGGCTACCGCTCGACCGTCCCCTGTGCGTCCCCCAAGCGGAGGAAGGATTGCATGACGGCTTTCTCGCTCGGGACGTTCGGGTTCCCCGAGGTCCATGCCGACGGCCGCCCGATCAAGCTGGCCTTGCGCAAGGGTCTCGCACTGCTGGTCTATCTCGCGGAAGCCAAGAGCACTGTGGCGCGGGACGTGCTCGCGACGCAGTTGTGGTCCGAGGCCGACCGCGCGACTGGGCTCACGCGCTTGCGGCGCCTGTTGCATCGCATTGAGCTCGCACTCGGCGAGCCGGTGTTCGAGACTGACCGCACCAGCGTGCGGTTGTCGCCGGCGATCGCGCTCTCGGTCGACTCTCATCAGTTCGAGGCCGCGTGCGACCGTGGCGCGTTTGAAGAGGCCAGTCAGATTTATCGGGCTGATTTCCTCGCTGGCTTCTCGCCGGAGGACTCTCCTGAGTTTGACGATTGGGCATTCTTTCGCCGCGAGGCGCTGCGGGGGCGGCTCGTGCATGCGCTGGAGCGTCTCGTGCAGGACAAGAATGCCGCCGGCGATCATTCTGCCGCGACTGCTTATGCGGGGCGCCTGGTGGAGTTGGATCCACTCAGCGAGGTCTATGGAAGGCATCTGATCCGCAGCCTGCTGCTGTCAGGCGACCGCAGCGCGGCCGAGCGGCATCACGCAGCACTGACGCAGCGGCTGCGCGACGAGCTTGGCGTCGCGCCGGAGGCCGAGACCGAGGCGCTGATGAGTCCCGCTGTCGCGCCGCAGGCGGTGCCGACGACGCGCTACGTCAAGGGCGCCGGCGTGCATCTGGCGTATCAGACCTACGGCGACGGACCGTTCGATATCCTGGCCATGCCCGGCTTCGTGTCACATGTGGAACGCGTCTGGGAGCATCCCGCGAGCCGGACGTTTCTGGCGTCACTGATGAAGCTCGGGCGCCTCATTGTTTTCGATCGCCGCGGCATCGGGCTGTCCGACCGCGTCGGGTCGGCGCCGAACATCGATGTCACCGCGGAGGATATCGGCACGGTGCTGCGAGCTGCGCAGTCGCGCCGCGTCGTGCTGTTTGGTGCTTCGGAATGCGGGCCGGCTTGCGTCAAGTTTGCGGTCGATCAACCCAGTCGCGTCGCCGGTCTCATTTTGTTTGGCGCGCTGGCCAAGGGGTGCTGGGCGGAAGACTATCCGCATGCGCTGCGTGCCAGCCAGTATGATGCCTGGAGCAAACATCTCATCGCACAATGGGGCGGTCCGGTCGGGATCGAAGCCTTCGCGCCGAGTCTTGCTGACGATCCGCAGGCGCGCGCCTGGTGGGCGGGGCTGTTGCGTGCGGCCTCCAGCCCCGGCGGCATCTCGGCGGTGCTCGAGGCGTTTCGCAATGCTGATGTGCGGCAGCTGCTCCCAGAGATCACCGTGCCGACCCTGGTGCTGCACCGGCGCGACGACAAGGCGGTGCGGATCGCCGCCGGCCGCGACGTGGCGAGCCGGATCAAGGGCGCGCAATTCGTCGAGCTCGACGGCCACGATCACTGGTTTTTCGCCGGCGATCAGCAGCCGGTGCTCGCGGCGATCAAGCATTTTGTGGAAACTTTGAAGCCTTAAGCCTCATTTTTTGGCACGTTTCGTGCCTCCCAAAGCGACAGGCCCATCTTATGCCTCGCCAAGGGAGACCCTGACA